>JAYVMP010000176.1:0-15820 GCA_043758895.1 Bacteroidota bacterium
GCATATTGACTAATTGGCTAATTCCTGTATTTTTGCCGCTCTTAAAATTGTAATTCCAAAATCAAAAAATCATTTCAAATGCCTTATTTATTTACCTCCGAATCCGTTTCCGAAGGCCACCCCGACAAGGTAGCCGACCAAATCTCCGATGCACTCATTGATTATTTTTTGGCGTACGACCCCAATTCCAAAGTAGCTTGCGAAACATTGGTAACTACAGGCCAAGTGGTTTTGGCGGGTGAAGTAAAATCTGAAGCGTACCTCGATGTGCAAGACATTGCCCGGGAGGTGATCAAAAAAATAGGCTACACCAAAAGTGAATACATGTTTGAAGCGAATAGCTGTGGAATATTTTCGGCCATTCACGAACAATCATCCGACATTAATCAAGGGGTAGAGCGTAAAAGGAAAGAAGACCAAGGCGCGGGCGACCAAGGAATGATGTTTGGTTATGCCACAAATGAGACGGATAACTACATGCCGCTGCCGTTGGATCTTGCTCACCTTTTGCTGCGTGAGCTTTCTGTGATCCGCAGGGAAGGAAAAGTAATGACTTACCTTCGCCCCGATGCGAAATCTCAAGTTACTATTGAATACAGTGACGACAACAAGCCACAGCGCATTGATGCCATTGTAATCTCCACACAGCATGACGATTTTGCTAAAGATTCGGTAATGTTAAAAAAGATCAAAGATGACATGATCAACATTCTGGTGCCGCGCATCAAGAAAAAATTGCCCAAGCGCGTGCAAAAACTATTTGGCAACGACATCGAATACCACATCAACCCCACGGGCAAATTTGTGATTGGTGGCCCTCATGGGGACACCGGCCTGACGGGAAGGAAAATAATTGTTGACACCTACGGTGGCAAGGGCGCTCACGGAGGGGGTGCCTTCTCCGGCAAAGATCCTTCTAAGGTAGATCGGTCAGCAGCGTATGCCACTCGCCATATTGCAAAAAATATGGTGGCCGCAGGCATCTGCGATGAAGTGCTGGTGCAAGTTGCTTATGCGATTGGTGTAGCCAAACCAGTGGGTCTGTATATCAATACCTACAATACCGCCAAAGTGAAATTGACCGATGGCGAGATTTCTAAAAAGATCGAGAAGGTATTTGATATGCGTCCCTATTTTATTGAAGAGCGATTCAATTTGCGCACACCGATTTACTCCGAAACAGCCGCCTACGGCCACATGGGCCGCGAACCAAAAACCGTAGAAAAGATTTTTAATAAGGGGAGGAGAAATGAAAAGAAAGTAATAGTGAATTTGTTTCCGTGGGAGCGATTGGACTATGTCGATCAACTAAAAAAAGTTTTTAAAGTGTAACCTAAAAAGGCTCCGAATGGAGCCTTTTTCTTTGCTGGATTATCCCTCAAACTCTTCCTGCTTTCAATTTGGTTTTAAATTTTTTCAATTGGGCGCGCAATGCTTCCGTGGCCATGTCGGTGGCCTCCTCAAAGGATTTGGCTTGCTCTTTGGCAAAAAGCTGATTGCCCGGCACTTTTAATTTTATCTCAACGGTCTTGTTTTGGATTCCTTCGTTGTTAAGTCGGAGAAATACTTCGCCATCCACGAGCCGGTCATAAAACGTTTCCAGTTTGTCAATTTTCTTTTGAATGAATCCGATCAATTTGTCATCGGCATCAAAGTGGATCGAGTGAACTTGTAGCTTCATAAGATAAAAAATTTAAGTGGAACATAATAAAAATACATCTGCTCACGCTTTCGGGTGAGCTTGGTCAAATACCTTCTTCAGTTTTTCCATGGTGTTGTGGGTGTAAACTTGTGTTGCTGCCAAACTGGTATGGCCCAATAAATCCTTCACGGCATTGATTTCTGCACCTTTGTTGATTAGGTGAGTGGCGTAGGTGTGTCGTAATACATGCGGGCTTTTCTTTTCAACGTTAGTATCTTTGAAATATTTTTTTACTAGGCGATTCACCATCATCGGGTAAAGGGGCTCGCCCGTTTTCATCACCATAAATGAATCATCTTTTCTTTCCACTTCCCGGTTTCGGATTTTGCGGTATTCTTCGATTAGTTTAACGAGGCCTGTGGTAAAAGGGATCACGCGCTCCTTGTTTCTTTTTCCCAAAACTTTTAAGGTGCGGTCGTTCAAATTCAAATTGGAGTCTCTCAAGCCAATCAACTCCGACAAACGCATGCCGGTGCCATAAAGCAACTCGAGTACGAGCTGGTCGCGCATGCCGTCAAAATCTTTTTCAAACCGCACATCTTCCAGCGTTGCTGCCATGTCCGCTTCGTGCACAAAGTGGGGCAATTTTTTTTTCGTTTTCAGGATTTTGATTTTCGCCATCGGGTCTTTAGCAATGATTGATTCCTTGACCAGAAATTTGTAGTAAGACCGCAGGCAGGCAATTTTCCGGTTGACAGAAACCGGGTCGATACCACTTTCCACTAAGCTCACTACCCACGACCTCACAAGGCCATGATTTGCTTCCGCTGAGGGGATTTTGTCAAACTCTTTGTTTAAGAAATCTTGAAATTGTTGCAGATCGGTTTGGTACGAAATAATCGTTTTGACACTGTACCGTTTTTCGAACTTAAGATATTTGAGAAAGGATTCTTGCATTGAATACGCCCACTCTGCTTGCCCCATCAAGATAAAAAAAATCCCCCGCTTGGCAAAGAAGCGGGGGACTATTGACAGAATGTCTATCGAATGTTAATAATTATCTCCGGCAAACCGCTTTTGAATGTAGGCTGCATGAATTACCTCGCTCCTTCTTTTCACAGAAGGTTTTGTAAACGAGGTCCTTGAGCGCAATTCTTTTAAAACACCGGTCTTTTCAAACTTCTTTTTGAAGCGTTTGAGAGCCTTGTCGATCGATTCGTTTTCCTTAATGTTGATAATCAGCATGTTTTACTATTTGGGCTGCAAATATAGCCTCATTCCATTCATTTTTCCAAAACTTACTTTAGAATTGCTCGCGAAATCACCAATTTTTGTATTTCCGAAGTTCCCTCGCCTATCGTACACAATTTTGCATCCCGATAAAATTTCTCCACCGGAAAGTCTTTGATATAGCCATAACCCCCAAAAATCTGTACTGCTTCGTTGGCCACATCCACGGCCACTTCCGATGAATAGAGTTTGGCCATGGCCGATTCCTTGCTTACCGGCTTGTGCTTATTTTTTAAATCAGCTGCTTGGTGGACCAACAGTCGAGCAGCTTCAATTTTGGTCGCCATCTCGGCAAGTTTGAACGATATTCCTTGAAAAGATGAAATCGGTTTGTTGAATTGATGGCGCTCTTTCGAGTATTGCAAGGCAGCCTCATAAGCTCCTTGTGCCATGCCCAAGCCAAGCGAAGCAATGGAAATCCTTCCTCCGTCCAATACCTTCAATGATTGAACAAATCCTTCGCCCTCATGGCCTATCATTTGGCTGCTATGGATGCGGCAGTCTGTAAAAATCATTTCGGCTGTTTCGCTCGCACGCATGCCAAGTTTGTTCTCCTTTTTGCCCGCACTAAACCCGGGTGTACCTCGCTCAACGATGAAAGCGGTCATACCGTGTGAGTCCCCAATTTCACCTGTGCGCACAATCACCACGGCAACATTTCCGGATTTGCCATGCGTAATAAAATTCTTTGCTCCGTTAATTACAAAATAGTCCCCGTCTTTCTTTGCAACTGTCCTCATGTTGCCAGCATCAGAGCCAGTATTGGGCTCGGTCAATCCCCATGCCCCAATCCATTCAGCCGTGGCCAATTTGGGCAAATACTTTTGCTTTTGTTCTTTGTCGGCAAATTGCAGGATATGACCTGTGCAAAGCGAGTTGTGGGCTGCCATGGAAAGGCCGATCGATCCATCGATCTTGGAAAGCTCGGCAATGGCTGTGGCATATTCGTGATAACCAAACCCTGCACCGCCATATTCTTCTGGCACAAGCACTCCCATCAACCCCAGTTTGCCCATTTTCCTGAATAATTCAACTGGAAAATATTGACTCTCGTCCCATTCCATCATTTTGGGGCGGATTTCCCTTGCTCCAAAATCGCGGATCATCTGAGCAATCATTTTTTCGTTCTCCGAAGAATCAAAACTGATCCCCGCCATCGTTTCCTCCATCACATTCATAAAAATAGTTATTAGGGCAGCAAAAGTAGAACTCTTTGCAATTATTACCAAACGACTGTTAGTTTGCGAATAATATTTCTTACCAAAAGAAGCCAATATGTTATTTTTATGACCTTAAACTTTTTTTTGCATAATGCTTTTGAGGCTTCTCCACCACCACGATATGATAATTTCAGCTATTCGATTTGACCTTAAAAAAAAGTAACAGATGAAATGCCCATCAGCAAAGCAGACCCAAAGGAATGATAATCAGATATGGCCATTCAATGTGGCAACTAAAAAATAAATATTAACTCATGAATATAGCGGTTGTAGGCACAGGTTATGTTGGTTTGGTCACGGGCACTTGCTTTGCCGAAACGGGCAATAAAGTTGTTTGCATTGATATTGATAAGGACAAGGTTGAAAAATTAAGTAAGAGCGAGATCACCATTTATGAGCCCGGCCTTGAATTGCTGTTTCAGCGGAACATCCATCAGGGGCGGCTGTCTTTCACAACCGACCTTAAAGAAGGGATTGCCGGAGCGAAAATTATTTTTTTGGCCTTGCCCACCCCACCTGGTGAAGATGGTTCGGCCGATCTAAAATATGTTCTTGGAGTTGCCGATTCCCTCGGCTCATTGCTGAAAGAATACACCGTGATTGTTGACAAGAGCACAGTACCGGTTGGCACTGCCGAAAAAGTAAAACAAAAAATCGCTGCTAAAGCGAAAGTGAATTTTGATGTGGTTTCAAATCCTGAATTTCTTCGTGAGGGTGTAGCCGTTGATGACTTTATGAAACCTGAGCGCGTGGTCATCGGAACAAGTTCTGAACGGGCAAAAAAAGCAATGGAAGCATTGTACGCTCCCTTTGTGCGCCAAGGAAACCCGTTAGTATTTATGGACGAACGCTCAGCCGAGTTGACAAAGTACGCGGCCAATTCTTTTTTGGCCACTAAAATCACCTTCATGAACGAGATCGCCAACTTGTGTGAATTGCTTGGTGCAGATGTGGACTCTGTTCGCAGGGGAATTGGCACGGACAGCCGCATTGGCAAAAGGTTTTTGTTCCCTGGTATTGGTTATGGAGGTAGCTGCTTTCCCAAAGATGTGCAGGCTTTAGCCAAATCATCGGATGATGCCAACTATGATTTCAAAATCCTTGATGCCGTGATGGAGGTCAATGAAACACAAAAAATAAAATTGATTCCACAGATCAAAGAATACTTCAAGAATGATTTAAGGGGAAAAACAATTGCGGTGTGGGGGCTTTCGTTTAAACCGCATACTGACGATATCCGTGAAGCACCCGCACTGGAAAACATTGCCGAATTATTGAAGGCAGGAGCGAAAGTAAAAGCGCACGATCCAGAGTCGATGAACAATG
The DNA here is from genome assembly GCA_043758895.1 of Bacteroidota bacterium. Lineage (GTDB taxonomy): Bacteria > Bacteroidota > Bacteroidia > Cytophagales > Cyclobacteriaceae > ELB16-189. The sequence goes on from JAYVMP010000176.1 coordinate 5,479, forward strand.
TAAAAAGATTGTTGGGCGATAAGATTTCTTACTTTGAAAACCCTTACGAAGCGGCCGATGGGGCCGATGCCATTTTCATTGCCACCGAGTGGCCCGAATTTCGCACGCCTGACTTTGAGCGACTCTCCACTTCGTTAAAAAATAAAGTCATTTTTGATGGACGGAATTTATATGACCTATCCCAAATGAAAGAGTTGGGCTACACCTATTTTAGTATCGGAAGAAAAGCAATCCATGGATAAGCAACGAATATTAATCACCGGAGCTGCTGGTTTTCTTGGCTCACACCTGTGCGACCGTTTTATCAAGGAAGGCCATGAAGTGATTGCCATGGACAATCTCATCACGGGCGACCTACGAAACATCGAGCATTTGTTCAAGCTAAAAGACTTTGAATTTTACAACCACGATGTCTCCAAGTTTGTGCATGTGCCGGGCGAGCTTCATTACATTCTGCATTTTGCGTCTCCGGCCAGCCCCATTGATTATTTGAAAATCCCGATTCAAACTTTAAAAGTCGGATCGCTCGGCATCCATAATTTGCTTGGCTTAGCGCGAACCAAAAAATCGCGGATCATGATCGCTTCCACCTCCGAAGTGTATGGCGACCCTAATGTTCATCCCCAGCCGGAAGAATATTACGGTAACGTAAACCCCGTAGGCCCGCGCGGTGTGTATGATGAAGCCAAACGCTTTCAGGAAGCAATGACGATGGCTTACCACACGTATCACAAAGTTGACACGCGCATCATTCGGATATTTAATACGTATGGCCCTCGCATGAGATTGAATGATGGACGAGTGCTTCCTGCCTTTATTGGTCAGGCATTGCGTGGAGAAGACCTTACCATTTTTGGTGATGGCTCGCAGACGCGTTCGTTTTGTTACGTGGATGATCTGGTGGAAGGAATTTACCGCTTGCTAAGGAGCGACTACGTTTTGCCGATGAACATTGGCAACCCCAGCGAGATTACCATTAAGGAATTTGCTGAAGAAATTATCAAGCTCACGGGCACAACGCAAAAAATAATTTATCAACCACTTCCCAAAGATGACCCCAAGCAGCGCCAGCCCGACATCACGAAAGCCAAAAGCATATTGAAATGGGAACCGAAGGTTTCGCGCGCAGAAGGCTTGAAAATCACTTACGAGTATTTTAAATCTTTACCAAAAGAAGTACTCTATCACCGTGATCACAAAAATTTTGAAGGGTTTATCCGGCTTTGATAGAAATTGTTGATAGACTTTTAAGCCAACAGGGCATCATAAACAACCATCACGTTAAAGTCAAAATGTTCTGTGCGTGTGGAGGATTTATTCCGATCTCAAACTCTTCACCGGATTGGCTCTTGCCGCTTTTATCGCTTGGGAGCCAACGGTGAGCCATGCAATTATCAGGGCCAAAAATCCCGCACCTGTAAAATACCACCATTGCAGTTCTATCTTGAAAGCAAAGCTGCCAAGCCATTGCGCTGCGATGAAATAACTGATGGGCAAAGCGATGACAATGGCCGTAAGAACTATTTTTGTAAATTCATTTGACAAAAGATAAACTATTCCAATCTCGCTCAACCCCAGTATTTTTCTGATACCAATTTCTTTGATTCTTCTTTCTGCTGTGAAGGCGGCCAAACCAAATAGCCCCAAACAAGAAATTAAAATAGCCAAACCGGCAAAGTATTGGGATAATACGGCAACCCTTTTTTCGGACACATACTGCGCTTGGTAATCTTGGTCAAGAAATTGATAAGTGAAGGTATATCCCGGATTAAATTTTGAATAAAGCTTTTCTAAACTTGTAATGGCTTCCCGCTCTTTTCCAGCCTGAACTTTTGCCATGATCTTTAAGGTTTTCGATGGATTGATTATAAAAAAGAGCGGCTTCACGCGCTCGTGCATCGATTCAAAATGAAAGTCCTTGGCGATGCCAATGATGTTTCGCTTTTCTCCCCAAAGGTTAATTAACTTTCCAACGGGGTCTGTTATGCCCATGACGGCAAGAGCGGCTTCGTTGAAGATAATTGCTTGATCATCAGTTTTAAAATCGCGCGAGAAGGTGCGGCCTGCCAGCATTTTCACGCCAAGTGTTTCGATCATGTCGTAGCTCAGCGTAACATTTTCGAACATGATCACTTCGTTTGGTTTTTTACCTTCCCATTCGAGACCTTGAGTAGCGTTCTGATGGCCGATAAGCGTGGTAGCAATACCTGAAATATTAACGACACCAGGAATATTCTTTGCTTCCGAAAAAAAAGCCTCTTGATTGCCGGCTACTTTTCCTTCGTTGTCAAAATAGATGATGTGGTCTTTGTCGTAGCCCAGGTTTTTTGTTTGCACAAATTCGATTTGTTTGTACACCACCAAGACCGACACAATTAAGATGACAGAAAGGGCAAACTGAAAAACCACTAGACCCTTTCGGGCAAACAGTTCTCCTATTGAAGTAGTAAGTTTTCCTTTTAGCACTACTGCCGGGTTGAATCCAGAAAGATACAGGGCAGGATAACTGCCTGCGATAAATCCTGTAAATAAGGTAATACTGAGAATCGATAAAACGAAACTCGGGTTTGTAGAAAGAACCAATTGTTTTCCGGTGATCAGGTTGAATTGTGGAAGGACCAGCTCGATCAAAATAATGGCGAGTGCCAACGACAAGAATGCCATCGCCACGGATTCGCTCAAATACTGAACCATCAATGCACTTCTGTTTGCGCCAATTGCTTTTTTTATCCCAACTTCTTTAACTCTCCGCGATGCTTTGGCTGTTGACAAATTCATGAAGTTGATGCATGCAATGCCTAAAATAAATAAGGCGATGATAGAGAATAACTTTACATACTCAATCCTTCCACCGGCTTGCTCTCCATTTTGGTACGTGCCATGAAGATATTGGCTGGAATAAGGTACTGCAAGCAAATCTGCATTCGAATCTTTGTCCTTTGATTTTAAGAACCCCATAATTTTTCTGTTGAATGAATTGAGTTTTGCCTCAGGATGTAAAACTACATACGTGTATGGGCCGTGATTGCCCCAATGGATTGACCTGCCCACTTTAGCCGATAAATCCTTCCACAATTCAAACGACAAAACAAAATCAAACTGTTCGGTGGAGTTGGCCGGAGTTCCTTTAAAGATGCCGGATACCATTACCAGCTGTTTAAAACCAAGTATCTGGCAATCCAATGTTTTGCCGATCACGCTCTTTTTTGATTTAAAAATTTTGATGGCCAATTCTTCGGATAGCACGATTGAATTTTTATCAGCCAGCACTTGGTTCTTATCCCCTTGCAAAAGCGGATAGGAGAAAGCATTGAAAAAATCTTTGCTGGCGTATTGCCCGGTTGCCTTGATAGTAGCCTCACCAATGGAGAGTCCAAATTTTCCAAACCATTTGTAGGGCGTAACCGAAACTGCATATTCGATTTCGGGCAGTTCTTTGATCATCGTTTCCCCCAGCAGATCAGGCGTTGAGGGTTGTGTCTTGATGCCATCGGCTTCCGCTGAGTTTTCTATTACTTGAAAAAGCCGGGTATCATTTTCATGAAATTTGTCAATGTTCATTTCATCGTTCACCCATAAATAAATCAGCAAGGTGCAAGCAAGCCCTGTTGAAAGGCCGATCAAGTTGATGAAAAATGTACTTTTAAAACGCTTGAAGTTTCTGAAGATCAGGAGAAAATTGTGCTTGAGCATGATGTTGATTGTTTACAGGATGATCGAGCAATAGTCAATAGACATGCCATAATACAAAAACAAGGTTAATTGCGTTTTTACTGATTTTTTGAAAATTTAGCTCAATAATTTCCGTCCGATGGCGGACGGAAATTCCCGCAATCGTACACAAGGCTGATTCATTGGAGGAGGATTAACCGCTTTTGCCATTTGCCTTCACTTTGTAAGGTGTGCGCGTAAATCTGTTGACCTATAGTAAAGGATTATTTGAAAGCCGCACTTCCTACACCGGAAACAGATAAAGGTGAGCGCATTGTTTTATTTGGGTCCGATAAGCCCGGGCGCGAACTTTGATTTGCCCGCGTGAAGCTGAAATAAGAAGTACAAAAGGAAGTAGAATTTCTATTTCTCGCTGAAGTGCTTATAAAAGGCAACAATCGTTTCAATGCCGATCAAAAAATTCTTTACGCTATAATGTTCGTTGGGTGAGTGTATTGCATCGCTATCAAGGCCAAAGCCCATGAGCACAGTATCCAACCCCAACTCTTTTTTGAAAAGCGAAACAATCGGGATGCTGCCGCCATCGCGTGTTGGTATGGGTACTTTGCCCCACACTTCTACAAACGCATCGCTGGCCGCCTTAAATGCTTTTGAATTCGTTGGCGTCACAGCGGGCTCTCCGCCATGATGATGAATAACTTTCACCCTCACCGACTTAGGGGCAATCGATAAAAAATATTTAGTAAACAGTTCGCTAATCTCATGACTGTTTTGGTTGGGAACTAAGCGCATTGAAATTTTTGCTGATGCCCTAGAAGGCAAAACAGTTTTTGCCCCTTCCCCCATATAGCCTCCCCAAATTCCGTTGACATCTACGGTTGGGCGGATACCCGTGCGCTCAATAGTGGTGTATCCTTTTTCCCCGCGCACCTCATCGATCGCCAAATCCTTTTTGTATTCATTCAAATCAAAAGGAGCTTCGTTTAACTTCTTTCGATCGGTTTCATTTAGCGCTACCACGTTGTCATAAAACCCTGGAATTGTAACTCGACCATTTTCATCATGCAGGGATGCAATCATTGCGCTGAGTATGTTGATGGGATTAGCAACTGCACCGCCATAAACACCCGAATGCAAATCGCGGTTGGGGCCCGTCACCTCTACCTCAAGGTAGCTCAGGCCGCGCAAGCCAACCGTGATGGAAGGATAATCCAAAGAAATCATGGATGTGTCCGAAATCAAAATCACATCGGCCTCGAGCTTATCTTTGTTTTCCTTTACGAAAGTGCCGAGGTTGTCCGAGCCGACTTCTTCTTCGCCTTCGATCATGAATTTTACGTTGCACGAAAGTTGGTTCAGTTGCATCATGGTCTCAAAAGCTTTGATGTGCATATATACCTGGCCTTTGTCATCGCACGCACCACGGGCATAAATCTTACCCTCTTTAATTATCGGTTCGAACGGAGGTGAAGTCCAGAGGTTGAGCGGGTCGGGAGGCTGCACATCGTAGTGGCCATACACCAAAACGGTGGGCACTGTTGCGCTAATGATCTTTTGTCCGTAAACGATGGGGTGGCCTTTGGTTTCACAAATCTCCACTGCATCAGCTCCGGCATCTTTTAATTTTTGAACAATGAACTCAGCCGCCTTTCGCACATCGGCCTTGTTGCGGCTATCGGCACTGACGGACGGGATGCGGAGCAACTCGAAAAGTTCATCGAGAAAGTGCTGCCGGTTGGTTTGGATATATTCCTTGATCATAGCGATGATTTATTTTACAAAGATATACTTTGTGATAGTGGAAGTTGGGGAAGACTTAAAGAATGCAGATGCAATTTTTTGCCTCAATGGACTTGTTCAGCTGCTGGCTCTATTAGGGTAGGATTGTTTAATAAATCCACCCCGGAGGTCGTGTTTTATAATGCGTCTGGCAAGACACGAGAAGTTGGATTTGGTTTTTAAGTAATGTGGTTCTACTTTTGTGCCTCTAAATCGCGGGGTGGAGCAGTTGGTAGCTCGTTGGGCTCATAACCCAAAGGTCACAAGTTCGAGTCTTGTCCCCGCTACAACCTGACCCTCAAAAGTGCCTCTTCTAGCCTCTTTTGAGGGTTTTTTGTTCCCGAAAGTTTCCTTGCGGAAACGGAGCGCGTTTCACGGTATCAATTTGACAATCAATCATATCTGAGAGGGGAAACTTTGATAACAAAGAAAAACATCCGGAAGGCGTTGCACAATACTTATGCGCTGACACACCTAGGAAATGCACCTATGTTATAATGTCGATTCCATCCAATTAAGTATTTTTAGAGAATGCAATAGAGGGATATATGCAATCTATTACATATATCCGGATGTTTTGTGCGTCATGCTTCTTTGGACAGTAAGGTGACAAATTTTAAAATAATGGACATAAGGAATGCTTTTTAACTCAATTGACTTTGCAATATTCTTACCGATTGTTTTTATACTTTATTGGTTTGCGACAAAAGGGAATCTAAGACTACAAAATATTTTACTTTTAGTTTCAAGTTACTTTTTTTATGCTTGCTGGGACTGGCGATTTCTGTTTTTACTAATCTTTTCGACCTTACTAGACTACTTTACAGGCATCAAAATACATGAGGCTAAAGACAAGAGAAAGAAATTATTTTGGTTGTGGCTAAGTGTAGGTGTCAACTTAGGTTTTCTTGGAATTTTCAAATACTACAACTTTTTTGCCGCATCATTTGCTGATGGACTATCTCTATTAGGGTTTAAAGTAAATTTTGGGACTTTACAAATAATATTACCAGTAGGTATTTCATTTTATACTTTTCACGGTTTATCTTATGTAATTGACCTTTATAAAAACAGAATAAAACCCGAAAAAAACTTTATTGATTATTCGGTTTTTGTTAGCTTTTTCCCGTTGCTTGTAGCAGGACCAATCGAAAGAGCAACTCATCTTTTGCCTCAAATTCTTAAAAAAAGAGAGTTTGATTATTCAAAAGCAGTTGATGGATTGCGGCAAATATTGTGGGGCTTATTCAAGAAAGTTGTCATAGCTGACAATTGTGCAGAATATGCAAATACAATTTTCAATAATTCAACAAGCTATTCAGGAAGCACGCTTGTTTTGGGTGCATTATTTTTTTCATTCCAAATCTATTGCGACTTCTCAGGCTATTCGGATATCGCATTAGGTACTAGTAGACTATTTGGGATAGACCTTTTAAGAAATTTTGCCTTTCCCTATTTCTCAAGAGACATTGCCGAATTTTGGAGACGCTGGCACATTTCGCTGTCCTCCTGGTTTAAAGATTACCTATATATTCCATTAGGTGGTAGTAAAGGCGGGTTGTGGATGAAGATTCGAAATACATTTATCATTTTTCTTGTAAGTGGGTTTTGGCATGGCGCAAATTGGACTTTTATTGCTTGGGGTGCCTTAAATGCTATTTATTTTACACCCCTAGTATTAACCAATAGCAATCGTAATAACCTAGAAATTGTTGCACAGGGTAAACATATTCCTAGTTTCAAAGAACTCTATTCGATGTTAGTGACATTTAGTTTGACTGTCATTGCATGGATATTTTTTAGAGCTGAAAATATTAATCATGCTTATAATTACATTTTAAGTATGACAACAGGCTTATTTCAGAAACACTCTTATATTCAAACAATACAACTTCTAAATAAGCAAATTGGTTGCACTACCCCAATTTTGTTATTTGTCTTTATATTTATCGAATGGATAGGAAGAGAGCGGCAATATGCAATAGCTTATTTGGGAGCAACATGGAATCCGGCCTATAGATACATCTTCTATTATGCCATTATTAGTGCAATCTTTCTGTTTGGTGGCAAAGAGCAACAGTTCATTTATTTTCAGTTTTAATAATGAGAAGATTCATTACAAAATCGGTATTACTATTAATACCCTTAATAATAATTGCGTTCATTGGTGAAATACTTCTAAGGAAGATTCCTAATGATTACACTTTCAAAAAAGAGTATCTTGACAAGAATGCGAAAAATATTGAAATACTTTTTTTAGGTAGTAGCCATACTTATTACGGTATAGACCCTAATTACATTAGTGCAAATGCTTTTAATGCAAGTCACATATCGCAATCAATTGATTACGACTATGAAATTATTAAAAAGTATGAAACCAAATGGGAGCGATTAAAGTATATTGTAATTCCTATTGACTACTTCACTCTATTCATGAGGGTTTCTAATGGAATAGAGTCATGGCGAGTAAAAAACTATGAAATATATTATGACATTAATAAATCAAATCGTCTTTCAGATAACTCAGAATTACTTAGTATCAAACCAATCTTAAACCTTAAAAGAATCTATTCGTATTATTTAAAAAATAAAGGTGTCATAACTTGTACTGAATTGGGTTACGGAAAAAGTAAAAATGACACACAAGACTTAATAAGAACAGGAATAGAAGCAGCTAAAAGACATAGTAAATCAGACCGCAGCTATCTTACGGAAAACCTAATTATACTAAATGATTTGACAGACTTTGCAGAAAGCAAAAGCATAAAAATGCTATTCTACACAAGTCCAGCATTTAACACATACGTTTCCAATTTAGACAAAAGGCAATTGAAAGTCATATATACTTCAATTAGCAACTTGGTTAAAAATAAAGCGAATTGCTCTTATCACAATTTTTTAAATGATAGTTCTTTTTCATCGACAGACTTTAGAGATGCTGACCACTTAAACGACTTTGGAGCGAAAAAACTGACCGAGAAATTGGAGTTATTAATTAAGAATTAAGTCAAAAAGCACGAACGCACAACAAAATGTTTCTGCAATGGCGGGGTTCGGTGTCCTCATTACTTTCGTTTTCTTTATTTAAATTGTGTCGTGGGACAGGTCGCCACTGCAGAAACACAAACGTTGGCAGGCAGGCCATACGACAGAGTAGAGTAACTGGACAACCTAAAACGACTTGACCAAAACCTATTCATATGAAAACAATTAAAATCTTTTTCATCTCACTAATGACATTTCTGTGGACAGCAGGATGTAGAGAAAACCGACCATCTTTTGAAGCTCCCGTTTTGAAGAGCATTGGGGACTACAGCGTTCCCGTGACAACAAAGTCAAAGTATTCCCAAATGTTTTTTAATCAAGGAATAATTATGGCAAATGGTTTCAATCATGCTGAAGCGGAACGATCATTTAGAGAAGCTGTCAGACAAGATTCCACTTTTGCCATGGGCTACTGGGGAATCGCATATGTGTTGGGGCCAAACCTCAACTCAACCAGTAACATGGGAATGGTGAACGATATAAGGAACGCGGTTACAAAAGCGGTTGCTTTCAGTGAAAATGCAACAGCGTGGGAAAAGGCTGTCATAAAAGCAATTCAGATAAAATTTCCAGAGGATACAGTTCTTACAGATGCAGAAGGCTTTTCAAACTCGATGAAACAGGCACACATTAAGTTTCCTGATAATTCTTTTGTGGCAACCCTTTATGCAGAATCCATAATAAATTTACACCCTTGGGATTATTACGCTCACAAAGGTGGTGAGCCAAGACCATGGACACCAGAAATTGTATCGCTTCTCGAAAAAGTGATTTCAATAGACACAAGGAATCCGCTAGCCAACCATCTTTATCTCCATGCGACAGAAGCTGGCCCTGATCTTACAAAAGCGTTGGTAAGTGCCGAAAGACTTAAAACTCTCGTGCCATCAGCGGGGCATTTGGTTCACATGCCATCTCATATTTATATCAATACTGGTGATTATCACGAAGGGTCAATTGCCAACGAGGCTGCTGTAATTGCGGATAGTATTTATATAGCCGAATGCAAATCACAAGGATATTACCCACAAATGTATTATCCACACAACTATCATTTTCTAGCTGCAACAGCAGCATTTGAAGGACGAGGCGCGCGTTCAATTGAAGCTGCGTACAAGACAGCAAGTCTCGTTGACAAAAAATATTATCAGGAGTCTGGATTTGAAATGACTCAACACTTCCTAACAATTCCTAACCATATCTTGATAAAATTTGGTCAGTGGGAAAAGATTCTGACTCTGATCAAGCCGACAGATGACTTAATTTATCCAACCGCCATTTGGCATTATGCTCGGGGAATGGCGTATGCCAACTTAAATAAAATTGAACAGGCAAAAGAGGAACTAAAAATATTGAACGAGCTTAGTCAGGTTCCGTCAATCGCTGAACAATTAAATTGGGGGATAAACAAAGTCACAGAAGTCTGTAAAATATCATCAAAGGTATTAGAAGCTGAGTTGAATGAAAAAGACGGGAAACACAAACAAGCAATTCAATTACTCGCAGAGGCAATTAAAATCGAGGACAATCTCAATTACAATGAACCACCCGACTGGTTTTTTTCTGTTCGGCACATGTTAGGAAATATTTTACTAACAACAGGGGACTATAAAGAGGCTGAAAAAGTTTATAGAGAAGATTTAGCATACTGGCCAAAAAATGGGTTTGCCCTAAACGGACTATTTGAAAGTCTAATCGGACAAGGAAAAACAAAAGACGCGGATGAAGTGAAAAAACAATTCAAGGAAGCATGGAAATATGCCGACACGGACTTAAAGGCTTCGGTTATCAATCCAGCGAAGCGGAAAAATCTGACACTAAAAATTGACGAGACTTCACCAAGTAC
>JAYVMP010000177.1:0-1575 GCA_043758895.1 Bacteroidota bacterium
GGCACGGATATGAGAATTCGTATGTAAACCTGGATGGCATGATGATGCAATCCGTAAGCGGAGGCGGGCACCATGGTGGAGGTTTATTTATCAACACACTTGACCAGGCAAGGTTTGGTTTGCTCTTCTTAAGAAAAGGCAAATGGAAAAACCAACAGTTGATTTCAGGGAAATGGGTGGATGCCGCGCAAGTTCCATCGGTTGCCAATAAATCCTATGGCTTCATGTGGTGGCTCAATGAGGGGAATGAATTGGGCGATGTTTCTAAAACTATTTATTATGCCAATGGCTTTGGTGGTAATTTTATCGTTGTTGATCATGACCATGATCTGGTGATCGTGGCGAGGTGGTTGGAGCCGAACAAACTTGGGGGGCTCATCAAGTGGGTGGAGCGTTCGATAGAGAAAAATAAATAGGAGCCATCTCAAAAGTAAAAAAAAGCACCTTCTTTTGAGAGGAGGAACGACCGAAGCGATCCCCCTAAATAAATTCTAAAATGGGTTGCTTCACTTCGCTCGCAATGAGATGCTATTTTTGAGATGAGTTTAGGAACCATTAGCCACGGACTTATACCACAACTTTTGTAATTGCTTTTGACTTAACCTGAAAAAGCAGCATCAATCCTACCGCAAAAAATGAAGCAAGTGCCAAAGTGCTGTTCCGCATACTGCCCGTCAGGTGTTCGATCAGGCCATAACTGAACGTGCCAAACACCACCGACAAATTGAACGTTACATCGAAGAAGCTGAAGTACGATGCGTGTTGAATTGAGTTTTGCGGAATCAGTTTAGAATAGGTGGCACGCGACAAAGACTGAATTCCACCCATCACCATGCCCACAGCAAAGGCAACAGCATAAAATTGATATTCATTCGTCACATAATAAGCAGCAAAACAAATCACAATCCAAAAACAAATCATGGTAATTAGGGCAACCTTATTTCCCTTCAGGCCAGAAAAACGGGCAAACAAATTTGCCCCAACGGCAGCCACAATTTGAATCAGCAAGACAGTGGCTATGAGTTTAAAATCCGGAAGCTTTAATTCTTTTGCGCCAAAAGTAGCCGCAAGATACATCACCGTTTGCACACCCATGTTGTAGAAGAAGTAAGCAAGGATATAAAATTTTATGTCACGGTTTTCCTTTAGGGTTTGCCACACTTTAACGATTTCGTGGTAACCCTTCAATAATTTTTGCTTGCCAGGCATTTGATGAAATGGGTTGTTGGGAAGATGTGCAAAAGGAATTTGGGCAAAGCCGATCCACCATGCCCCCACCACCAGAAATGAAAAGCGCGTGGCCATGCCAGCATTGGGAAAACCAAAAGTGGTTGGGGAAAGGATAAAGAGCAGGGCAACCACCATCATGATCACACTGCCATAGTAACCGAATGAATAGCCACGGGCACTGGTTTTATCAAAGCAATCCTCGGTGGCGATCTCCGGCAGATAGGCATCGTAAAAAACCAAACTCCCCGAATAGCCGATGCTGGCCATCACCACGCAAAAAATTCCCCAAGGCAAATTGCTTGCGGTAAAAAAATAAAGCCCGATGCAGGAAATTCCACCCGTATA
>JAYVMP010000178.1:0-2926 GCA_043758895.1 Bacteroidota bacterium
CAACTGGCAATTTACAACCTCGGATGTTGTGCCGCCTGTGATTTCTTTCACCCCGGTAAGTTCATTGCCGAAAGCAAGTTTGGCAACTTCAAAATTTACGGTTACGGCCACGGACAATGTATCAGTAGCCTCCGTGGTCATGAGCTACCGCAAAATTACGTTTACTCAATTTCAAACTTTAGCGGGTACTCCAGGAAGCGCAGCAAATACCTATGATTTTCCGCTTCAGGCCTCCTTCTTTGATGATATGGGGATTGAATACTTTTTCACCGCGAAAGACCCATCCAACAATAGTACGGTTAATCCTACCACCGGCAGTTACACTACCCATCTTACTTTTGGTGGAGCAGCCGCAGCAGTGGTCGGTGTATCAGCGGGTACACAAGTTGCAAATTACACCATCATTTCTGTGCCATTGGATTTAACGTCATCGAGTGTTTCTAACATTTTTACGGCTTTCGGAGCCCCAGATATAACGAGCTGGCGATTGCTAAAATATAAAGACAGCCCCCAAAGCTGGTTGCAATATCCAGGTGATTTTTCTTCCGTAGCGCGCGGTGAGGGATACTTTGTGATAAGTCGAACCGGCCAAAATTTAACTTTTCAAGGGGCAACGTCTCCGAACTATAACCAGGCAAATTTATTTCAACTAAGCTTAAGCGCAGGCTATAACCTTATCGGCAATCCTTATACCGTGCCCATCAATTGGGAAGATACGCGATCGGGAGTGACTGGAGTAAATGCTATAAAGATTTTTCAAAATGGAAATTATGTGGATGGCAGCACTGCCAATGGAACTAGTGTCATTCAGCCCTATAGTGGAGGTTTCGTCTTTGCTCAGTCCGCTGTTCAAGTAGCGGTGAAAATGCAAATCAATCCGGGCATCGCAAAAAAGAATGGTGAAAATAATAATAGTGCGCGCGCTGCACAGAAATGGAATGTTCCGATCCGGATGATCCAGGGGGAACACCAATTTAATTTTGGTGGAGTTGGGATGGCCGCTAACGCAAGTTTTTCGTATGACGAATTTGATGATTTTGCACCACCGTCTCCGTTTGGAACATTTGAAATGGATTTCCCTCACCCGGAACATTTTATGAAGAATTTTTCTAAGGATGTGGTGCCGGTGTTGTCAGGATATAATTGGAAATTCAATGTGAACGCTGAATCAGAGGAGGATATAACATTGACCTGGGATAACGCTGCCGTGGATGCCGAGCTTTATCTTTTTGATGTTGGGCTGCAACGCCCGATCAATATGCGAGAGCAAAATAACTATGTGATCAATCCAAAATCGTCCAAAGGCTTTATTGTTTATTATGGAACCGATGTTCAAGAAAAGTTGAAGCCACAAATGATCTTCTTAGGCCAGGCTTACCCAAACCCTTCGTCAGGAATAACTTCCATTCCATTTAATTTACCCGATGGCGCATCCTCTTACCATGTCCGGGTTGAAGTCTATGATTTGATGGGCAACCTCATTACAACATTAATCAATACGCCACTGACCGCTGGGTTTTACAACGTTACCTGGGATGCCTCGGCCTCCAACGCGAGTAGCGGCTTGTACATCTATCGCGCACAAGTTCAGGGCAATGGCCTCCAGCAAACGTTGAGTGGCAAAGTGATATTAAAATAAATTTTTATGAAATGGACATCCGCAAAACAGATCCAAAGGAATGATAATCAGGTATGGGTCATGAGGCAACTAAAAAATAAACTCCTAACACATGAAAAATAAATTCAATTCCCTTTTTTGTCTTATTGCAGTTCCCATGGCTTTATGGGGTCAAAATGTATCCACAAGGACCAACGAATTTCAAGTGGATTTGAGCGACCCAAAGAAGGTGGCCAGCTCAATTATCCCTGTGATTAACTGGATCACCCCAACGGCAGAGAGTAATTATGCAGGGGAAGCGAAGTATAAAATTAAATTTGAAATCGAATCTTCTTCCCCACTGAAGAACATCACCATCACCATCAAAGAAACCCCTGAGTCAGGTTCTCGTGGAATGCTTAGCATTGAGCCTACAACCGAAGAAGAAAAGCACAAAAGCGTTATCGAAAAAAACATAACACTCATGGATGGCAACAACGTGATAGAAATTGTTGCAGAAAATACGGATGGGGTAAAAACAGTGAGCCAACGAACGGTGACAGTAGGCACAACGGCTTTGGCAGATGCCAGCAAGCTGGACCGGAGCGACTATGCGATTTTATTCACCACCAATGATTATGACAATTGGCCAGACTTGGTAAACCCGGTAAATGACGGAAGAACGATTGCCGAGGAATTGAAAAAGAATTATGGTTATAAAGTGGAAGTTGTGGAGGGTGGCTCTCAATCCGACATCTTAAAAAAATTGCGCGAATATGCCGAGAGAAAATATAAACCGTTGGATCAACTGTTTATTTTCTTTGCGGGCCATGGCCAGTTTGACCAGACCTTTGGTGAGGGATTTGTGGTGACCAAAGAATCACAATTGCATGATGAGGCCAAGACGACTTACCTTTCACACAACCGCCTTCGCTCCATTATAAACAATATTCCTAGCGAACACATTTTATTGGCGATGGACGTTTGCTTTGGAGGTACATTTGACCAGTCCATTGCACACAGAGGGCTTGATGAAGACGTTTACAAAGAAGCCTCTCAAGCCGAAATGGTGACCAGAAAACTCTCCTATAAAACGAGACGCTACATCACTTCGGGGGGCAAGGAATATGTGCCTGACGGCCGTCCGGGGATGAATTCACCATTCGCCCGTAAACTTCTCGAAGCATTAAGGAGCCGTGGCGGCAAAGACGGGATCCTTTCCCTTGGTGAGATTAATACCTACGTGGAATCCTTGAAACCTCAGCCGAGGGCCGGTGAGTTTGGCGACAATGCACCGGGAAGCGATTTTATTTTTGTGGTAAAATAAAT
>JAYVMP010000179.1:0-45243 GCA_043758895.1 Bacteroidota bacterium
AGTAACCATACCGCTTCCTTCATTCAAAAAAGTATTCGCCCCGGGTTTAATTTTTTCAGTGTACTGCAAACAAGGGCTTCGGGGTTCAATCCCAATTATGGAGTTGCTTTTCCCGACAGCTATTCTAAAAACTATTTGGATGGAATCAATCCTACGCGCACCAACTACATTCTGGGCATCTCCATGTCATGGAATGTGATGAGCCTACCCAAAATACGCCAGCAGGTAAATGCCCAACGATTTGTTTCTGCGGCTTATCAAAATGAATACGACCTCATAGCCACCCAATTGCAAGATCAATTGATCCTCGCTGACCAGAAGATTGAAAATAGTTTGCAAAGTACCCGGGAGGTGCCACTGCAATTCAAGGCGGCTTCCGAGGCTTATCTTCAAAAGAGTGTCTTGTATAAAAATGGGCTAACCACCATCGTAGAATTGCAGCAAGCCTTGTACTCACTCAACCGGGCCGAGGTAGATTTGAATTTGGCCTTTATCAATGTATGGCAGGCCTTGCTTCAGAAAGCGGCCGCTTCGGGTGACTTTGACTTATTCATAAAACAGGCGCAGTAACTCTTATGGACTTGATACGATTCGCTCTTCGCAAACCCATTACCATTTTAGTGGTGGTGGCGGGCCTGTTATTCTTTGGTGTGAATGCCATTCGCACCATCAAAATCGATATTTTTCCTTCGCTCAATCTACCTGTAATCTATCTCTCGCATCCATTTTTTGGGTACACCCCTGCGCAGATGGAAGGCAATTTCGGCAAGCCTTATGTTAACCTGATGCTCTTCGTTTCGGGGGTAAAAAGTATTGAAACCAGAAATATTCAAGGCCTTACCCTGATGAAGCTTACATTTTATGAAGGCACCAATATGGCCCAGGCGGCAGCAGAGGTTTCGGCCTTCAGCAACCGGGCACAGGCGAGTTTTCCACCCGGCAGCACCCCACCCTTCATCATCCGGTTTGATGCCTCCACCCTACCCGTAGGCCAACTGGTATTGAGTAGCAAAGTAAGATCAAACAATGAGTTGATGGACCTGGCCAATGTGTATGTCCGTTCTTCGTTTACTTCCATTCCGGGATTGGTTTCCCCGGCTCCTTTTGGAGGAAACGTGCGCACCGTTGTCATCCGGGTCAATCCTGAATTATTGCGGTCGCACAACCTCACCGCTGACCAAATTGTGGAAGCCCTCAGGGTAAATAACCAAACATCACCGGCAGGAAATGTCCACATCGGGGGCATTAATTATTTCGCGCCAACAAATTCGACCATTAAAAATATAAAGGATTTTGAAAGCATTCCACTCTTTAAAAGCGGGAGTGCGTCCAATCTTTACCTGCGCGATGTGGCCACCGTGGAAGATGGTGCAGATCTCACTACGAGCTATGCTTTAGTGAATGGGAAACGGTCGATTTATTTACCCGTAACCAAATCGGCCGATGCATCCACGTGGGAAGTGGTACAAAACCTGAAAAAAGCCTTGCCGAGATTTCAAGGCGTTTTGCCGGAAGATGTTGAGTTGTCCTATGAGTTTGATCAATCGGTTTACGTTATCAACTCAGTAAAAAGTTTGATGGCGGAAGGCATCATCGGAGCGTTGCTCACCGGCCTGATGGTGCTTTTGTTTTTGGGCGATCCGCGTGGAGCGCTAATTGTAATCCTAACCATACCTGCTTCCATTATTTCGGGTATCTTGTTCCTCTCGCTTTTTGGCCAAACGATCAACATCATGACCTTGAGCGGCCTTGCCCTGGCCATCGGGATTTTGGTGGACGAATCAACCGTTACCATTGAAAACATCCATCAACATTTGGACATGGGCAAGCCCAAAGCGTTGGCCATTTGGGATGCCTGTAAAGAAATTGCGTTCCCGAAACTGCTGATCTTGTTCTGCATCCTGGCTGTGTTCGCTCCCGCGTTCACCATGAGTGGCATTCCGGGTGCGCTGTTCTTGCCCCTCGCCATGGCGATTGCATTTTCCATGATAACCTCCTATCTATTGGCCCAAACCTTTGTGCCCATAATGGCCAACTGGTTAATGAAAGGTCATCATGGCAAGGAAACTACTGATGCGGAAGAGTTTGCAGCCGCTGGATTGAAAGGCCAAACCGATACTTGGGATTTGAAAAAAAAACTCATCGAAAAAAAGGGCGGCCAACTTACTCCCTTCGAGCGGCTGCGCGCGCGCTTCATGCGTTTCTTGCAACGGATCGTACCCTATCAAAAAATAATTGTTACGGGGTATGTGGTAATTATATCTGCCTTGGCTGTGCTTCTTCTCACGAAAATAGGTCGCGATGTCCTCCCGAAGGTAAACAGCGGACAGTTTCAAGTGCGGCTTCGGGCACCGGATGGCACCCGCTTGGAAAGGACGGAATTGAAGCTCGTAAAAATGTTGGATATCCTAAACGAATTGGTTGGCAAAAAAAACATTGCGGTTACTTCAGCTTTTGTTGGTCAGCACCCGGGTCAATTTTCTACCAGCCCGATTTACCTCTTTATGAGCGGCACCCAAGAAGCGGTATTGCAGGTTAACCTCAAAGAAGATTACCACGAAAACCTCGAGGACTTAAAAGAACGTTTCCGGCTGAAAGTAAAAGAAGAATTGCCGGATGTGATGCTTTCCTTTGAACCCATTGAATTGACCGATAAGGTTCTTAGTCAGGGCTCACCCACTCCGATTGAAGTGAGGATATTGGGCAAGAATAAAAAACTGAATGAGGAATACGCGAATAAGCTGATCGCCAAGCTCAGAAAAATAACTTACCTGCGCGATGTGCAGTTGGCGCAACCAACCCATTACCCTACGCTCAATATTGATATCGACCGAATCCGCGCAGCCCAGTTGGGTGTTGATGTATCGGATATATCCCGCTCGCTTGTTGCTTCTACTTCATCTTCCCGCTTTACAGAAAAAAATGTGTGGCTCGATGAAAAAATTGGACTGAGTTACCTCGTTCAGGTTGAAGTCCCCGAAAATAAAATGAACAGCATTGATGAGCTAAAGGAAATCCCGGTATTGCGCAACTCGCTCCGGCCCGTGCTCAACGATGTGGTCAACATTAAGCGCGACACTACCTACGGTGAAATTGACAACCTCGGAGCGATCCCTTATCTCTCCGTTACAGCCAACATTCATAAGAAAGATTTGGGCACAGCCAGTGATGATGTACATGAAGCCGTAGCATCGGTGGGCAACCTTCCGCACGGCCTGACCATCGACACCAAAGGATTGACGCAAGTATTGGACGAAACATTAGACAGCCTTCAATCAGGATTGATCGTTGCCATCGTGGTTATTTTTTTGATGTTGGCGGCCAACTTTCAATCGTTCAAAGTTTCACTCGTGGTGTTGGCGACTATACCAGCGGTAGTGCTTGGTTCGCTGTTGATGTTGATGGCCACCGGCTCAACGCTGAACCTGCAATCCTATATGGGCATCATCATGTCGGTGGGCGTGTCGATTGCCAACTCGGTTTTGTTGATTACCAATGCCGAACAGTTGCGGCTGCACAATGGCAACGCGTGGGAGTCAGCGCAAGAAGCTGCCGCCCTGCGCTTGCGACCAATAGTAATGACCACTGTGGCGATGGTAGTTGGCATGATCCCCATGGCATCTGGTTTTGGCGAAGGGGGAGATCAGGCATCGCCTTTGGGTCGCGCTGTAATTGGCGGGTTAATCGCTTCCACGTTTGCTGCCTTGTTCATTTTGCCGCTCGTCTTTTCATGGGTGCAAAATATAACTTCCATCGAATCGGTTTCCCTTGATCCTGAAGACAAAGACAGTAAACACTTTATTCCTTCCTAGCATGAACGCTAAACCAAGTTTAAAAAAACATTTCATTACCGCTGGTGTCGCGATTGCAGTTTCCAGTTTGCTTTTCTGCTGTAAGCCATCGCACAAAACGGAAGAAAAAAATTCGGGCCAAAGCACGTTAGAAGTTTTTGAGTTGCCCACCGGAAAGATCACTTCGTCTTTGAAAATCCCGGGGGAGTTGGTTTCCTTTCGCGATGTTGACCTCTACGCTAAAGTAAACAGTTTTGTCAAGCAACTCTATGTGGACGTTGGTTCTGAAGTGAAGGAAGGGCAACTGCTGGCATTAATGGAGGCGCCCGAGATCATTTCACAATTGACAGCCGCCCGATCGCGGGTAGAATCGCTGAATGCAATTTACACGGCCAGTAAAGCCAATTATGAGCGATTGCTGGAAACAAGCAAAACCCCGGGTACCATTTCGCAAAATGATTTGGAACAAGCACTCGGCAAAAAAAACGCTGACTATGCCCAACTGGAAGCGGCCCAATCGGCCCAAAAAGAAGTTGCGGTCATGCAAAGTTACTTGGAGATCCGTGCTCCATTTAATGGCATCATCAGTGCGCGCAATGTAAACCTTGGCGCGTATGTTGGCCCATCCGGAAAGGGATCTGAGTTCCCCATGCTTACGCTCAACGAACAAAAGAAGCTGCGCTTGGTGGTCTATGTTCCCGAGGCGTACACCAGTTACCTGCGGGAGAACGATGAAGTTCGTTTTACCGTAAGGGGCTATCCCAACGAACAATTTGCAGCCAAGATAAAACGGCAGGCCGGGGCGTTGGATAAAAAACTTCGTTCGCAGCACATCGAGATGGACGTCATCAACGAAAATAAAAAACTTCTCCCGGGCATGATTGCCGAGGTAAGCTTCTCGCTATCAACAGTCGATGATACGTTTGTGGTGCCGAGTTCGGCTGTTGTCGATTCCAATGAAAAAGTTTTTGTTATTCGTTTCCGCGATAAAAAAGCAGTATGGGTTGAAGTAAAAAAAGGAATGGAGGCCAATGGCCAGATGGAAATTTTTGGACCCTTAAATCCGGGCGATCTATTGGTGACCAAGGCCAGCGAAGAGGTTAGGAATGGCAGTGAGATGGGTGAGGTGAAGACTGCTTCGAAAAAGGACTAACTCCTGACTTGTCCGGATTAGTGCCCACCATCGGCCTATGAAACCATAACGGTGCTACTTGTGCTTCACCCCCCGTACTGCTTGAGCCGTCCACGGATCTTCCGGCCAATGGTGCTTGGGGTAGCGCATCCGCAATTCTTTGCGGACTTCATGGTACGTAGTATTCCAAAAACTTTTCAGATCCTGTGTGACTTGCACCGGTTTGTAGCCGGGCGAAAGCAAATGCAAAATAATTTTTGTGCGGCCTTCGTTGACTGATGGGGTCTCCAACATTCCAAAAACTTCTTGCAACCGCACGCTCATTACTGGCGGACTTGCATCCATGGCGTAGGCTAACTTTATCATTGATCCACTTGGTGCTTCCAATTTCGTTGGTGCCAGTTTGTTAAACCGTTGCAGCAGCTCCCACGGCAGCATGCTCATGACGATGGCATCACTATCGAGTTTTTTAAAATCAGCTCGTTTACCAACGTGGTTGAGAAAAGGGGATAGCCAATCAGCAGCTGTTCTCAATAAAATCGCATCACTAACATCCGGCCACAATTCGTGAGGCCTCCAGGTGCGGAGGCTCATCACACGTGCTTGCCACTGCACCTGTTGCTCACCCCAGTTCAACAATGAAAAACCTTCTTCACGAAAAGCGTCACACAACGTTTTGATCCGCACAGTTTCATCAACTTGCGTAATCGGTTTGGATGACAGTACCAAATTTCCAATTCTTTTTTCTACCGTTGCACTGATCATTCCACGTTCTTTATCCCAGATTACTGATTGGCTCTCTTTTGCCAAGGGAAACAAATCCCTTTCGTCAAGGACAGCGGCAGAAAATATTTTTCCCTCTTTTGTGCCCATGTCCATCCCGGCAATGGCCAACCATTTCTTTTGAGCCAACCCATCATGGTCTTGCAATTTTGCGGTCCGTCCGTTTGCCAATTTATAGCGGGAGCTAAATTTTTCTACTTGCTGTGCAATCCGTTCGGGGTATGCTTCACGTAGTAATTTTCCAACTTCGGCATCGGAAAAAACAGTGTTGTCAACCTTCAAATTAAAAATCTTTCTCCAGGTTGATGCCATTTTTTCGATTCGTTCCAAATTATTTCGATCGGCATTCACACGCTCACCACTTCTCCACTTTCGAAGCAATTCGATTCGCAGTGCCAAGTCAGCTCCTGATTCTTTGGGCAGGGGATCTCGTTCTTCCATCAGCGCAGCAATGTCAACAGCCAATGCTTTATCTTTTTCTAAATAGGGGCTCAAGAGCATGTGTGCAATCCTTGGGTGAGTTGGCAAGCGAAGCATCTCTTTTCCTCGCCTGGTGATTTTGTTTTTCTCAACGGCTCGCAATTCTTCAAGCAGTTCGGTAGCCTGGTTCATTGCACCGGTGGGTGGCGGTGTGATCCAATTCAATTCTTTATAGTCTGTTCCCCAGTTGAAAAGTTCAATCATCAAGGGAGCAAGATCGGCCTCCAAAATTTCAGGTTGTCGTGAAAGTTGAAGCTGTTGATGGGTGGCTTGCGCCCACAGCCGATAACAAACACCTGGACCAAGTCGGCCAGCACGCCCCGCTCGTTGATCTGCGGCATCGCGCGTTAAACGAACGGTTTCCAATTTGGTGAGACCAGAGTGCAAATCAAATTTCGGCACGCGGGCATAGCCACAATCGATGACCGTGGTAATCCCTTCAATGGTCAATGAAGTTTCTGCAATGGAGGTGGCCAGCACCACCTTGCGCACCCCGTTGGAGTTGGGCAAGATTGCTGCCTGCTGTTGCTGAAAAGGCAAATCCCCGTAAAGGGGAAAAATGGTTGCCGGGATCATGTCCGCATCCAAAATTTCTTGTGCTCGCTTGATCTCACCTACGCCCGGAAGAAAAACGAGGATGTCACCCGCTTGTTCCTTCAGTGCTTTTTTTACAAATCGTGCAGCCAAAATTGCAACTGGCTCATCCTTGGTTACCGGTTCATATTTAACATCAACCGGAAACTGCTTGCCGAGGCTTGTAATAATCGGGGCGTTGTTTAATACAGGGGAAATTTTCTCCCCATCCAATGTAGCGGACATGATGAGCATCCGCAAATCGTCACGCACCAATTGTTGCGACTGCGAACACAATGCCAACGCCAAATCAGCGTGAAGGCTGCGTTCGTGAAATTCGTCAAAGATGACAAGTCCAGCTCCTTCCAACGCATTGTCTGCTTGCAACATGCGGGTGAGTATTCCCTCCGTTACCACTTCGATGCGTGTGTTCTTTCCGATCACGTTTTCAAACCGCATCCGATAACCCACCGACTCTCCTATTTTTTCATTCATCAAATCCGCCATGCGTGCGGCCACCGACCTCGCGGCAAGCCTTCGCGGTTGAAGGAGGAGGATTTTCTTTCCCGCCAGCCAAGGCTCATTCAAAATCTGCAATGGCACAATCGTGGACTTCCCTGCACCAGGAGGCGCCTGGAGGATAACGACTGGATTTGTTTTTAACCGGGATTTCAGTTCCGCGATAACTTCCTCAACAGGGTATTTCATTTCTATTTTTTTAACAATTTACAGAGTAATGTCATTTCCTTAAGCCCTTTTTGATGACCTCACCTCTTTCCTCTCCACAAGAGAGGATGTCAGCGGAGCTTAAGGAAACGACATTGATTTACAAAGTAAAAAAAACCAACCTTGCAAATAGGGTGCATTTCAAATTCTCCGTAGGAAGTTTAACCAAAATTTGTATCTTCCATTTATGAACTGCTGCAAGCTATTATTATTTGTCTTCTTAGTAAGCCTTTCCTCTTGCGCTAAGGAAGACCCCTGGCAAAAGGTTTTCAATGGAAAAAATTTGGAAGGATGGGATACTTATATTGGCCCAGCCTTCGACAGCATAAAAAACGCATTCGACACCACGCAAGTTTTAGGATTGAACAACGACCAAAATAAAATATTCACTGTGGTGGATGAAGATGGCCAGCCTGCGATCCGGATTTCAGGGGAGAATTTTGGCGGCATTTCCACCACCAAAGAGTTTAAAAATTTTCATTTGCAGCTTGAGTTCAAGTGGGGCAGAAAGAAATCGAATCCGCGAAAAGACAAGAAACGAGACAGTGGCATACTTTATCATGCCGTGGGCAAACATGGTGCCGACTTTGGTTTTTGGATGCGGTCGCAAGAATTTCAAGTACAAGAAGGTGACACGGGGGATTATTGGGGCGTGGCGGGTGGATCGTTTGAGGTTCCCGTCAGTCAGCGCGGAGAAGGATTTGTTTATAATCCGGATGGAGAAAAATTAACCTTCAACGAAAAGAGTAAGGTGGGCCGGAGGGCAATCAAAATTCCCGATGCAGAGAAGCCAACGGGAGAATGGAACACCATAGAAATCTACTGCCTCGGTGATACGGCTGTTCATACCGTGAATGGACAAGTGACTATGATGTTGTACCACTCTTCACAACTTGATAACGGTAACCTCAAGCGATTAGACCAAGGGAAAATCCAAATCCAATCAGAAGGAGCGGAAGTTTTTTACCGGAACATCCAGCTTGAAAAAATCAATACCATCCCTGACAAAATAATTCATCACAAATATGACCCTACGTGGGGAATGGATTTTGATTAAATTACTTCGACCAGCCTTTTACCAATGAGATTGCTTTATCAATATCTTCCTCTGAATTAAAAATATGGGTGCAATGCCTCACCCCAAAAATATTGCCTTGTGAGCGCGGCCGCATTCTCGCACTTGCCCAATAGCTATCCTGAAGTTTCGCTCCCGTCCATCCCTCGATGTTGTACACCGTAATGCCCGCACACATGCTTTCCTCGCTGGGCGAAAAGAACTTTACCTTCTTGCTCTCGGCCAATCCTTTCCGCAGTCGAGTGCCTAAAAACTTAATTCGTTCGTAAACCCGATCCGGCCCCAACTCAAAATGAAAATCAAGGGCTGCATCCAATCCTTTTAATACCGGAAAGTTTCCAGTTCCGCGCTGCGTGAAACGAAACCCTTCATCGGTATGATCGTCCCACCGGTAACTGGAAACAGAAGTCCAAAGGTTTTTTAAATACGCTGCCTTCACAAACATAAAACCCGTACCGCAAGGCGCGCCAATCCACTTATGGAAGCAGCCCACATAGGCATCGCAATCAATGTCTTTCACATCCACGTTGATGTGGCCAATGGTTTGGGCTCCATCCAACACTGTAAAAATCCCCCTTCTCTTTGCCTCCACACAAATTTCTTTCACAGGCAAAATTGCACCGCTACCCGAAATCATGTGCGATAGCATCAGCACTTTTGTTTTGGGAGAAATCGCCTTCACGATTTTCTCGTACACTTCAGGTGAACTACTGATTGGCTTGCCTATTTCTATTGTTTTGAATACTGCTCCAAATCTTTTTTCTTTCAACTTCCAGGAGGATTGCCCCCCGCCATGCTCTTGATCGGTAGTCAAGATTTCATCCCCCGGTTGAAGTGTTATTCCATTGGCGATGTAGCTCATGCCGTTGGTCACATTATCGGTCATGGCAATTTCCGATGCGTTGGCATTGATCAATTTTCCAACTTTCGTGCGGATGCCCATCAGGTTATTGTAGCCGCTGATAAATTCTTCCTTGTTGTCGTCTTTGTAAGCCCAGTCGGCAGGGCTGCTCGCAATGTATTTCAAATGGTCAGTCATTTTTTCCACCACCACTTTTGGCATTGCCCCAACTGTGCCGGGGTTAAAGAAAACGGTATCCTTATCAAGCGGAAACTGGTTGCGCACACTTTTCCAAAAATCGGGGTCATCCGGGCTTAGCAGCGCCTCACTTCCATTTTCAGGGTTCCCTAAACCTGACAACGAAGGAAAAGTAAATGCCGATAAACCTAGGAACTTGATCAGGTTTCTGCGAGAAATCATGTTTTGATTTTTTTGTTAAGTGAAAGATAATTAAATTTTATCTTTAGATTCATTTCCAAATAAAAACTCCATGGGAAAGCTTACCATCAACGGATTTACAGAATTTCAAAATTACATTGGCAAAGAGTTGGGGGCATCCCCATTTATTAAAGTCACGCAAGAGCAGATCAATAAATTTGCCGATGCCACATTGGATCATCAGTGGATTCACACCAACCCGGTGCGCGCTGCCAACGGACCATTTAAAAGTACGATCGCACACGGCTACCTGATACTATCGCTGGTGCCTTACCTCTGGGAAGAAATTGCTGACATTCGAGAGGTCAAGTTGCTGGTCAATTATGGTATTGAGAAAATGAAATTCAATCAGCCGGTGATGGTGAACAACGAAGTGCGGTTGCGGGTAAGCCTGAAATCATTGACCGACCTTCGCGGGATTACCAAAGCCGAGATGGACATTGTGATGGAAATCAGAGATAACCCCAAGCCTGCGTTTACGGCTACGATTATTTTTCTATATCATTTTAATAAGTGATCAATGAAGGGGGTTAAAGTGAATAACTCAATCACTTAAAAAGGCAGCCTTGCTAAATCTACATTACGAGAAGAATTCATCTTTATGATTCCGCGATTTTGAGAATTTATTTTTTGGCTGTGATTTTCGGCTTCCTACCCATTTGCCCAGATACCATTTTCAGATAAAAATGAAGGTATCAAACTAGTGACAAAACCAACACTAATCACTGCTTTTAGTTTTGGGGTAGAACAACTTTATAATAAGAATTTGGAAAATTGGCTTTCAAAAAACGGGGTAAATACCTCCAGTCAATGTTTTTATAATTACGGATTGGAAATGATGTCTCCTTCTACTTATCAACATAATAGGAAACTTTTTTTGATAGGATTTGAATGTTAGTAAACCCTAATGAAACAATACGGAATTTGATTTTTAGGAATCGTCCTAATAACTGTTAGCTAAATGCTTCTGTTCTCAGTAATTTTATAGCAAAATATTTTTTTTATGAGCGCAGAAACGGCTTCCGTTGAAAAAAAAGAAACTAAAACCAGCGTGCCCTTTCATCACACGCCTGTTGAACCGTACAAACCAAAAAATAAAGTCAGGATCATAACTGCCGCCAGTTTGTTTGATGGCCACGATGCCGCCATCAACATCATGCGCAGGATCATCCAGTCCACCGGTTGCGAAGTAATTCATCTCGGCCACGACCGTAGTGTAGAAGAAGTAGTGAACACCGCCATCCAAGAAGACGCACAAGCCATTGCGATGACGAGCTACCAGGGCGGCCACAACGAATATTTCAAATACATGCACGATTTGTTGAAAGACAAAGGTGCTGGTCACATCAAAATTTTTGCCGGTGGTGGTGGTGTGATTTTACCCGAAGAAATAAAAGAGTTGATGGATTATGGCATCACCAAAATTTATTCGCCCGATGATGGTCGGTCGATGGGCTTGCAGGGAATGATCAACGACCTGGTAAGGCAAAGCGATTTCCCCACTGGCAAAGTAGTCGATAGTGGACAGTTGGCAGTTGGCAGTCATGTACAAATAGCGCAATTAATTTCGGGAGCTGAAAATTATTTTGATGATCACAAAAAAAATTTCGAAGAGGTCAACCAAAAAGCGGCCACATCCAAAGCTCCAGTGCTAGGGATCACGGGAACGGGTGGCGCGGGAAAATCTTCCATGGTCGATGAAATGGTGAGGAGGTTTTTAATTGACTTCAAGGAAAAGACCATTGGATTGATTTCTGTTGATCCTTCCAAAAGAAAGACCGGTGGTGCTTTGTTGGGCGACCGCATCCGCATGAACGCCATCAACAATTCACGCGTGTATATGCGTTCTCTCGCCACACGACAAAGCAATTTGGCTTTGTCTGCTTACGTAAAAGAAGCCATTCAGGTATTGAAAGCGGCTGGTTTTGATCTGATCATTTTAGAAACATCGGGCATCGGCCAAAGCGATACAGAAATCCTTGACCACAGCGATGTATCATTATATGTGATGACGCCCGAATACGGTGCCGCCACACAACTCGAAAAAATCGACATGCTCGATTTTGCCGATGTGATTGCCCTCAACAAGTTCGACAAGCGTGGGGCACTCGATGCCTTGCGCGATGTAAAAAAACAATACCAACGCAATCATCAACTGTGGGACAAGAAACCCGAAGACATGCCCGTGTTTGGCACAATTGTTTCGCAGTTCAATGACCCCGGCACGAATCAACTCTATAAACATTTGATGGACAAGGTAGTTGAAAAGACAGGTGCAGATTTGAAATCCGATTTTCACATCACGCGTGAGATGAGTGAAAAGATTTTTGTGATCCCGCCTCACCGCACCCGTTACTTGAGTGAAATCTCTGAAAGCAATCGGGCCTATGATCAGTGGGTAAACGAGCAAACTGAAACTGCTCAGAAACTTTATTCGATTAATAAAACCATCGAATCGCTGGGCAAAATCAATCCGGATGTTGTTAAAGTCTTACATGCCGAATTTGATCGGATCAAATTAAATCTTGATCTCAGGAATTGGAAGCTTATTGAATCGTGGGCGGAAAAAGCAAAAAGTTATCGTGAACCAATTTTCAAATTTAAGGTGCGCGACAAAGAAATTGGAATTCAAACACACACCGAATCACTCTCGCATTTACAAATCCCAAAAATTTCATTACCCCGTTACGAAGCGTGGGGCGATTTGTTGAAATGGCAGCTACAAGAGAATGTTCCCGGTGAGTTTCCATACACGGCTGGTATTTATCCTTTCAAAAGAGAAGGAGAAGATCCTACCCGCATGTTTGCTGGCGAAGGCGGGCCAGAAAGAACCAACCGAAGATTCCACTACGTAAGTATGGGATTGCCAGCTAAGCGTTTATCGACTGCCTTTGATTCGGTGACTCTTTATGGAAACGATCCGGATTACCGACCGGACATTTATGGAAAGATCGGCAACGCGGGCGTTTCGGTGTGTTGCCTCGATGATGCCAAGAAGTTATACAGTGGATTTAATCTTGCCGATCCAAAAACTTCGGTGTCGATGACGATCAATGGGCCAGCACCGATGTTGCTCGGCTATTTTTTGAATGCAGCCATCGACCAGCAATGCGAGATGTACATCAAAAAAAATGGGTTGATCGAAGAAGTAAAAAAGAAAATACAGGCATTGCATTCCTCCCTCACCTCCGGAGAGGATCGGGATAAGGTCGTTGAACAGCCTGCTTACCAAGGCCCACTGCCCAAAGGCAATGACAGCCTGGGGCTCCTGTTGCTTGGCCTAACGGGCGATCAGGTATTACCAAAAGATATTTATGAAAAAATAAAAGCAGAAACCCTATCGCAAGTACGAGGCACCGTGCAAGCCGATATTCTCAAAGAAGACCAGGCGCAGAATACCTGTATCTTTTCCACGGAATTTGCACTGCGACTGATGGGCGATGTGCAAGAATATTTTATCACAAATGATATTCGTAATTTCTATTCGGTCTCTATATCCGGTTATCACATAGCTGAAGCGGGCGCCAATCCGATTACGCAATTAGCGTTCACGCTCTCAAACGGATTCACTTACGTGGAATATTACCTCAGTCGCGGGATGGACATCAATGAATTTGCGCCCAACCTTTCGTTCTTTTTTTCGAATGGAATCGACCCGGAGTATTCCGTGATCGGCCGCGTGGCGCGAAGGATCTGGGCCAAGGCCATGAAAAACAAATACGGTGCCAATGCGCGCGCCCAAATGCTGAAGTACCACATTCAAACTTCAGGCCGCTCGTTGCACGCCCAGGAGATTGACTTCAACGACATCCGCACCACGTTACAAGCTTTGTATGCGATCTACGACAATTGCAATTCGCTGCACACCAATGCGTACGATGAAGCGATCACCACACCCACCGAAGAATCCGTGCGCAGGGCGATGGCCATTCAATTAATCATCAACAAAGAATTGGGGTTGGCAAAAAATGAAAACTCGTTGCAAGGTTCATTCATTATAGAAGAACTGACCGGCCTTGTTGAAGAAGCTGTGCTTACCGAATTTGACCGCATCACGGAGCGTGGCGGAGTGTTGGGTGCGATGGAAACTATGTACCAGCGCGGAAAAATCCAGGAAGAAAGTATGTATTACGAAACCTTGAAACACACGGGCGAATATCCGATCATTGGCGTGAATACCTTTTTAAGTTCGAAGGGCTCACCTACCATCATTCCACAAGAAGTGATCCGTGCCACCACTGAAGAAAAAGAATACCAGATCAAGATGTTGCGCAACCTGCACCAAAGGCATAATGATAAATCTTCCGAGCTGTTAGGG
Source organism: Bacteroidota bacterium (assembly GCA_043758895.1). Classification (GTDB taxonomy): domain Bacteria; phylum Bacteroidota; class Bacteroidia; order Cytophagales; family Cyclobacteriaceae; genus ELB16-189. Next base: position 14,158 of record JAYVMP010000179.1, read on the forward strand.
CAAGTTCAACAAGCGGCTATTCAAAACAAAAATATCTTTGAAACGTTAATCGAAGCATGCAAGGTTTGTTCGCTGGGGCAAATTACCAAAGCATTGTTTGAGGTAGGCGGGCAATATCGGAGGAATATGTGATTGCCGTATTCCAGATTGCTATGACAAATAAATCAAGGTTATCTTAAAAAAGAAGAATCAAATAACAATGTCGTTTCCTTAAGCTCCTCTGACATCCTCTCTTGTGGAGAGGAATGAGGTGAGGTTATTAAAAATGGGTTAACGAAACGACATTGAATCAAATAATATAAATAAATCCCTTCAAAATTGCTTCTCCCGAAATCATTTTATCAACCTCTCTCTCCTCTATTATTTCCCAAACCTTTTAGCGACTTCATTCCAATTTACCACATTCCAAAATGCTGCGATATAATCCGGCCTCCGGTTTTGGTAGTGTAAATAATAAGCGTGTTCCCACACATCCAATCCGAGCAGCGGAGTGCCCTGTACTTCGGCTACGTCCATCAACGGGTTGTCTTGATTGGGCGTAGAAGTGATCGCCAATTTACCGGAAGCATCTTTGATCAGCCATGCCCAGCCCGAACCAAAACGGCCGGTAGCGGCTGCACCAAACTTGGTTTTGAACTCGTCAAAATTTCCGAAGGCTGAATTAATGGCATCGGCCACGGCACCCGATGGTGCTCCACCGGCATTGGCACCCATGATGGTCCAGAACAAACTGTGGTTGTAATGGCCACCGCCATTGTTGCGCACAGGAGCCGGGTACTTTGAAATATTCTTGCAAATCTCATCAATACTCAAACCCTCTTCGGGCTTGCCGGCTACAGCATTGTTGAGATTGGTAACATAAGCGTTGTGATGCTTGCCGTGGTGGATTTCCATGGTGCGAGCATCAAGGTGTGGCTCCAGTGCATTGAATGCATACGGAAGAGCGGGAAGTGTAAAGGCCATAATCTTATTTTGTTTTTTTGTATTCAAATATAGAAAGAAGTTAGGAGTTGGGATTTGGAAGGTTGGGAAAATTAAAAATCAAAAAATTCAATCATTCTCTGCTGCCTATTTCCCCAATATCGATTCTCAAACTCCCTTACGCACCAATTCACCCAGCGTTTTGATCCCGTCTTCCACCCTTTCGCACCACGGCAAGCCATAGCTGAGCCTGAAGTAATTTTTAAACTGGCCCTGCGTAGAAAAAATCTGTCCCGGGGCAATGCCGATATTGTGCCTCAACGCGCGTTTGTGCAGCCCGTAAGCATCTACTTTATTATTCATCTCAACCCACAAGGCGAATCCACCTTGTGGTCGGGTGATGCGGGTATCTTCCGGAAAATATTCCGTCACTGCTTGGATGTAGCGGAGGCATTGGGTGTGAAGGGCTTTGCGCAAATGGCGAAGGTGGAGTTCGTACCGACCATTCTGTAAAAAATGGGCGATGGCCGTTTGTGCCAAAGTATTGGTTGAAACACTGTTCATCCGCTTCAGGCGGATCACCCGCTCTTTGAATTTTCCAGGCACAGCCCAACCGATGCGATAGCCGGGAGCCAAGGATTTGGAAAAAGAGCCGCATTGCAAGACCAATCCTTTCTTGTCATAGGCCTTGCATGTCTTTGGTCTGGTCTTTCCAAAAAACAGTTCGCCATAGATATCATCTTCGATCAAGGGGATTTCCTTTTTTGCCAACATCTCCACCAATTTCTTTTTGTTCTCATCGGGCATGCACGAGCCTACCGGATTATTGAAATTGGTGACGAACAAACAGGCTTTTATATCGAAGCGCGGTATCGCTTGCTCGAGGTAATTCAAATCCACGCCTGTTTCCGGGTTGGCGGGGATTTCCACAACTTTCAAGCCCAAACTTTCCATCGCCTGAAAAATCCCAAAGTAAGTTGGGCTTTCGATGGCCACCGCATCACCTTGTTTCGTTGTAGCCTTCAAACAAAGTGTAAGGGCCTCCATGCATCCGGCCGTAACAACAATGTCCTCTTCGCTCAACGCACCACCCCAATTGAATGAAAGCCGTGCAATTTGTTTTCTCAAATTCACATTGCCTTGGATGTGTTCGTAATTCAGGCAACTGTCCTTTTCACTGCGGATGGCATGCATCACCGATTTATTTAGTTTGGCAGCGGGCAACAGTGTATGGTCGGGTGCGCCCAACGAAAATTGAACCAGCTTATCCGAACGCAGATCATGATAGACCCCGGAGATCATATCGTCCAAAGTTACCGGTACCACTTCATCCATCGGCTCGCAACACTTGGGAAGTGAAAGCCCGTGACGTGGAGAAAATTTTACATAGTAGCCCGACTGCGGCCTTGCTTCAATCAACCCTTTTGCTTCCAGATAATAGTAGGCTTGAAACGCTGTGCTCAAACTGATGTCTTGTTCCTTGCTCAACGAGCGAACCGAAAGAAGTTTGTCGCCCACTTTGAGCGCACCGTTTTCAATGAGTGTTCCGATGCGGTCGGCCACGGTGGTGTATTTATAATCTCCGGCAACTGTTTTCATATTTATGAAATTATTGAACAAATGTAACTGATCTGGTCAAATATTATAAAAATGAAACTGTTTTTATTCTATGGAAACTCTGAATTTTACGGCTTCACAGCAGCGAACAAGAAGTGGGTTGGATGCCTTTTGAAGAAGTAAGTTATTTGTAAAAAAATGAAATGAAGTTAAGTCTCGGTCTATTCTTGTACCTGGTCAGTTTTTCCTTGCTTTCCAAAGAGACTGATGAGGACAGCACGCGCGCTGTTAAAAAAGAGCGTCAATCAAAAAGCACGCTGAATACCCGGCTGCATACCATGGGTCAGTTTTCGTTTTCCGGACGGATCATCAGTCCAAACCCTGCGCTTGATTTTATGTACACCTACGACCGCAAGCAATGGGGTGGCACTTTTTTCAAAGCATTTGACCTTTATGACCACACCACCACCAATAACTTTGCACTGGCCATGGTGCGAAAGAATTTTCAGGCGGGCAAGCGGCTCACGATCACGCCACAGGTTGGTTTTATTTTAGAGCAATCCTTTTCGGTGGCCGATAAGGGCTCTGATCTTGCCTCGTTTATCATCAACAGCTATAAAGTATCCAACAGTCTTTCCATTGAATATACCTTGGTTTTTTTTAACCTGGCCCTTTACACAAAAGATCGCGATTGGATCAACCGGTTGAGGCTCCTTTATTCCAAAAATCATTGGGATGTTATATTGCTGGCCTGGCACAACAACAAAGTGATTGACTACGACAACTCAGTTTATTTTTCTTCGGGCATCAATATTTTTTACAGTCGGATAAAAGTTTCCGATCATTTATTTTTAAGCGCTGGTCTTTCTGGTTTAGTAATGGCCTACACCACTAAACCTAACGAATACCCAAAAAATAATGGCCTGTTTTTAACCGTGGCCGGATTTATCCATTGACGAAGTTGATCATAAAAAATCAGTTAAAGACTGCGCATGATCTCTTTTACGCTAGCGCGGATTTTATAGTCCCAGTTAAAAAAGCGATAGGTAATTTTTCCAGACTTTGAAATAATATAAACAGCAGGCACGGGCAAGTTTGCGCCATTGTCGCCATTGGCCGATTGTAAATCGATGCCGTATTTTTTGTAGCGGAGAATTGTGCTCTGATCCACCGGATAAGCAACATCGTACGCCTTCATAATAATCAGGCCTTCGTCATGGAGGACGGAATAGCTGGCTTTCGTTTTCTTTACCGTCTTGGCAATATTTTCTACTTTCTCGGGCGAAACCGTAACCACCCTTGCCCCCATTTTTGAAAGCATTGGCAACGAGTCTTCCAGTTGCTTCAAATATTTATTGCAGAAGGGGCACCACTCACCCCGGTAAAACACCAGCACAACTGAGCCGTCATTCAATAATGATTTTAGGTTCACCATTTTTCCGTACTGATCAGTAGCTGTAAAATCAGGAGCCGCCTCACCCACCATCAAACCTTTGGGCGGATTTTGAGAAAAAACAAGACCAGTAGAAAAAAACAAGGTTATCAGCGGGATCAATTTTTTCATGACTTTTTTTTAACGAATGTATTCCATTGATAGCAATTTCACTGTCGCTAAGCCGACAGAAGTCCAGAAAAAAAAGAGATACTATTTCTGTGCGCTGTTTGTTAAATTTGTGAAACTAAATCCTACGATCATGTACGGTGGCGGAAACACATTTGAAGGAATAAAAACGGACAGCGTTGCAAGTGAAGACCCCATTTTGTTGGCTGCCTTCGAAGCACGAATTTCACGGGGCGAAAAAATTGAACCTTCAGATTGGATGCCGCAGCTCTACCGCAAGCAACTTATCCGCATGATTGAGCAGCATGCCCACAGTGAGATAATCGGAGCCTTGCCGGAAGGCACCTGGATCACACGCGCCCCGGGGTTCAAGCGCAAGATGTCGCTGATGGCAAAAGTCCAAGATGAAGTGGGCCATGCACAATTGCTTTACAGTGCAGCCGAAACACTCGGCAAGCCTCGGGAGCAAATGATTGACGACCTGATCTCGGGCAAATCCAAATACTCCAATATTTTTAACTACCCAACTTTGACGTGGGCGGATTGTTGTTTCATTTCCTGGCTGGTGGATGCAGGTGCGATTGTCAATCAATTGGCAAATGCAAAAGGAAGTTATGGTCCGTACTGCCGTGCGCTGGATCGTATTTGTGCCGAAGAATCTTTTCATTTAAAGTATGGACATCACTGTGTGATCTATTTGGCGAGCGGCACACAAAAGCAACGCGAAATGTTTCAGGAGGCGCTCAACCGCTGGTGGCCGCCCATGATGCACTTCTTCGGACCCAGTGATAAAATCTCTACACACACCGAAGTGCTCATGCGCTGGAAAGTGAAGATGGGCACCAACGATGACATGCGCAACCAGTTCCTCGACATGTACGTGCCCAAAATATGGGAACTTGGTTTTACCATCCCCGATGTGTTACTCAAGAAAAATCAGGGTACCGGAAAGTGGGATTACACTGAACCCGACTGGGAAGAATTTAAGCGCGTGATCAATGGCGATGGCCCTTGCAACAAAGAACGGTTGGAAGTGCGCAGGATTGCCGAGGAGCGCGGCCGCTGGGTAAGAGAGGCATTGAAGACTCCGACAACTAACTATGTGATGCCGTTGGTTTAAAAGATCAAGGGTAGGAGTTTAAGTCCTTATTTAATCCACCGTATTAAAACTTTCAAATTATTGACAGGTTAATTTCAAGTTTCGTTTTAAGATTTTCAACAAATCAATAAGACAACTATTTTATTAGTATTTCAAGGATACATGAAAATGTCATAAGTACTACAGTAAGGATTGGGATTCAGAAGGATCGATCAATTCCTCCAATACGCGCCCGTCAGCAATTGAATTTCTTTCCAAATGGCGAGCAGTGCCTCCGTTGGTGAGTCGTACAAACTTTTTAGATAGATGAGTGTACTGCTGTCTTCCGGGAGTTCTTCGTCAATCCATTTGAGGATATCATCGGCCATTGACAACAATTCGTTGGCATAATATTTAGGATGATAACGCGAAAGCCAATCGGTTGCCCACAAAAGATCAAGGTATTTCATTTGTTTCTTTTACGCAACGAAGTTAAATGGAAATTCCATTTACAAAAACAAAAATAAGATAGCCTACTTGTTGGCTGTTCAAACGGTTGCAAACTGATATATTTGCGGTAGCCATAACAAAGAAATTGAAATCGCTTGATCCACGCGTTGCCCGCCTACCCCAGATTGGGGAGGTGAATCCAAAAATCGTACTGGATCAGTTCGGCACATTCGAAGTTTTTGTTCAAGCCAAAGAAGGCAAACCGTTTCAGCATGAAGGCTGTGTGCACGCACCCAATTTGGAAATGGCGTATGTGCTGGCGAAAGAAACGTTTACGCGGAGATTTACCTGTACTTCCATCTATGTAGTTGATACCAGCAATGTGTTTGTATCGCCCACAACAGAAGGCAATCAAAGTGTGTATGACTTGATTTCGGAAAGCACGACATCACCAGAGAAAAAAGTATTTGAAATCTACCAACTCACCAAGCGTGGAAAACAGCAGGTCAGTTCAGGAAGTGTAGAAGCAAGCTCACCGGAAGAAGCGATGTTGATGGCAAAAGATTTATTCGGAGTTGGGAAAATTATTTACAACGTGTGGGCAATCGAGAAAAATAAAATCCGGTTTACTTCACCTGAGGAAAATGATTTATGGAATACACTGCCCGAAAAGAAATTTAGGGACGCTTCAGATTATAAAGGTGGGGATAAGTTAAAGGAGTTTTTAGAAAAAATGAAGAAGTAAAAAGGAAAAGGTTGAAAGTTGAATGCTGTAGAAAGTTGAAGATTAGTTACTTCATTCTGGACAAATTATCTAACTCATCCGGTAACTGGTAGGCTGCAAGCAAATTAAATTTATGAACCAAGAACCTCTCAAAGAACTCCTATTTAAAATTGCCGATGACTTGCTCATCCTTGGCCATCGCAACAGCGAGTGGACGGGCTTTGGGCCATTACTGGAAGAAGACATCGCGTTTTCATCTATGGCGCAAGATAAAGTCGGCCAAAGTTACGCGCTCTATCAAATGCTTGAAGTACTGGGCGAGCCAACTCCAGATACAATCGCCTTCACTCGTCAGGCTGACCAGTTTCACAATTGTCAATTGGTTGAACTACCTAACCAGGAATACGACTTCAGTTTGATTCGTCATTTTTTGTTTGACACTGCCGATGCGATTCGCTGGGATTTGCTCACGCTATCTTCTTACGAACCACTTGCCTTGTTGGCGAAAAAAATAAGAGGAGAACTTCGCTATCACACGCTTCACGCCAACACCTGGATAAAACAACTCGGTTCTGCCACGGAAGAAAGTATTTCCCGCTTGCAAAATTCTTTGGAAGTGGCTATGCCTTTTGCGTTGGGAATATTTGAAGAGTCGCCTCTTGAAAAAGAAATTATTGAACAAAATATTTTTATCGGAGAGATAGAATTAAAAAATAAGTGGTTAATAAAAATTGAAGCGGTCATTAGCCAAACTCAACTTCAGCTTCCTGATTGGAGAATAATTGCGCCTGCTTTTGGTGGACGCGTTGGCAAGCACACCGAACACCTTCAGCCGTTGCTAGATGAGATGAGCGAAGTTTTTAAGATCGATCCAACGGCCGAGTGGTAAATGAGTTTTAGCCGTAAGGCATAAGATCAAAAACAAATTCCATGTCGCGTCAAAAACAAATTTCAATTCAAGACTTTACGTATCAACTACCTGAAGAAAGAATAGCGCTACATCCATTGACGGAGCGCGATCAATCCAAATTATTAGTCTATCAAAAAGAAACTATAACACACTCCAATTTCTCTCGTCTTTCGGAATTTATCCCTGCCAACTCAATTCTATTCTTCAACAATACCAAAGTAATCCCAGCGCGGTTGATTTTTAAAAAAGATACAGGAGCCGAAATTGAAATCCTTTTGCTCGATCCGGTATGGCCTTCTGCGGAAGTTGCACGTGCTATGAGCATCCAGGGAAAATGCCGGTGGCATTGCGCGATCGGGAATTTGAAACGGTGGTCTCCAAATTTATCGCTGCAAATCGCCCGCCACAAACTAATCCTGCAAGCTGATTTAATTGATCGTGAAAACGGTATCGTAGAATTTAATTGGAATCTTCCAATTTCATTCTCAGAAGGGATTCAACAACTGGGGGCCATTCCACTTCCGCCCTACATCAAGCGCAAGGCAGAGGAGCGCGACCGCGAGCGTTACCAGACTGTGTATTCAAAGGAAGATGGTGCGGTGGCTGCGCCAACAGCCGGGCTTCACTTTACAGAAAATATTTTCATTTCATTAATGGAAAAAAATATTGCATTTGATTATCTCACACTCCACGTAAGTGCCGGTACTTTTCAGCCGGTGAAAGTTGATAACGTTGTCGATCACACCATGCACGAAGAGCAAATTATCATAACGCGGCTGAATGCGGAAAATCTTTTACAGAAAAAAACGGTGATTGCCATAGGCACCACTTCGCTTCGCACCATGGAAAGTATTTATTGGTATGGCGTAAAATTAGCAGACAATCCAACCGCCCCGTTTATAATAAACCAGAAAGACGCCTACCAGCTTAAAGCTTTACCCCTGAAAGACGCCTTGAACGCAGTATTAAAAAAAATGGAATGTGAAAATAGTAATCACCTCATCGGCCAAACTTCGATTTACATCTTGCCGGGATACGATTTCAAAACCTGCGATGCACTCATCACCAATTTTCACCAGCCCGGATCTACATTGATGTTGCTAGTAGCTGCATTTGTTGGTGAAGCTTGGAGAAATATTTATGATGCCGCGTTGAAAAATGATTATCGTTTTCTCAGCTATGGCGACAGCTCGCTGCTCTTCAGGAGCTAATTTAAAAGTTGGAGACCCTTCTCGGCCATCAACAAAAGGCGAACCCCAAAGCCAAGAAGGCAAATCCCGACCACGATATTCATAATCATCAAAAACCGATGGGTAATTAGCCTACGCAATTTATCGGCAAGAAATGCCTTGGTCACATCAGTTGCTAAAACCGTAGCGAGCAACGCTACAAAAAAAATAAAAAATTCAAATCCAGTAGAGTAACCAAAGTCGATGGTCGCCACGCTGATTGTTCCGATCCAAAAAATAAACACCATGGGTGTGATGCCATTGATGACGAATCCTTTGAGCATGTACTTGAATGGCTTTTTTTCTTCGGCCACATGAAAGGAAACCATTTTGGCCTTGCGCGCCTTTACAATCAGATGATAAAGCCCAAAGGCGATGAGAATCGCACCTCCGATATACGCCATGCTTTTTTTCGATCCGGGATCATTAAGGAATTGAAACAACCCAAAATAACAGATCGTTACATAAAGAATGTCGCTAAGGGAAACACCCACCGCCACGAGTGCCCCGTTCCAAAAACCTTTCTCCACACTGGTTTGAATGATGGTAAAAAAAACGGGGCCAACCAGAAAGGTTAACACTAAACCAAGTTGGATGCCTTTGAGTACGATGGTCATGGTGGAAAAGCTATCGGTTATCGGTTATTGGTTACCCGTTTAATCGTTGTGGTATTTTTACAATTGATGATTTGCTAGTAACGCTTAATAAAATCAATCCATTCATCCAACTGGGCATTTTTCATTACGCGCGGAAACTTATTTTGCCCACCGGTTTTTCCCTTTGATTCCAGCCAGCTGTAAAATTTTTGTGTGGGCAATACCTCCACAAAAACTTCTTTCAAGGCGGCACTTCTTTCCACGGCATAATCATCGTTCAACTCTTTCAGGTGCTGATCGATTTTTTCTTTTAAGATTTTCGGATCGACCTTGTCATCCGTGCCGATGTACCAATGATGGGCGAAGAGTGTTCCGTGAGGGATTCCGGAAACGGTAAATTCTTTGATGGACACGTTCAATTCATAGGAAACCAATTCAATAGCTTTGTTCATATTATCCACTGACAAATGTTCGCCACACAAGCTAAGGAAATGTTTGGTGCGGCCGGTAATTTGAATTTCTGATTCTTCAACCGACACAAACTTGACCACATCGCCAATGAGGTATCGCCATGCCCCCGCACAGGTGGAAAGCAGAAGCGCATATTCCTTTCCTTCCTCTACTTCATCGATCAACAGCGTTTCAGCATCCGGTTTGATCTCACCGGAAGGAAGAAAGTTTTTATCGTCAAACGGGATGAATTCATAAAAGAGACCATTGTTCAGCACCAGGCGCATTGTTTTGCGTTTTGGCAAGGCCTGGTAGGCGAGGAAGCCCTCAGATGCCAGGTAGGTTTCGATATAATAAATAGGTCGGCCCAGCAATTTTTCAAAGCTTTTACGGTACGGATCCATGGACACACCACCGTGAACATAGACACGCAGGTTGGGCCATATCTCATGAATATTTTTAACTTTATAGTACGCAATAATTTTCTCGATCAGAATTTGTATCCATGCCGGCACGCCTACAATAATGCCAATGTCCCAATCGTTTGCCTTGCGCACAATTTGGTTCAGCTTATTATCCCAATTGCGGCTTTTGGCAATTTGTTTTCCCGGCTTATAAAAGTGTTGAAACCAAAATGGCAACCGTGCCGCTTGTATCCCGCTTAGGTCACCTTCAAAATAACTCCCTCGTTTGTTGAGGTGAGTGCTGCCCCCGATCATGAGGATGCCCGCTTCGAAAAGTGAAGCAGGCAAATCGTATTTTGATAGCGATATAATTTGACGGATGCTGGTGCGCTGAATGGCCTTCGTCATTTCTTTCGTTACCGGAATATGCTTTGAAGCAGACTCGGAGGTGCCCGAGCTCAAGGCAAAATATTTTACCCTGCCCGGCCAGCAAATATTCTTCGCGCCCTTATAAGTCAGTTGCCACCAATCCTTGTAGATCTTGTTATAATCGTGCACGGGCACAGCCGATTTGTACGCTTCATAAAAACTTTTTCCTCCTTTGCGGAATGTGCCAAGAATATCGTCAAAACCATAGTACTTTCCAAACTCCGTCTGGCTTGCCGTGATCATCAATCCCTTGAGTTCCTCTTTTTGCAATTCAAAAGGAGAAGAATACTCCTGCTGAAGATTTTCACGAAGTTTAATTCCTTTTTTGAGCAACGTTCCGATGATCGCCATAACTTTACACAGTAAATAATTGTGGCTAATTTATACAATGGACATCAGAAATAATATAGACTTTCTTCGAAATCAGCTTTCAGGCAAGGATTGCCGGCTGATTGCCGTAAGCAAGACGCATCCGGTTGAAAAAATCAAGGAAGCGTACAATGCCGGCCAACGGATTTTTGGAGAAAACAAAGTGCAGGAACTTGTTGCCAAACACGCAAGGTTGCCAAACGATATTGAATGGCACATGATTGGTCACCTCCAAACCAACAAGGCAAAACAATTGGTGCCTGTTGTTTCACTTATTCATTCGGTGGATAGCTACAAGCTATTGGAGGAAATCAACAAGCAAGCAAAAAAGATAAACCGTGTTGTCAATTGCCTTTTGCAAGTGCACATTGCCAAAGAAGAGAGCAAATTTGGCTTTGATGAAACTGAGTTGATGGAATTAATCGGATCGGGAAAAATCGCCTCACTTGATGCAATAAAAATTATCGGCTTGATGGGCATGGCCACCTTTACAGAAAACAAAGCACGGGTGAGGGATGAATTTAAAAGCCTAAAAAAATTATTCGACCAGGTCAAAATCCAGGGCCTACCAGCCAACATGGAGATGAAAGAACTCTCGATGGGCATGAGCCAAGACTACCCAATTGCAGTGGAAGAGGGCAGCACCTTAGTGCGGATTGGTACAGCCCTCTTCGGAAGCCGGTGAATTTATTCCAACTCTAAAATCAAAGCCGTCATGGGGGGCAACGTCAATTCATCTAATGCCGACCATGTCTCTCCCGTCAGGGCATTCTTTGCCCTGGTTTTTCCTTGCATGGATTCAGCAAAGCGTTCGGTTTTTAATTTTTTCTCCACTTCGTTGCCATTCATCATTACCATTACCGTTTCATTTCCGAGCGAGCGGAAATAAACATAAATATTATCTTCTGGAATGAACTGAACTAATTTTCCCTGGTGGATCACCGGTTTTCCTTTTCTCCAACTCAGGAGCTTCTTCATGAAATCATAAGCTTCATTCTGCTCTTTTGTTCTTCCGTCAGAAATAAATGAATTCACCTTGTCCTCTTTCCATCCGCCCGGCACATCGCGCCTTACGGTGGGATGAATCGAATAGTCGCCATCCATCAGCAACTCCGTGCCATAATACAATTGCGGGATGCCGCGGGTAGTCAACAGAAATAGCAATCCCATTTTGAATTTCTTCATGTCCCTGCCCATGTTAAAATAATAGCGGCTCATGTCATGGTTATCCAAAAACGTGACATTGTTGTTGGCATCCGGATAAATAAAATCTTGACTTAGCATGGTGTAGAGTCTCGAAAGGCCGCCATCCCAAGTTCCCTTTTCATTTAGCGCGGCATTCACGGCATTCGTTAATGGAAAATCAATGATCGAAGGCAAGTGAGATTGGTAACCGTCTTTGTTAACCGCACCCTGCTGCCAATAGCCAACCATGGGTTTTGAATTGACCAGTACTTCCCCTACGATGTTAAACCTTGGGTATTCCTCCAAAATCTGCTGTGCCCATTGCGCCATAAATTTTTTATCAGGGTATGGATACGTATCCATCCTGATCCCATCAATGCCTGCAAACTCAATCCACCACAACGAATTCTGGATAAGGTAGGCAGCAAACAATGAGTTAGTCTGGTTCACATCGGGCATGGTGTAGTCAAACCATCCGTTGCTCATTTTTTTTAGGTCGCCCGAAGATTGATAAGGATCTGAGACTACTTCACTGCGGTAATTGGACCGTGTGAATTCCGGGAACTGATGAATCCAATTCTTTTCAGGCAAATCTTTCACCAACCAATTTTCATTGCCGATATGGTTGATCACCATATCCTGGATCATTTTAATTCCCCTAGCGTGACACTTTTCAATCAGCGACACATATTCTTCATTGGAACCAAAGCGGGCATCCACTTTATACAAATCCGTAATGGCATAGCCGTGATAGCTTTCGCGCTTTTGATTGTTTTCCAGCACGGGGTTGAGCCAAAGTGCGGTAACCCCAAGTTCGTGAATATAATCTAAGTGATCCGCTATCCCTTTTAAGTCACCCCCGTGGCGACCGAACGGTTTTTCACGGTGCGTGCCCTGGTAGAAGCCGGGCAGCGTATCATTCTTTACATCACCGTTGGCAAAGCGGTCGGGCATGATAAGGTAAACTACATCGCTGGAGTTGAAGCCTTGGATACGGTTGGTGGCACTTGATTTATTCTTTAGTTCGTAGGAATAAACAAAAGATTTTTTCCCCGACTTAAATTGAATGGGTATTCTTCCGGCTTTTGCGTCCGGGCTTATCTGGAGTTTTAAAAAAAGGTAATGTAGGTTTTCGACATTGATTTTTCCTTTGATCGAAACCCCGGGATAATTGACGAAGGCTTCATCGTTGGCAATCTCATTGTGGCTATTGTAAAACAAAATCTGCAGCTCCGTGTTTTTCATGCCCACCCACCAAAATGCCGGCTCAACCCGATCGAAGTTGGATTGGTCCTGTGATTTTGAATTACCGATTGACATGCCCAGCGCGGCTACACCGGCAATGATTATTCTTGATCTGGAAGTCATTATGTCTAGGTGATTTAAATCAAATGTAAATCGGGTTTCTCAATTCCTGATCAATTTCTTTCTAATGATTCCCTTATCGGTATTAATTTCAAGGATATAGAGGCCTGTTGAAAAATCGGTTATATCCCAAGTGGTTTCATCAACTCGATGGGGTGGGATCAAAGACCCCGTTAACGTTCTTGCTTGAAGTGCATTTATATTCCCCGCAACCTCAACATGGAATTTTCCATTTGTTGGATTGGGGTAAATAGAAACATCATTGTCCATTGGTTGTATTATGCCAGTAATAATCCCTTGAATTTTGATCGGAATATCTGTGTACAGTTTGTACGATCCGTGGGTCATGGTAAGTGAATAGCCGTTGGCCGGAACCGTTATGGCTGCGCCTTTATTATAATAATCATACCAGGTTCCTGCATGGGGGAAAGTAATGGATACGGACTGAGGTGCAACATCAAAATTCGTAGCAACTTGAACGTTCATTTGGGTGGAGTCCTTTGGCGTAGCCGTATAGGGATTATTCTTTAGCGTAATCTGTTTCACCAAAGAATTAGCACTTGATTGGATCGCTGCACTTCCAGATGTAAACACACTGTAATTCTTTCGCAAACGGATCACATCAGCTATATGATCATGCAGGGCTTTTCGATTAGGATCTTGTAAATAAGCCCACTCTACAGGCTTATCCGATATCCGGCAAGTGTTGTTGATGGTGCCATCGGTGCAGGTGTTAATGGATTTATCATAACCCAATTCACCAAACTCCCAGAGCATCTTCGGGCCTGGTATAGTATAAAACACAACGGCTGCTGCCTTCATTCTTACTAACGCTGTGTCAAGTGCCTTCACCGAATAACCGCCAAGCGAATTGCCATTGGATAAATTATTATACATCAAGCGTTCTTCATCATGGCTTTCCATATACCCAACTGAGTGAGGTACAGTCCAACCACTATTGCCGTAATAAATTCCGCTGAAATCCGAGCCACTCGCATAGCCCATGGTGGCCTGGTTGTATTGGCTGTTGTAATTTTCCCAAAGCATGGCACCTAGGTTTTCACCGCTTGTGCGGTATTGCGCAAGTACTTGCTCCTCACTGTTCACCGCAAAATGTTCGAGAATAACATAAGTGCTTGGCGAGTAGCTCCAAATCTTGTCCATCATGCGTTCCAAATTATTCACCCGAGATTGATCGTATTGTCCCCAAAGGTTAACATCAGTGCCCGAATAAAATTGGGTGAAGCCTTTGGCAAGGTCAAACCGGAAACCATCCATCTTATATTGATTAGTCCAGTAATAAAGGATGGTATCAACATACGTTCTTGTATAAGTACTTTCATGATTTAGATCATTGAATACACTGAATGGATGTGGGGCATTAACATTAAACCATTTGTTGGACGCCTTGGGCTTACCGATTGAGAAATCATACTCCAACATCGCATACGAATTGGGGATGTCTTGTTGGTTGAGCACCATGTCCATGATCACGGCAATACCGTTGGTGTGGCATTTGTCAATAAATTCTTTCAACTTATTCTTTGTTCCGTAATATTTATCCGGTGCAAACATGAAGGTTGGGTTGTAGCCCCAACTGTCGTTTCCAGTAAACTCTGTAATCGGCATGAGTTCGATGGCATTGACTCCTAATTTTTTGAAATAAGAAATCGTATCGATCAGGTTCTGATAATTTCGATGATTGGAATCAAAGAAGTCGCGGATCAACAATTCATAGATCACAAGATTTTCCTTCACCGGTTTTTGGTAGCTGGTGGTCTGCCATTGATAAGGAGTTTGGCCTGTTTGTATAATAGAAAGCCGGTTATAGTAGTCCTGACTGTTTTTTGCTTTGGCAGGAAAAGATTTTAAATTCGGATAGGTCGTTGCCGGGATGCCCGTGTCTTGCGTATCCAAAATTTTGTCCGCATAGGGATCAGCAATTTTTAACGTGTCGTTGACTAAATACTGAAATGCATACTCCGTTCCCGGGGTAAGGCCAGTTACTTCTATCCAAAAATGCTCCCCGTCCTGGTTCATCAAATAAGTAGGTGTGACGTTCCAATTCGTAAAGTCGCCAAAGGCATACACGGAAGTTTTATTGGGCGCCCAAAAACACAATGTAACTTTCGTCTGATCCGATGCGTTGTAATTGATACCATCCATGATTCCTGGTGGGCGCGCCAACGCAGGGCTAGGTTGCGAAATCAAATAACTGAAGGCCAACGTGTCGGTTATAGTGCCCGATTTTACAATAAGAAAAGCCTGATAAAATTTTGCAGTGCCATTAACAATAAGTGTGTGTGTGTAGCTCGTGGCCGAAGCCAACGAATCGAGCCTGGTGTTGTTCACTACTAATAAAAAACTGGATGCGGCAGATGCCGTGGCCTGAACAGGAATTGAACTTCCGCTGGTTACGAACAAAGGTTGCCGCAATGGAGATGAAAGCTGGACTTGAAATGCATTCCCAATTAAAAAATTGATAAGATAATCAGAGGTCTGTCCATTGCTCCAGTCGTTGCCTTTCAGTAAAATACCCATTTGTGTTTGGGTACTAATATCGGAGGTGAAGAAAGACGATGGAGTAAAAGTGAGCGCAAATAAAGTTTTTCCACCGACTACAGATTTAGTGAATTGTGCATTATTGGTAAGTGTTGGATTAGAGCTAGCCGGTGTGATATTGTATTGAGCATTGATGGCCGAACTCCCCGGAATCCAAACCCACGCATAGGCTGTAGTCAAACTTGCCAAAGCAGTCCCTGTTACATCGTAGGTGATCGTAATCTGATCGTTGTAATGAAATAAGGCAGGAGCTATTGTTGGGTTGAGCGTTACCGTTTGTGCCAAGGCCAAACTCGAAAGGAAAACCAGAAAAGTAAATATGGCTATTTTCATGGAAGCTCTGTATTCATTCAAACAGTTTAAAGAAAAAAAATCAGGGGCCGAAGCCCCCGACTCTTACCCTAAAAAAATCAATAGGTGAAGGAATATTCCCCTGTCGCAGAATTAAAAGTAATCTGAGGGTCTCCTGCAGTCACTGGAATATTGGAACCGTTCACCGTTCCAACACCGTTGGGGAAGGTGGAATTTCCCCAATTTACAGTCCAGGCCGCATTGGCCCTGAATTTTGCTGATGCGGCTGTCAACGTTACTTTACCTGACCACTTGAATGGATTGGCTGGATTTTGGATCAAGAAAGTATCGGTGTTCCACCCGCCTGGTGTTCCATCGCCAATGATTCCAATTTGATTATAAGGAGTTCCTGCACCGGAATTATTACCTAGGTTTCCGATTATGAATTCTCCTGTTGCGGCATTAAAATAAATAAAATAACTTCCGGTAGTGGTTATAGGAATATTCCCTCCATTATTACTTGTACCCCAACCCGAAAGGCCAGTAGGTGTAGCTGTGCCAAGGCCCCAGCTTGTGGTCCATGCGCTGTTAGCCCTGAATTTCAATGCACCCCCAGCGGTGAGGGAAACTGTACCAGTCCACACTTGATTATTTGTTAAACTCTGGGTCAACTGGGTATCATTACTCCAACCTCCTGGGGTTGCATCACCGATCACACTAATTTGGTTATATACCGGAGTGGTGAGAAGCGTGAAAGAATAAACGCCTGTGGCAGAGTTAAAATTCACCTGATAGTAGCCAGATGTGGTAACGGAGATATTGGAACCATTTTGTGTAGCGGTACCCGTGGGCCATGTGGAAGCACCCCAGTTTGTTGTCCATGCATCATCGGCACGGAATTTCGCTGAGAGGCCTCCTTTCAGGTACAAAGTAACCGTCCAGCTTAATGGACTGCCAACAGGGTCTGGCCGGTACAAATCCACATCGGTATTCCAGCCTCCCGGAGTTCCATCTCCGATTATGCCAATTGAATTATATGGCTTGTAGGTGGTAATCGTATCGGAAACAATATTTGAATAAAGAATGGTGCCGAGCTCATTGGAAGCTTTCACCCTAAAATCAACGTAGCCCGGTGAACCCGGTGTTGTTCCAAGTCCTAACGCCATTAAATTTAATGCTAAAGGGGTATATGACTGGCTAAATGAAGTAACGCTAACCGAGGTAGGGAACGCGAAATTAGTTCCCGTTGCTGCATATTGAAATTGATAGGTCTTAACTCCGCTGTACCCATTGAATGCGGTATTCCAGGTGAAGACCGCACCTGTCTGTTTATTGTTGACAACCGACAATGTCAAATCTCCGTAAGGGGTAACAGCAATTTGAAGCACATTAGAGTTTGTTTGCTCGGTGTTATTCGACAGGGAAGCCACTACTTTCATATCAAGTTTAATGACCTGCCCTATAGTACCCCCTAACTTTAAAGCCATCCCATTGATTTCTTTTGCTAACAAAGACCCAGTCATTACACCGGCAAAACTCTTTGATGCAAAATTTGAAAAATTGGTGCCCGTTGGGCTCACCATCAATGTAAACGTGCTTTGGCTTAGGCCACCAGCCGAAAACTTCGGATCATTCCAACTAAACGAAATCACAGCGGTAAGGGAATCCTTTGCAGAAACGCTTACTGAGGCCACCGATGATGTTGCGGTAAACGCAACTTTACTTTTAAAAAATTCAGCCGTTGGTTGAATCTGTTGGTTACACGAAATGGCAATGCCTACAATGGCAATAACCGAAATCAAAATCCATATTCTTTTCATACTATTTTATTTATTGGATTGAATATTTGCCCGTCTTAAAATTGACAGTGATGGTGTAAGCCTTTGAAGCTGCCGGTGCCAGGAAGTTATTACCAGCTGGTACAAATGCATCCCCTGACGTATTATTGGTATCATTTGCTCCCACCGTGCCATATTTATTAGTCCAATTTCCATAGACAGGCACTAATAAAAACTCCTGGCCTCCAATAATTGGAAATCCGCTGAGCACAAATGTATAAGAGTTGGTCTTTGTGAATTGTTGACTCACCACTGCAGCATCTCCACCGCCCATCCAACTCTTTGCGGTGGCTGAACCGGTGATAAAAAGACTGGCCGGCACAGGATAAACCACATCCAAATAGGTGCTGATGGTAATTTTCACCACGTTTGAATACACAGGAACACCACCGGAGACTTGGGCGCCATTGCTTGCCAACGTGGCCTTGATCCTAAACGCAAAATTATGCGGCACGTAATCCGCAAGTTGCAATCCTGCCAACACAGTATTGAGCCCCTTCACCGTGTAAGAGGTGGAAACTTCTGCAGTAAATGGAAGTTGAACCATATTAGGATTAGTGAAAGATGCTGAGCCATTTGCCCCCACGGTATCAATCTGAAGTGTATAATAAACATCTTGTGTGTTAACCCCATTTGAAAATTGATAGCTAGGGTCTGTCCATTGGAACTGCAGAGAACTATAAGCCGCTTGAGCTTGGCTCAATACAAGCGGGCTTGTACTTGAAGCCGTCAGAGAGGGTGCTGTTCCCCCGAGAAAGGTTACCTTAGGATCCGCCTTTTCGCACGACAGCAGAACGATTGCTGTAAAAAGAGGAAAGACAAAAATTGATTTTATATTTTTCATAATCATGTTCATTTTAATGATCTATCAGGTTAATTGTAGCCCTTGTTTTGTTTCAGATTTGGGTTAGCCGCTAAATCGCTGGCTGGAATTGGATAAATATTCAAGTGTCCATCAGAAGCTGTTGCTGCACCTGCAGCAACGTTCCCTTTCCAGGGCCAGATATAAGCACCACCTGAAAACTGACCAAACCGGATCAAATCCGTTCTCCGATGGCCCTCCCAATACAATTCCCTGGCCCGTTCATCTAAAATGGATTGGAGGTCATTGGTGCTTCCTACCGTGAGGGTGCCGGAGTCATGTGAGGCATTGCCATACGCCCTTTCGATAACTTTATTCAACAAGCCCGTGGCCGTAGTGGCATTAGCTGTCGTTGCCCCACGAAGAAAAGCTTCCGCATACATTAAGTAGGCATCAGCCAATCGAAACATTGGCACATCGGTATCTACAAAGTCGGGGGCACCGCTTGGTGAGGGGCCGCCTGCAAAAGTGAGGTTAGTAAATTTTTTAATGGCATACCCATCCGTGAATACGGTGTAGTCGGCAATATCCAAGGTCTGGCCGTTGGTATAAAACATTGCCCTTCTATCGGTAGCCCCAGAGGGGTCTGCAAATTTATTTACCAAGGCAGAGGTCGTCCTCGTTCCGCCCCACGTAGCCGTTACTCCAAAATTGGCAGGCGACATACTTCCGCCAAGAGCCGCATGAATCACAAATCCCATCCCCCCATACGTTTGAGCATAAACTCCATCCTGCACAATGGGAAAAATCATTTCAGGGCTTTTATTATTGTCCGCGGTAAAGTTCATCTGGTAGCTGGCTGCCAGCGAATACTTGTTCGAGTTAAAAATCTTGTTAAGGGCAATGACACAAGAGTCATATGTATTGGTTGCACCGGTATAGGTTGGCGCGTTGAGGTACATTTTGGCTTGTAACATCCATAAGGCGCCCTGATCGGCATGACCGTAACTAAATCCAGGAGCGCCCAATTGACTTTCGATTGCCTTCAATTCAGATTGGATATAGGTGTACAACTTTGGTGCGGTAGTTTGGGGAGGATTAAAAGCACCAATTGGGCTGCTCTCGGTTACGAATGGAGGATTGCCATACAAATCCAATGCATGCCAATAAGCAAGAGCCCTTAGAAAGCGAGCCTCCGCACGGTATTGCACTACAGTGGCATCCTTGGAAGATGCCGATTGACGGATAAATTCATTACAAAGTGTAATTGTGTACATAATCCGTGTGTACAAGGCGGTGAGATAACCGCCTGTTGCGGTCCAGTTTTGTTGATGGATATTTTGCAAGTCTGCATTGCCTGTCCAGGCGATTACGGCTTCATCCGTAGACAGTTCTTGCCATTCCCAAAGCTGCCGGGTATAAACGGTAGCCCCTCCATCACCTCCGGTGAGGGCTGTTGTAATATCCGTGTCGCCATTTGAACCCTGCAAAATAAAGCTGGCATAAAGTTTAGCCAATCCTGACAAGTACGCGGCTGGCGTAGTATAGAGAACCTGTGCTGTAACAGCCTGCGATCCCAACGACTTAGGCTTTAAGTCATTCAAGCACGAGGTGAACGTCACCATACATGCAAAAAAGCAAACAACTATTTTAAATGGTTTCATATTCATAAATATTTATAAAATCAATACGTTAAATTCACTCCTAACATGTAAACACGGGGGCGCGGATAAAGGTTATTATCAATGCCGCCATTCACCTCTGGATCTACTCCTTTATATTTTGTGATAAAGAATGCATTCTGCACCGTAAAGCTGACTCGCGCATTTAATTTCCTCGCCACTTCGCCTAAATTGTATCCCAGGTTCATGTTGTCCATCCTAAAGAAAGTCGCGTTCTGAACATAATAACTGGAATAGGATTGAGGATAAATGAAATTGGTATCGGTAATTGCCGATGGCACATTGTTGAAATAACCGGATTGATAGTACAGGTTAGTGGAGTAGGCTTTCGAGGATTGATTGTTGTTGTACACGTAGTTTCCAATAACGGCATGCCCCGACAAATAGAGATCAAATTTTTTGTAACTGAACCGTGAGTTGATCCCCATAATGGCGGTAGGGTTTGGGCTATGGAAACGGATGCGGTTAGCATTGTTTCCTGTAACCGTGCCACCCAGACCTGTTTGGTCAACATACAATCCTTCGATAGGCTTGCCTTGCGGGTTATAAACTTGCTGAAATACAAAGAAGGAATTGATGGGATAGCCTACTTGCTGATTTTGTATCGTACCTCCCAATCCACCGGATATGCCTCCAACCAAATTACCAATGGAATTGGGGTCATTGTTTTTAAGAAGCTTGGTTACCTGGTTTTCATTGTGGGCTATGTTGAACCCAAAATTCCATTGAAAATCTGCTGACTTCACCACAAGCGCGTTGACGGCAAACTCAATTCCTTTATTGGTCATGCTGCCCACATTGGTAAGCAAAGAATTTGAGAAATTACTTCCCAATGCCACAGGTATCTGGTTCAACAAATTGGACGTGTTCTTTTGATACACATCGATGGTACCGGTAATCCGGTTATTCAAAAATCCGAAGTCCAAACCGATATCTGTTTGGGCGGTAGTCTCCCACTTAATATTGGTATCATACGCCTGCGGCCGTTGGGGAACAACGTTCACACCCCCAAATTGATATTGATAAGGCGTAGTGCTTTGCTGATAAACACCCAAATAGGGATAACTTGAATTTTGGGAAGATCCACTCAGGTTTATATTTTGATTCCCAGTGATTCCATAGCTACCCCGCAGTTTCAAATCCGATACAAATTTGGCGGCTTCCATGAACGACTCTTTGTTGATCCTCCAGCCCACTGCGGCTGATGGGAAAATAATGAATTGGTTTTGCTTGGCAAACCGCGAAGACGCATCATCTCGCAAGGAAAGGGAGAGCAAATATTTATCAGCAAAGGAATAATTCGCCCGTGCAAAAAATGAAAGCAGGTAATTCAATTGAGGAACCGCATGATAAGGCACTTGTATCGGCTTACCACTCCCATCCAATACAGCGTTGCCGTTTTTATCCAATTCATTTTGCGATGTCTGGTAAATGGGGTTGGCTTGCCCATTTCTGATAAAGCTGGTAGAATTAATTTCAAAACTTTGGTACGAATAGCCTGCCGTAACATCAAGCTTATGTTGATCGATTGCTTTTGTGTAATTGGCATAAAGATCTAAAAGCCTGGAACGGTTGGTGCCTGTGTAGTTATTCAACGAGCCGTATCCATTGGCAGCCGTAAAGGCAGCATTGTTAGGATTGTTGTTGTGCCCGGTTGAGGTTGAATAATCAAACCCTGCATTCATTGTTAATTTTAGGGCAGGAAAAAACCTGAGCCTATAGTCAAGTTTTAAATTACCAATCCCGCGATAAACAGTAGAACGGTTGTCAGTTTGGTTAAGCAAGGCAATTGGGTTGGCCGTTGCAATTGGATTGGGAGTGCCGTTAGGGTTCATCTGGCCATTGGCAAGATTATCCGAGCTTGATACCCAAGTAGTATAGCCTCCCCATTTGGTGTTCCCGTTATAAACTGGTTGTGTCGGGTCATACGATGTAGCCGCGCCAATCGCTCCTGTATTGCCAAAGTTCTGCTGCGTATTCATCCCTTTAAATGTTGCTGCCACCTGCAAATCACCATCCAAAAGAGTAGGGGTCAAATTAAGGTTGATTGAATTGCGCACAAAGTTGGTGGTTTTCAAAAGGCCCTCCTGATCGGTGTAACCATAAGATACCCGGTAAGGCATGCTTTTATAAGTTCCTGCTACACTCAGGTTTTGGTTGTTGGACACCGCAGATTGATAAATTTGTTTTTGCCAGTTGGTGTTGGCTGTGCCCAAGCGGTTAGTGATAGCCGCCTGTGAAAGTCCTGGCACTCCGGCCGCCAATGCCGAATTGGCCATCGACCGCATCTGATCACCCGTCAATACATCGAAATAACGTTGGGGCGTACTCACCGATACCGTGCTGTTCAAACTCACCTGCGGTTTCCCTTCCGCTCCTTTTTTGGTGGTAATGATAATCACCCCGTTAGCTGCCCTCAATCCGTAAATTGCCGTGGCCGAAGCATCCTTCAACACGGTCATTGTTTCGATATCGTTTGGATTAATAAGGGATAGTGGATTGGCCAAGCCGGGAACATTTCCAGGTGTTGTGCTTCCATTAGTTGAATTATCAACCGGGAACCCGTCAATCACAATCAACGGATCTGTACCACCGCCCAAAGAGTTTGTTCCCCTAATCTTTATGGTCGAACTAGCACCCGGGGACCCGTCCGCGGATGTTATCTGAACCCCTGCCACTTTGCCAAGCAACATGTCTTGCGGGGAAGACATGATCCCCCTATTGAAATCTTTGGTGCCTACAGCCACCACCGAACCGGTTACATCCTTCTTTTCTTGTTGGCCATACCCGATCACCACAATCTCTGAAAGCCCAACCACATCGGTTTGCAAAAGAACCGTGAGGGTAGTTTGGCTGCCTATGGAAATCTCTTGGGATTTATACCCAATGAAAGAGAAAGTTAACGTTGCACCTTCGCCTACGTTTATTTTAAATTCCCCATTGGCATCGCTCACCGAGCCGTTATTCGTTCCCTTTTCAAGGATATTTACACCTGGCAAGGCCGCCCCATCGTCCGATGAGGTCACCTTCCCGCTTACAGTTTTTTGTTGGGCAAAACCCGAGAGAGCCCCGCACACCAACAGCACTGTCAGATACTTGGAATAGGACAGGTACAGTTTGATCATAAAATACTTGGTTTAGAGTTAAAAATTAAGGTCAAGTGTTACGCTTCGATTATCCGGCAGAAAAGAGGATCACCATCCTCCCTTATTTTCAAAATTAGTTTTAGTACACATCACAAAATCAAAAAAACCTTTAAAAATTGCAGGAAACGAAAACGCAAACGTTTGCATTGATTTATCATTGCATTCATTCCGGTACATTGCTATCTGCTAAAAAGCCCAAGCTCTTCAAGAATCTATTTTTGCTAATCAGACTCTACCGCAGCCATTATGAAGCAAAATCATATATTTCAAACAACTAAAAGGCATGAATATTTACTTGACATTTAACCTTCCCGGTTACTCCCGATTGCATTACAGTGGATATCTAAATCGATTGCAAGGTATCTTTGGTGCTCTTGCTGAGAAGAAAAATATCAGGCTTAAAAGGAAAGAATTACTACATCCATCACGAAAACCCTGCCATTTTATAACAAATTAAGGGCTACCCTAAGTTATTGAAGTTTTAGCGGTACCTGCAATGATGAACAAAAATGTGCTTCAAAATCGCTCCCCTGAGTGAGGCGACTTGAAACAGCATTAGGAATTTACCTGACGATGGTAGGCACTCCACGGAAAAGTATCGGATTTTTCTTCGTTGGTCCTCCAGTTTAAAGGCTGCAAATTTTCTATCACTGTCTTGCCGCCTTTTTCCCGCGGCACAATGTGATCGATCTCCCAACCGTAGGGTGAATCTCTATTTCCATATTCATCCCATAACATAAGTTCACCACAACTATCGAACGCCTCAAGTTGAATATGTCCGTGATTTTGAATTGATTTTGCCCAAACCTTGGCTATCATTTCATTTCCAAATTCCTTTCCTTTGTCTGAAGTACTTGGCTTTAAAATTCTATTCATGCTGAGCGGATAATTATTTGATGAATGCATTCATGGCAACGGTGGGTTTGCCAACATTATCAAAAGCCCCAAGACCGTACCCTTGCCAATTGTTATAGCACTCCGGCTCCCAATAAAAAACGCCCAAGCCATTGCCACCATCAACCGATTTTGATTTAGCAATAAGGTCGGTCAAAAAAGATTTGGCCGTGATAGGATCGTTTTCCGGCATCCCCACTTCCACTACCATTGTGGGTTTACTATACCGGGATGTCATATCTTTCATGTTGGCCAGGCATTGAGAATTTACTGAAGGCCAGCTCGATGAGCCAGCCGAAAAAAAGGAAGGATACAGCGACATACCAATCATGTCAAACTTTGCCCCGCTGGCGGTTAACCCATCGAACATCCAACGGAACAATGCATTGTCATAACCATTGGAGAGATGCACGATTACTTTGGTCGTATCACTCACCGCCTTCACGGCATTGTAACCTTGGGTAAGTAGGGCGGCAAAGTTTGTAAACGAATTGCTATTGGTCGAAATCCTTCCTTCCGGCCAACACATTCCGTCATTTGTTTCATTTCCTACCTGCACCCAATTTGGTATAATTCCATTTAATTTAAGCGTGTCCATCACTCCCTTTGTATAGGTATAAAGTGCTGTTTGCAAGTCAATAAAACTTAAACTCGTCCATGCGGCCGGCTTGGTTTGATGACCAGGGTCAGCCCACGTATCACTGTAGTGAAGGTCAAGCAGTATTTTCATGCCGAGAGCCTTTGCGCGCTTTGCCTTGGCAACTACATCCGTTGTTTTATTCCAACCACTAGCGGGATTTACCCATGCCCTTAGCCGGATTGAATTAATCCCCAAACCCTTAAGGATTAGCAGGCAGTCCTGCTGCGCTCCTGTGCTATCCTGAAATTTTAAGTTCGATGCCTCCATTTGGGTAAGCCAGCTTACATCGGCACCTTTTGCGAACGCAGCATTAGTTGCAGGCGTGGTGGTCGGTGGTGTGACCGGGTTTTGATGACTTTTGGTGCAGCTCGATGCAACCATTCCAAAAAGAATTAAACTGAGCTTTTTCATTATTTTTTCTTTATAAATTCATTGTTGATATCGTCAAACACGGCCATGAACTCATTTGACTTCCCTTGCTTGTCAAAAATTGATTCCCAGGTGTTCAGGGGTTCCCAAATAGCAGTTCCCTTCCCCTTTCCGTTTGGCAGGTTAAAAACAGCCTCGTTTACCGCGCGTTTCTTTTGAGAATACTCAACGACAATAATATCTTTATTGTAGCGATTGGCCAGGCTTAGCAAATTGTTTCGAAGGTCCTCCAACGTGCCGTGCCATTTCGGATAATACGACATACCGATCACATCGAACTGAATATTGCGCGCAAGCATATTGTCGAAAAAGAAAACCGACTCATCGCGCTGGCCGCCCAACGCAATGTGCAGCATCACGGCAACCGATGCATCTACCGACTTAACACCGTTGATGCCGGCTTGTATCAACTGAGCCAGGCTATCCAAATTACCAATGTGGCCTTCCGGCCAGATCATCCCGTGATTGATTTCATTTCCGATTTGCACCATATCAGGGGCTGTGCCCTGATCCTTCAGTGCCCTGAGTATCTTTCTTGTGTACGCTTCAACCGAATCTCTTAGAAGGGAAAAACCCAACCCTTTCCAGGCCATCGGTTTGTATTGCTTTTCCGGATCGGCCCAGTAATCGCTGTAATGAAAATCAAGCAACAACTTCATGCCTGCGGCTTTGGCCCGCTTCGCCATTTGCTTGGTATGTTCGAGATCACAGAACCCATTTTTAGGCGAGTAGCCACTATCGGCAGCCGGGTGGTGAAATATCCGCAGCCGCACATAATTGAAGCCGTGATCTTTGAGTATTTGCAGGGCATCTTTTTCAATTCCATTGTCCGAAAATTTCAACCCTCGTGCTTCAAGTTGCGGCAAAAAAGAAATATCGGCACCCATCATTTTATCTATGATCGGTTTAGGTGCTATGCTTGCGGTTGATATAACAGGGTGAGGCATCCCCAAATGGATGGTATGGATACCTGTGCTGCCGGATTGCAAGCCTTTTGATTTCGCCTCCAATTTTATTTTGTCAATTTTTTTTCCAGCCTGAAGGGTCACCCTGCATTTGCCGTTGAATAAGGTACACTGCCAGAGGCTGTCCACCGAAAAATGATCTGACCCGTGATTGCTTGGACCACCATTGTTCACATCAATAATTTTTGCATCGCCCACGCATGTGAACCGGATAAGGTTCTTTGCATTGGTCACCTCAAGCCCTTGCCTATCCACCACGCTGATGGTCATAATGGCCACTTCTTTTCCATCCGCAACCATGGTAGTGCGATTGGGCGTGATCACGATTTCGTAGGGATCATTGGTTGTCTCAATTTTCGCCAACATCTTTTGAAGCCATATGCCCTCCACATCTATATTGTATGGGCCTTTTAAATTATAAGAAGGTATGCCCGTGCCAATCGTTACCTCTACTTTCTCCGCATCCGCCAAATTTATTTCTTTTCCTGCCCTGTTCACGTTAAAAGCCAGGGGCAAAAAACCAGGGAAAGGCCGGGGCAACAGCAAGGCAGAATCAGAAGTCAAATTGTTAATTGGAATCTCTAAATCCTTAAAATCAGTTGAAAGTGAAATGCGTGACGATGCCGAGGAACCATCAGAAAATGTTAAGGCAACTTTTGCTTTCACGGGTATTGTATTGGTTGTTCTTGCCCTGACAATCAATTTATCAAACGAACCCAATTCTCCAATCCTTCCTTTCAATTGGTCAACAAAAGAATATTGGAAGCCCATTATTTTCGCGCCTGAAAGGTCGCTGGTGGTCATGCTTAAGACGAGCTGTTCCGGTTTTTCGCAAGTAATAAAGTTAGTTTGAAAACCTTTTCGGAAAAAGGGATAAGTTTTTATTGCCCGATCATGGGTAGGATTAAAAATCTCCAATTTGCCATTTGGAGCCGCGACATACGTTTGCCATGTTTCCTTATGATAATTATCCCAGTCAAGCGGGTTACTTTTAACGTTGCCCGGAAAAATAGAAACATCGTTCCCTTTTCTTAGCACAATCTTGTAATTCAATACCCCCGGTGTAACCAGATCGGCAGGAATCTCTGCAACAAAATCGGAAGCTGTCTTCCTTACCATGGGAATAATTTTAAAACGGCCGTACAGTTGGTTTACATGTACCGTTACCCTTCCTGTATCGATGCCGACAATTTTTGCGGAAAGCGTAATCGGCCTACCAGATGAAACCTCGGTGTACGGCTGATGATCCAAAAACATATCGTTAATAGTTGGGCTGGGGGCAACGAATTCATTTAATCCAATTACCCCCCAATTGACTTTACCATCAGCGAGTTTTTTGCCCTTTGCTGTTAATAAGTAAGTGCCCGGTGAAAGAAAAAATCCTTCGCTATTCGATTTGTCTGAAAACGAATTTCCTTCATTTAACCCTTGAATAGCAAAGTCATTGCCAAGCCCTGGAATTGCAATCTGCATCTTGTTCTTTTGCCATTGAATGCGGGTCACTTCTTTTCTCGGTGAAGGCTTTTCAAAAGGATCGCGCACATAAATTGCATCTGGCATGACCTCCAAGCGCCAGATCCCATCCTCGAGTTTATCTAAAAAATAAGCACCGAGTCCGTTGTACTTTACAATTGGAGAACTACCGACTCCGGCAACGTGCAGAAGTTTATTGACATGAACCGGCTTAGTTCCCGTGGAATTAGAGTAGTAAAACTCTTCATCTGCAGTCATTTCGCTCAACGCTTCTTTATAGCTCACACGGAACCCATCAAATACACTATCGGCCGGATAGACTCCATAATTTTTGAACCTTGGAAGCCTATGAAAAGCCCTGGAAGCAATTAACAGGCTTATTGCCTTTGAAGGTGTAAAAGCTAAGTTCAAATAATGAGTTTGGTATTCGGTATTGGCATAGGCCAGTGCCATCGGGTCATACGCAAATTGTGTAGCCCATTGAAACCCAGCTTCTCTGAAACTTCTTGCCATGGCCGGATACAAGGTGGATTGCAAAACATCGGCCGCATCAAACTCATAGACCATCAACGCCTTTTTTGCAAAAGCCGGAACCGTGTCAAACGGAATTTTATATTTATCGACATAGGGCAAGTAATTTCCTTTTAGTGCACTACCCGAAACAAGTCCTGATGGATACCACTGAAAGCTAAACCCATTCACCACAGAGGCGGCCACAGCATCAGCGTAGTAAGGCCCTTGGCTAATGTTGTAAAAGAGAGGTTTAGACCAGCCTGTATTTTTGATAGCTGCAGCTAACCGGTTGATGTAGTTGGTCACTCCACTTTTAGAGCCACTGTGGCTCGGTTCATTATTAATCTCTACCGCGATCACGTCCGGGTCATCTTGATAAGATAATTTTGTGTATGGGTTTACATGACGAAAAAATTGCCGGAGGTAATTTTCCTGCGCGACAATTGCTGAATCATGGGTGGTGAGTTTGCCACGGCCATAAAATCGGGAGAAGCCGGGCGTCTTTTCGTCTCGTTCTGGATAGCCGTTGCCCCAGAAAGCAATCGGGGTTATCACCGTTTTAATATTCCTCTTTTTTAATTCTGCCAAAAGGAAGTCGAATAAGCGCAGATGGTCGTTCTCCAAGAGGTTGCCCGATACATCTGAAATTTCATTGTCCCAAACATGCACCCGAAAAGCATCGAGCCCAAGGCGCGCCAAATGATACACATCTTGCTGAATGGCTTTTTCCAAATCAACAGCTAGCGCTTTGTGCGCTCGGTAGGCATAGGCAAACGGAGTAGTATAGTTCACACCAAAAAATGATGCTTCGGAGTGGTTGTTCCGCCACCGCATGGCTCCATCCTTATCAATATAAACTAGATTATTCTTTGGGCTACTTTTCTGGGCTATGCCCGGCAAGGAGAAAAGGAGACCAAAGAAACTCAAAAACAGAACAAGGCATTTCATAAGATCGATCCGATAACTTTCGTTTAAAAATGGATTTTACTATTCCAACTCGGTCTCATCAAGAATCAAAAATGAGCATGATTTTCAAAATGAGATTTAACACTTAAAGATGGGGGCAAACGTTTGCACTAGGTTTAATAAATCATACATAAATGGATAAAAATCAACACTCAGTAGGTTAGGATATTGCTTATTGCAACAAATCCGGATAACCTCGTCCTGGCGTGATCCTCTACAATCTTGAAACAGCTACCTTCGATTTTTACAATTTAGACATAAAGGAATTTGCACGTCATCATGAGTTCCAGCGAAGGGAAGTGGAAGGACGAAGCGATCCCCCAAACAGGGATTGCCTGGAGGGAACAGTCGGACGGGCTTCGCGCCCCGCACAAATCCATCGCAGGTGTTCGCTATGATGTTCATAATATTGCGTAAAGGCCAATTATTACCTGCTGAGAACCAAAAAATATACCCTAAAATGAATCTCAATCGTTTCCTGTTACGGTATCTATTTCCCGTCACAATTTGCATCCTACTACTTTCAAGCCACAGGGCTGTAGCGACAGATTCGCTCTTTTTTTCAACGCTTTCTATTCGCGATGGGCTGCCCTCCAACATCATCAGTGCGATAGCCCAAGACAAAAATGATTTTATTTGGATTGGCACGTCAAACGGGCTTTGCCGCTACGATGGTTATCGTTTTAACACGTTCAAAAAGGAAGGATCAAATTCTCTACCGGCAAACGAAATCAGTTCTCTCCTTGTTGATGGGGATTTTATCTGGGTGGGAACCTGGAAGGGGCTCTGCAAAATAAACACACTCACTTTTGAAGTGGTTCCCATTGAGGTAAAAGGGAATAATATTATAAGGGCCTTATGCAAAAGCGATGAAAATACAATTTGGATCGGAACAGCTACCGGGCTCATCAAGTATTCCAAGGAAAGCCTGACCTTAACGGAATACAATACCGCAAACAGTGCTATCAGCCACAACACCATCCGGGCAATATACCCTGATAGGTACGGAAATCTGTGGGTTGGCACCTACGATAAAATCAACAAACTACCAAAAGGGCAAAATTCATTTGTTCCGATAGACCTTAAAGGGAGCTATAAACCAGAATTAAAAAACAACCTCATCTGCGACATCAAACCGCATGCTGGAAATGACTCCTTGATTTGGGTGGGAACAGAGACAGGACTTTGTGAAATCAACGTTTTGTCATGCCGCTACCATCAATACAATGAGAAGAATATTGCCTTGAGTAACGAAGTAGTAAAAAATATTTATACGGATGGCGAGGGAAAACTGTGGTTAGGCACCGACTTTGGGCTAAATGTTTTTGATCCGAAAAAACTCTCCAACAAAGTTATTTTTCACAACCCTCAATTGCCCTACTCGATCAGTAATAATGTGATCTGGCAAATCATGGAAGACTCGGGGGGCGTGATCTGGTTTGTCACCTCCAACGGAGTAAGCCGATTGAATAAACATAGAAATTACTATGCCTTTCATGAGGTTTCCTATTCTTCGAATGGCCAGACCATCGGCAACCAAGTGAGGTCAATGTTAATCACCCGGCAAGGAATAATGTGGTTGGCCACGCAGCATGGTGCCCTTCAAATTGACTTGGCAACGGGTGAAAAAAAAGTATTTGACACGCAATCATGGGAA
>JAYVMP010000180.1:0-6413 GCA_043758895.1 Bacteroidota bacterium
TGGTCTGTATGTTGGTCACTCGTCAAAATGGTTTACTTTTTCTGTTAAATTGTCTGCCTGTCGATGGTTGTTGTGTCGTCCTTTACGCTTGCACCTAACGACCTGTGTTTATGACGGCTGCGGTGTTCGAAGCCGCGTCCTGTCCCTGTGACCAAAACCAAATATAAAAACTTAACGCCAAATGAACACCAAACCCGCAGCTGGCATAAACATGTTGTTGTAGCGCGTACCCTTCACTCAATTGTCAATGATATCTTTCTCCCAAGTCCCAGTTCAAGTAATTTGAACAAAGTCGATAATTGAATGTCGCTATGTCCGTTTTCAATTCTTGAAATAAAACTCTTTTTTGTCCCAGTCTTATCAGCTAACTCGTCCTGCGTCATGTTGGCAAGCCGTCTCTCTTCTTTAATTATTTCTCCAATGGCGAAAGACTTGGCCTTGATTTCAAAGTCAGTCCGCTTTTTTGTCCCAATTTTTCCGTGTCGACTTTCAATTAATTCATCAAAAGTCGTCACCCTTTTCTTTCCGTTATTTTTTGTTTCCATGTCCCTTTGATTTAACTTTTTCGATAAAATATTCGGTCTTAATTTTTAATGCTTTCCCCATCTCTCCAGTTGGTGTCTTCTGTGACTTCTTTTGAAAACCATTGAACAATACAACTAAATTACCCTCGTCAAAACATGAGAAAATTCGATAGATATTCCCTTGATATTCGACTCTAATCTCATAAAGTCCGTCTGTCCCCGTCATATGGTCAAAGAATTTTTTCGGAATTCTTTCAGCTACTGAAACTACAAATAGAACGTGTTCAATTTTATCTTTAACCTTCGTTGTCTGGTCGTTATAGAAGTCAAGGAAATAGTCCTTATAGAATATAATTTGACGGATTTTATCCATTTGGCAAAGTTAACTTAAAAGTTAACAATAACAAATCCTAAAAGTCAAATTTGTCGGTCGGTTGGGTCGTCTCAGGGTATTCGCTACAACTCCTAAATATACGCATGTTTTGATTACCTCACCAATATTGGATAATTCCCTTTTTCCTTTTATCAACGCCAGCTATATGTTCATTAAAAACTTGTATAACAGCTATTTAAACAGTATTTGAATATCGGGCATCACACCAAAACAATACAAAATGCGCATTGCATAGAAAAAATACTTTGGCTATCAACAATACGGAATGCGCAGTAGGCTCTTCTTATCAAGCATGATTATTCCTGTCGGTCACTATCTTGGATCAGTGAAAATTTGGATATATAGTGGACGCTTGCGCCAGGGGGGCTATTTTATATTTGATCGGGTGGTCGCCAACCTGCGCTGATATTCATGTGTTAATGTTTATTTTTTATGGTCACATGGAATGCCCAAAGCCATTATCATACCGCTGGGTCTGCTTTGCTGATGGGTATTTCATGTACATTCGTTTCTGTCTTGCCGAATAAACGTTAAAAATGATAATGATCGACCTCAAACTATTATTCATCGCTCTTGTGATCCCTTTTTCAATAGCTCATTCCTTTGCGCAAAACCGATTCAACTCAAGACTATTTTTTGTAAAGCCACCGCTCTTTAACAGTAAATCAAAAGTTACCAGCCTGCTCCTTTCACGATTTGATGTATCGGTCTCTTTGCCGGTAGATAACCGAAGTGAGTTTTATGGCGAAGTGGTGTACAAAAAAATAAAGGTCCATCCGATGGTGGAATTCTTTCAATCACCTGCAATGGTTGAAATCCAAAATAAGATCAAATCAGATGTGAGAAAATTTGAATTAAGCCGCACGCGCATCACGCCTCATACTAAAATTGCAATTGAGCCAGCCGTTGAAGTCTTTTACCCCAGGGTCAAATTCATCCAGGGAAAATCGTTTGCTAAAGTGAGGCTGGCACTAACGGCAACATTAAGCGACTCCTTGTTGGTTAGTAATACGTACGAATCATTTTATATTACGGATGGCACGGACAATGAATTTGAAGGAAGCCTGTTGATGAGCGTGGAGGAAGGAACAAACATCACGATAGGCATGGCGCTAAGAAAAACATTAGATCAGTTTTATACCGATTTAAATGAAGCCCTCACCCGAAGAGATAACAAGATGGTGATCACCGGAAAAGTCACCAACTTAAAAACGGGTGCAGGCCTGAGCGCAACGGTATGGTTTAAATCCGATTCCTCGTATACCACAACTACTTCCCCCGATGGAAAATTTAAACTGACCATCCCATTCTCCAAACACTACAACATACAGGTGCAAGCTACTGAATTTGTAACCCTTTCCGCGCTGTTCGATCCTGGCTCCTCGTTGAAATTGATGGAAAAGAATTTCAAACTTCAACCGATTAAAGTGGGCACTGTGGTCAGCTTAAAAAGTATATTGTTTTACATGGGCACCACCGATCTGCTGGAAGAATCGTATCATGAATTGGATGGTATTGTTGCTTTTTTGAAAGGCAATCCAAAAGTTAAAATCGAATTGGATGGCCATACCGACAACCAAGGAGACGCAAAAAAGGATTTAATCCTCTCCCAAGATCGGGTTGATAAAATAAAATCCTATTTGGTTTCAAAGGGTATCAATGCCCGAAGATTAACCGGCAGGGGATTGGGAAGCACACGGCCTATTGCCTCGAACGAAAACGAAGAAGGGCGCAAGCTCAATAGAAGAGTGGAGTTTATTATCCTCAGGAATTAGTCTATCATTTGTCATCCTCCTGTCAGCGCATTTGTAATTCAATGTCGTTTCCTTAAGCCCCGCTGACATCCTCTCTTTTGGAGAGGAACGAGGTGAGGTAATCAGAAAAGAACTTAAGGAAACGACATTGATTCGTAATTCATTACTTCAGATTTAAAGAGACTTAACAACTTCCTCTGTATGCTCACCTAAATGGGGTGGGGGCAGCAAACCGGAATCCAACGACCAGCCGCCAGTCTCCTTACCAACATAATTTCTAACACCTTGCACGCCAGCACCACTGAGCAATACCTCCTTCGCTTGCGGCAACTCAAACACTTCTTTCAAATTTTGAATGAACCCGGCTGGGATTTTTTTGGCGCGCAATTTTTTGATCAGCCCTTCCGAACTGATGTTCATGATTTTTTCCGCCAGTAATTTATTCAACTCTTTGCGGTTCGCCACGCGCTGCTGGTTCTTCATCAACTCATCGCCCAATGTAGCACGCGCAATGCCCAGTAGTTGTATCAATTCTTCAAATTGTTTGTCGCTTCCCACCGCCAATAAAATCCGTTTGCTGTCTTTGGTCACAAACGAATCTCCATAAGGAGCAATGTTGGGGTGGGCAGAGCCTTGCCGTTGCGGCAATTTTTTTCCTACAAGCCAATTTGTTGCTTGGTTCGCGAGTGAAGCCACAGCCGTTTGCACCAGCGATACTTCCACAAAACTACCTTCCTCAGTTTTTGCACGCTTCAGCAGAGCGAGCAGCAATCCTTCTTTCAACTGATGTGCAGCCAATACATCAATCAGTGCCACGGGCATCTTGGTGGCGTGCCCATCTTTTTCTCCATTCAAATCCATGAAGCCAGCCTCCGCCTGGATCACAGCATCGTATCCCACCCGCTCATCGTCCAAACCATAGCCGGTAATTTGCCCATAAATGAGTTGTTCGTTATTTTTTTTTAATTGCTTGTAAGCCACACCGAGTTTTTCGGCATCGCCAGGTTTGTAGCTGGCGATAATGATGTCTGCTTTGGCCGCCAATTTTCTGACAATCTCCAGTTCTTTTTCATTGGTCAAGTCCAATGCCACTGATTTTTTTCCCCAGTTGCACGAACAGAAATAGGCCGAGCGGTCGTCCGTAGGCTCGCCCGGAGTTTTCCATAAACGAGTAACATCGCCACCGTTTTTTGGGTTTTCTATTTTAATCACCTCCGCACCCAGCTCGGCAAAAAACTGCCCAACACTCGGGCCTGCAAGTACCGAGGCGAGTTCCAGGATTTTTAAATCGTTTAACATTGCCTAAAGTTAAGGGTTGTCAGTTAATCATTAAAAGTAGGAATCCCGATCAGGGATAACTATTATCAATTATCCAAGAAAAATGAGAATCATTTAGTGCATTTTTGCGTTCGAAACGAAATTGAAAATATGAACCGATTGATTGCGCTGGTATTGTGGTCAAGTATGGTGGTGGCTTGCCATGAAAAACCAACCGAATTGAAAACCGGCACCTGGCGCGGGGTGATTGATTGCCAGGGTCACGATTTGCCGTTCACCTTTGATGTAACGAAGAAAAACGATAGCCTGTTGGTTTATATAAGAAATGGCCCAGAGAAAATCCTGCTGGACGAAGTTTCCGTCTTTGGCGATTCCGTAAAGATGGTGATGCACATTTTTGATGCGGTGCTACGGGCAAAAATTGAGGGCAACAAATTGATGGGCACGTTTGTAAAAAACTATGCCCCAGAGGCGAACCAGCCTTTTCAGGCAACGTATGGCGAGGATTACCGCTTCGCAAAAAATTCTTCCGAAAAAACGATTGACTTCAGTGGCAAATATCAAATTGAATTTAAAACATCGAAAGGAAAAATAATTGCTTCGGTTGGAATAGTGGAACAAAACGGAAATCATCTTTCGGGAAGTTTCCTTAGGCCAACAGGCGATTTTCGTTACCTCGAGGGAAATGTAGTTGATGGCCAACTTATGCTCAGCGCATTTGATGGCAACCATGCCTATATTGTTATCGCCACAAAATCTGGCGACTCCTTGAAAGGCGACTATTATTCAGGGAAACTTACGTACGAATCGTTTGAAGGGATAAAAAATGAAAACGCTAAAATGCCCGATGCGGAATCACTGACGTATTTAAAAAAGGGCTATGACAAAATCGATTTTAAATTTCCCGACCTCCACCACAACTGGGTTAGTCCATCCGATGAAAAATTTAAAAACAAAGTATTGATTCTCCAGATTTTTGGAACCTGGTGTCCCAATTGTTTGGACGAAACGAAATTCCTGGTACCTTGGTACAATGAAAATCACCAGCGTGGAGTGGAAATCCTTGGCCTGGCCTACGAACGTAGAGCTGACTTTGGCTATGCCAGCGAGCGGATAAGGAAAGCCATTCAAAAATTAAAAATCCCATATCAATTTGTAATTGCCGGTACGGACAACACCGAGAAGGCCTCGCAAACACTACCGATGTTGAATAAAGTGATGGGATTTCCCACCACCATTATTATAGGCAAAGATGGAAAAGTGAAGTACATCCACACAGGCTTCGAAGGACCGGGCACAGGAATTTATTACGAGCAGTTTAAGGAGCGGTTTAACCAGGTGATCAATACCTGTCTGGCCGGAGCCGAGTGAAGGCTGAAACTTTTGGGCCTAACTATCAATACAAAAACAATTTAAGAGACTAAAAGGAGTTTTATATGAAACGAGTGGTGGTGGGCCTATCGGGTGGTGTTGATTCCAGCGTAGCTGCCTATTTGTTGAAAGAGCAGGGCTATGAAGTGATCGGCATGTTCATGAAAAACTGGCATGACGACTCCGTAACCATCAGCAACGAATGTCCGTGGCTTGATGATAGCAACGATGCGATGATTGTGGCGCAACATCTTGGTATTCCCTTTCAAGCTATTGACCTCAGCAGCGAATACAAGGAACGCATTGTTGATTATATGTTTGCCGAGTACAAGGCAGGCCGCACGCCCAACCCCGACATTCTTTGCAACCGGGAAATAAAGTTTGATGTTTTTTTAAACACAGCACTAAAACTCGGGGCAGATTATGTGGCCACAGGGCACTACGCCAGAAGGGAAGAAGTTGAAATAGGAGGCAAAAAAACCTATCGGCTGCTGGCAGGAAAAGACCCGAACAAAGACCAAAGTTATTTTCTTTGTCAGCTCACGCAATGGCAACTTTCGAAAGCATTATTTCCGGTGGGCGAATTATTCAAACCCGAGGTGCGCACCATCGCCAAGAAAGCGGGACTGGCCACTGCGGAGAAAAAAGACTCGCAAGGATTGTGCTTCATCGGCAAAGTGCACCTCCCGGATTTTTTGCAGCAACGCCTCGAAGCAAAAAAGGGAAAAGTGATTGAGGTGCCCGC
This sequence comes from Bacteroidota bacterium, assembly GCA_043758895.1. GTDB lineage: Bacteria > Bacteroidota > Bacteroidia > Cytophagales > Cyclobacteriaceae > ELB16-189. Next base: position 6,067 of record JAYVMP010000180.1, read on the forward strand.
CACGTCTCTTGCTTTTGAAGCGGGGTGGGCGCAAGAGGATTTGTTGCACCTCAGCCAACCTTATCTCCTAACTCCCGAATCCGGTGAAATGGTGGGCGATCACAACGGGGCACATTATTTTACCATTGGGCAACGTAGAGGGTTGAATATCGGTGGATTTGAAAGGCCATTGTTTGTGATTGCTACAGACACCGAAAAAAATATTATCTATACCGGCATGGGAGAAGATCATCCAGGCCTTTACCGAAAGGGACTGTTCATTCCTTTCGCAGATGAACATTGGGTGCGCCAGGATTTAATAATGAAGCCGGGCGGATCAAAAAAATTTGTGGCACGGATCCGCTACC
>JAYVMP010000181.1:0-27134 GCA_043758895.1 Bacteroidota bacterium
CACCGTTGGAGGTGGTAGAAAATTTACAGGAACTGGAAGATGACGGCCAGCCATACGAGAGTATCGAAGAGATATGGCCCGACTATCCAACTAAGGAGGATTTCTTCTTTAATGAAGATGAGTATTAACACAAGATTAAATCAGGGCAACTGAACAGAATAAGGGTGGGCGACTGCCCTTTTTTATTTACCCTCCGACTTGCCCGACCGAAACGAAATCAAGAGATGGCAAGCTGTTTTTTTTAATGAGTAAAAGCCTTGAATGAACAAAAAGGGAATAAATCCTACAAAACCAATTGCTCCTCAAGTGAGGAAAGCAGCCGAAGGTGGGGCAAAAAATTACAAATGCATTTTGTTCGACCTGGACCACACACTTTGGGATTATGAAACCAATTCGCGCGAAGCGTTGTCGGAAATTTATTTACAGTTCGGGTTGAAGGGAAAGGGAATTACCAACGAGCTGGATTTTCTCCGGGCTTTTTATATAGTCAACAATGAGCTGTGGAACAACTACGATAGAGGATTACTGCACCGCGATGCGATCCGCCTCGATCGGTTTCATAAAATCTTGCTCGAACTTGGCGTGGACGATTATGAAATGTCGCTCAAAATTTCTGGTGAGTACCTCGCGCATTCCCCAAAAAAGAAAAACCTGATCGAAGGCTGCAAAGAAACGCTGGATTATTTATTCCCAAAATATCCGATGGTGATTGTGACCAACGGCTTTGACGAAATTCAATCCACCAAACTTTCTTCATCGGGCATTGCGCATTATTTTAAAGATGTGGTTACCTCGGCAAGGGCTGGTCACAAAAAACCGGCAAAGGAGATTTTTGAATTTGCCCTTCGTGAAAATAAGGTAGCCCCGCACGAAGCCATCATGATTGGCGATAATTTACTAACCGACATCGCGGGTGCAAAAAACGCTTCGGTGGATACGGTGTTCTTCAATCCCAATAAATTAGAACACCCATCTGTCGCAGATTTCGAAATCGCATCATTGACTGAATTGATGAACTTTCTGTGATTGGTATTTTGTTAACTTTGAAGCCTGAATTTTTAACCCATGAACCTTTGAATCTTAAATTTTAAATCATAATGTCCAACGGATTTTTTAAAGTTCCCGCACCCCGAAACGAACCGGTTCTTTCTTACGCACCCGGCACTAAAGAACGTGTTTTATTAAAAAAGGCAATCGAAGAAGCACGCGCCCAAGAATTAGATATCCCCATGTACATTGGCGCAGATGAAGTGCGTTCTGGCAATAAGAAAAAATTAGTGCCGCCTCATGATCATCTGCACATCCTTGGCCATTACCATGCGGGAGATAAGAGCCATGTTGCCCAGGCCATCAATGCGGCCATGGCAGCCAAAGAATTGTGGGGAAACTTAAGTTGGGAAAACCGTGCCAGTATATTTTTGAAAGCAGCCGATTTATTGGCCGGCCCTTACCGCTACAAAATCAATGCCGCTACCATGCTCGGCCAATCGAAGAGTGCCTACCAGGCAGAGATTGATGCAGCATGCGAATTGATTGATTTTCTTCGCTTCAACGTGGCCTTCATGAGCGAGATTTATAACGACCAGCCGATCTCTTCTCCAGGCGTTTGGAACCGGGTTGAATACCGCCCGTTGGAAGGTTTTACGTTTGCACTCACACCATTCAACTTTACCGCCATTGCGGGAAACTTGCCTACCAGCATGGCGATGATGGGCAACACCGTAGTGTGGAAGCCGAGCAACACGCAGATCTATGCTGCCAACGTGATCATGCAGGCCTTGAAAGAAGCCGGCTTGCCCGATGGTGTCATCAACTTGATCTATGTGAGTGGGCCCGAGGCTGCCGATGTAATTTTTAGTCATAGAGATTTTGGAGGAATACAATTTACGGGAAGCACGGGTGTATTCAACGGTATGTGGAAAACGATCGGAGAAAATATCAGCAAATACAAATCATATCCACGAATTGTAGGGGAGACGGGCGGAAAAGATTTTGTGATTGCGCATAAAAGTGCAGACCCGAAAGAAATTTCAACGGCATTAGTTCGCGGTGCTTTTGAATACCAGGGACAAAAATGTTCAGCTGCATCACGCGCTTACATCCCTTCCAACTTATGGGAAGAAGTAAAGAAAAATATAATTGCTGATTTGAAAAGCATTAAAATGGGTGGCGTGGAGGATTTCGGAAATTTTTTCAATGCAGTGATCGATGAAAAGGCATTTGATTCTATTACCGGTTACATCGAAAAAACAAAACAAAACCCGCTGAGCGAGATTATTGCCGGTGGTCAATCCGATAAATCAAAAGGGTATTTTATTGAGCCGACTGTGATCGTAACCAAAGAGGCTTCATCATTGACGATGTGCGAAGAAATTTTTGGCCCTGTGCTGACGATTTATGTTTATCATGCTGAAAATTTTGAACAAACCTTGGCGTTGGTCGATCAAACTTCCCCGTATGCACTCACGGGCGCGGTTCTCGCCCGTGATCGTTATGCGGTGGAGCTCGCCACTAAAAAATTGACGAACAGCGCAGGTAACTTTTACATCAATGACAAACCGACCGGGGCAGTAGTTGGTCAGCAACCTTTTGGCGGAGCGCGAGGCAGCGGCACCAACGACAAAGCAGGAGCTAAAGCCAACTTGATGCGCTGGGTATCGATGCGCACCATTAAAGAAACGTTTATGCCGCCTATGGATTACCGCTATCCATTTTTGGAGAAAGAGTGAAGTCTTTACAAATTGTTTCATCAAAGTAACATCTATTGAGAATTATTGTGCCTCAATCATTATCTTAGTAAGTAATTAAAATCTACTTTTTGAAACCCTGTCTTTTAGCTGTGCTGTGCTTTTCCTTATGGATTCAAAATGCTACGGCCCAGTCTGAACGAATTGATAGCCTAAAGCAGCTTATCCAAAAGTACAGGGGAGTTGATCGGGTGGACGCCCTGAACGAATATGCCGATGCAATTTTTTCGTACGATTATTTGCTTGCAAAAAAAATAGCTCATGAAGCATACCAATTGGGAGTGCAATTGAACTATAACCGCGGAGTGGCCAAGGCACTTATCAACGAGGGCAATATCGAATCCGCCAAGGGCAACGTTCTATTGTCGATGTTCAATTTCAAGAAGAGTTTAATAGTGTGCGAAAGAGCGCAGGAGATTCAACTCAAAGGGAATGTTCTCACCTACATTGGTCAGGCCTATCAAGATTTAGATCAGTTGGACTCAGCCAGTCTTTATTATGAACAGGCTCGTGAGGTGTTGAAGGACAGCCTCAACCCACAATACCTGTCTTTTTTATATTCTAACCTCGCTGATTTTTATAGGATTAAAAACAACGATAAGCTTAGGTACAAGTATTTGATACAGAGTTGGGAAATCAGAAAGAAATTAAAAGGGAAAAGAGCGTTCGTTTGGGTCGGTATACATCTTGCTATTTATCATACCGAACACAGCGATTATCAGGTGAGCCTCAATTTCCTTAATCAAATACAAAAAGAATTGGGAAGGGATACAGTCTTGAATGAAGAGATCAGCGGTATCTACAAGGAACGGGCCATTGTGCTGGCTCACTTGGGAAACTACAAAGGCTCCCTTGATTTGTTTATGATGGCAAAAAAATTCTACGAGCATAATTCCAACCGGTTTGAACTCATTAATTTATTTACTGATATCGGGAGTGTGCTGGCCGATATTTCGCACTATGAGGCCAGTTTAAAATACAACTACAAAGCCCTTGGACTTGCCGAGCCCAGTCACAATTACTACAAAGTGGCGGTATCGTATTTTCAACTAGCGTGGGTGTATTTCCAGTTGGAGCAAGACAAACTGGCGGAGGGATTTTGTGACAAACTGCTCACTTTATCCAAGGATCGCCACTATGCATTTGAGGAGGCTTCCGCCTATAATTTATTGGGTTTGTTGGCCGATCGCCACCATAAAAATGAGTTAGCCTTCGCTTATTACAGCAAGGCACTGGCCATCCGTCAAAAAAATAATTATCAAAGGGGAGTTGCGAGCACACTGCTGAACCTGGGGCTACTCAATGAAAAACTGAACGACTATGAAAGAGCAGAGCAATATGAACTCAAGAGCCTGGCCCTGGAAGAGGAGATGAACCATGCCATTGGCATTTGCTATACTTACCAGAGCTTGGGCGCGCTTTATCTGAAAATGAAGGATTTTAAACGGGCCGAGCGGTATTTGTTCATGGGCGAAGCATTAGCCAAAAAAATTAATTCGCGAGATGTCTTGAAGGATATTTACAAAAACAGGAGAGATTTTTACAGCCTTCAATCAAAATTTAAGAAAGCGCTTCACTATTCAATTCTCTATACAAATTTAAAAGATTCAGTTTTCAATCAAAACCTGAGCAGCCGGATTTCCGCTTTGCAATATGATTTCGACTTGGATCAAAAGGACAAGGAGATAAAAATTTTGGGGCAAGAAAAGGAACTGCAACACCAGCAGTTTATACTACAGCGTAATGAGATCAGGCAACAATGGTATATCATTAGTGTAGGCTTGGTTATTTTCATCCTCATTTGTATTGGTTCTTTTGTAATTTATCGGTTCTACAAAAAAGTAAGAAAACTAAACCGGGAGGTCTCCGAACAGAATGAGGAGATTAGGACACAATCGGAAGAGTTGAAAGAAGGAAACGAAATACTCAGTAAGCTAAACAAGGAAATCTCGGAGCAGAAAGAGGAAATACAAGCCCAAACTGAGGAATTGATGGAAAGCAATCATACCATTGCTCGCGTCAACGAAGGCCTGGAAGAAAAGATAAAAGTACGGACATCCGAGTTAAAGGAGGCTTACTTGGAACTGGATACCTTTTTTTATCGCACCTCACACGATTTCAGGCGGCCACTGACTACCTTCATGGGCCTAGCCGAAGTGGCCAAAATAACAGTCAAGGATCAAAGTGCTTTGGAATTATTCTTGAAGGTAAACGAGACTGCCCGAAGTCTCGACAAAATGTTGATGAAGTTACAATCGATCAGTGTGGCCGGATTGCAGGAATTGATTTATAGCGAAGTATTGGTAGATCACCTTTTTAAAATCGAACTCGATAACTTTAGCAATGAGATCAATCAAAAATCCATCCGGGTTTTTACAGAAGTTAACCTGAGCGAGCCTTTTTTTTCATATCCGGCACTTGTGAAATTCATCATTCAAAACTTATTGGAAAATGCCATTGCCTTTTGCTCGACTGAAAATCCGGTTGTCGAGTTGAAGGCTTACCAACAGAGGAATGAAGTGGTGCTGGCCGTAGCAGACAATGGGGAAGGGATCAACCCCGCCTATCTTCCCCGCGTTTTTGAAATGTATTTCCGGGCGAATGAAAAAAGCAAAGGCAACGGGTTAGGCCTCTATATTGTGAAGAAAATGGTTGACAAACTATCCGGGCGGATCGAATTGAAGAGTGAGGTCGGGGTTGGCTCAACCGTTCAGGTTTTTATCCCTAACCATTTTCATCCCTGACCTACTTCCGATAATCCAAAGCCGGCTTGCGGTCGCCAATTAATGGCTCGTATTTAAAGTTTTCGCCTTGTCGTTTTTTCAATTCCTTCCACGCCTCTTCAATCAATTTTGGATTGCTGAAGGCATCGACCATGGCACCCGCCAAGGTTTTGGCCGCCACCACCATCCCTTTCGAGCCAATGCTCGTTCCCCCTGCTGCCACGGCCTGCCAACTGTGGGCCGCTGTGCCGGGCACCCACGTGGCCGTGCTTAGCCCCGCAGTAGGCACTACCCAACTGATGTCGCTCACATCGGTGCTTCCTCCTTTGTCATTGTCCGCACCAAATTTTTCTATTTCGTTGGTGGATTCAATCGCTGGTTTTTTTGAAAAAGTATGTTGGATTTTCTGTGCAAATTCCCTTTCGGGAGGGGTGTAAACATAACCGCCAACGCTGCTCAGATTCTCATAGACTGTTTTAGCGAGAACTTCGTTGGGCAAAAGATTATAAACTCCACCCGTTACTTCCGATTCGAATCGGGTTTGAGTGCCCATCGATGCACCTTGTGCTGCTTTTGCAACCCAATCCCATGTTGCCTTCACTTCGGTAGGATCGGGGTGGCGAACGTAATAATAGACTTCTGCAAAAGCCGGCACTACGTTGGGGGCTTCGCCTCCGCGAGTGATCACATAATGGATACGGGTTTGTTCATTCACGTGCTCGCGCAGCATGTTCACCATCATGTCCATGGCTTCCACAGCATCCAATGCTGATCGGCCTCGTTCAGGCGAAGCTGCGGCATGTGAGGCCACGCCATAAAACCGGAATTTGCCCGATTTATTGGCAAGCGATGAACCGTAGCTGGCCGAGTTGCGCGCACCGGGATGCCAGTGAAAAACCACATCCACCCCGTAAAAAAAACCATCGCGCACTAAGTACACTTTGCCCGATCCACCTTCTTCGGCCGGTGTGCCAAAAAGTTTAATCGTTCCAGATTTTTTATTGGCGATGAGCCAATCTTTTACGGCAATGGCTGCGGCTGTTGAAGCGGTGCCAAACAAATGATGACCGCAAGCATGCCCCGCTTTTTGCCCTGCAATTGGTTTTAATTCCGACACCGCTTCCTGCGATACACCGGGCAAGGCGTCAAACTCTCCCAATATCCCCACTACCGGTTTGCCAGCCCCATACGTTGCGATAAATGCAGTGGGCATTCCCGCCACACCCGCTTCAACCTGAAAACCTGCGTCTTTTAACGTCTGTTGGAGCAATGCCGAACTTTGTGTTTCCTGGAAACCTACTTCGGCAAAGCCCCAGATTTTTTGGGCTATGCCGGAATAGAAATCGTTTTTTGCATCAATGGATTTGAAAACTTCAGGTTTGGTTTTTTGGGCTTGGGCCAAAATAGTAATCGACACCAACACAGCTACAAGATATTTGGAGTATTGCATAGAAATGGTTTGTTGGTTAAAGATAAAAAAATAGGGACAAACCCTCGCGACAATTTACAGTGGTGGCGAGAAATAGCAATTAGTATCATTGAAAAGAGCGATCTGTTTTTGGAGATCGCTTCCCCCTTCCACCTTCCATGTTGGAGTTTGCAATGAAGTTAAATTATTGGACCAATCGCTGCGGCTTTGCGTGAAGGAAAATACAAGCCGATTATTGGAAAAATAAACCAATGCTGGGCAAAATAAAATTGGAAGACTTCGCAAAGGAATTTGCCTCAGTCTATAATGCTTAGGCAAATGAAGCCGCAAAGAAATTGGGGCTTCGCTTTTAATGGTGTTCGCAAGGACTGAAAATTTTAAAAGACTACTTAGGAAAAAAATATTCAAGCCGGTCGGTTCCTACATGTTGTTGAGCTATAAGTTTTGCCAAAAGAATCGGTGCAGGAATGCCTTCACCAAAAATGCGTGGTGAAGTAAAAACCCTTGCTTCGTCCCATTGTTTTGCGTCTAAAAATAGTTGAAGTGTCTGCGCCCCGCCTTCTACCATCATGGATTGGATACCCCTCTTAAACAAATCGTGCACAAGGTTTACAATAAAGTTTTCTTCGTCAATCCGGACCAATACAAGGTTGGGGCGTTCCTCATGTTTGAGCAAATTGTAGCAAATTGTTTTTTCTTTCTGATTGAACAAATGCAAATGGTCATCCAACCGAAGAAACCGATCGATCACAATCCGGGTTGGATTTCTTGCGCTCCAATCCCGCACGGTTAAAGAAGGATTGTCATGCGCAGCTGTGCGGGTGCCCACCAGCACAGTATCCTCTTCACCTCTCCACTGATGGACCACCTGACGGGAAAAATCATTACTGATCCACTTCGACTCAAAATTTTTTTGGGCTATAAACCGGTCGGCAGTTTGTGCCCATTTCAAAATAATGTACGGCCGCTGCTTTTCAATGAAAGTAAAAAAACGTTTGTTCAACTCCCGGCATTCTTTTTCTAAAACTCCAACCACCACCTCAGTTCCTGATGAAATTAACTTTTGTATCCCGCGCCCTGCTACTAATGGATTGGTGTCTGTATTTCCGATCACCACTTTCTTTACCCCCTGCGCAATAAGCAAATCAACACAAGGCGGAGTCTTGCCAAAATGTGAGCACGGTTCGAGGTTAACATAAACGGTGCCTTCTTTTAAGAGAGAGGGATCTCCAACCGAAAGCACGGCATTCACTTCGGCATGTGCCTCACCAAATTTTTGATGCCAGCCTTCACCTATAATTTTGAAGTCATGAACGATCACACAACCTACCCGGGGATTCGGGCTTACCGTGCCGGTTCCAAGCTGAGCCAACTCAATGGCACGTTGCATGAAAAGTTCATCGGGAGTCATGGGCATTTATTATCATTGCAAAGATGAACGAGAAGCATACCAATTCCAAAACGGTTTTTCAGGATATCCAATCGCAATTGGTCAACTATGATCCCGGTGAAACACGGGCAATCGCATTGGCCATCATGGAAAAATATTATGGCACATGGACGGATATCTTATCGGAAAAGCAAATTGAAAGGCAGGATGTTTCGGATATTATTTCCCGTCTCAACCAGCACGAACCTTTGCAATACATTTTGGGAGAAGCAAATTTCTTTGGAAGAAAATTTAACGTAAACTCTTCCGTGCTGATCCCGCGGCCGGAAACGGAATTAGTGGTTCAAGAAATTTTAAAACTCAAATTGAAATCTCCTCGCATCTTAGATATTGGTACGGGCAGCGGATGTATCGCCATTACCTTAAATCTTGAAATCCCCAATTCAAAAGTCTATGCCGTTGAGGTGAGCACCGATGCACTGTACAGGGCAAAGGAAAATTCAAAAAAACTTGAAGCAAATGTGGAATTTATTCAAGTGGATTTTTTGGCAAGCAATTTTGAGATAGAGCAAGTTGATAGTATCGTGAGTAATCCTCCTTATGTGCGCGAATCAGAAAAGAAATGGATGAATGCTAATGTTTTGAACTACGAGCCCCACCTAGCCCTTTTTGTTCCAGACAACGACCCCTTGCTTTTTTATAAGGCCATAGCTGCCAAAGGGAAGGCGTTGCTGAAACCTTCTGGAAAAATTTGTATAGAAATCAATTCCGGGTTTGGAAAAGAAATAAAACAATTGTTCGAAGAGTCCGGATATATCCGTGTTGAGATCATCCGCGATATGGACAGTAAAGACAGGATTGTAACCGCAGAAAATGGGAATTAGTCTGGTTCAAAAAAGCAGACCGATCCGCCTACCCACGTTTTGTCTTTATTAAATTTCACACCGATCATCTCGCCTCTGCTCAACCTGGCCAAATTGGTAAATAGCACCGGCCGGGGCTGATTCTCCTTCCAGATGAACAGCAACCGGATCTCGGCTTTCACCTTTCCATCAGGCGATTGAATCACCGGCTCGTATTCCACCTTTCGTTGCAGCAAATAATTTTCTCTTTGGGCTTCAGGGATAGAACTTAGGTCGCTTGGGGTTACATGAAAAATTACCCCTCTCCCAGAGAAGGAAAAGAGTGGCTTGAGTACATAATTTTCCAGGTCGTCAGGGAACGACCTATATTCATTCAAAAATTTGCATTCGGGGATGTATTCACTTTTGATCATTGGCATGGTGTACTTGCTGATCCGAAAAAACCAATTGGGGTGGCCAGCCCACTCCACATCCACATCGTCAGTTAAATTAAAATTCAAGTTCAGGTCATTGCGTTTCACCAACTCGTCAAAGATTACCCGGTTGTAAATCCGATGGATGGGAACCCGTCTTCCATTTTTCTTGTAAAAAAGATTTCTTCCCTCCCGCTCTACATCACCGATGTGAACGGGTGCTACACCTGTCATTTTTTCGGTGATGATAAAATCAATGGCCGTGTTTTGCTTCATCGGGTCAATCTCCAACAGGATCACGTTTTCAGCCGCATGATCGTTGAGCAGGATACTTTTTAATTCTGATTGATAGTGGTCTTTTGATAATCCAAAATGATTATTGAAGCCGTTCGGGCAATAAAAATGCGCTTTAAACTTGGTTGCCAAAAAATCCTGCCAGCCAAACAAGGAAGGGAAGCCTTGCATCTCGATGAGTTGAGGCTGCAATTCGCCTGCCTCATTTTTTACCACGGCAAAATCCAGGGCAAGAAAAAGCGGGTATGCAGTTTCATGGGGAACAAATAAATTTGGGGGTATTGCCTTTTCGGTGAGCTTCTTAAAATCATCGCGGGCCAAGAAGTCAATAATTTGGTCGGAAGCCTCCACCAGTTTGCGTTTGAATCCTTGGTCAACAAAAATGGGACTTTCGGCAATACGAAAAGTGATGTTGTGGTTGAATGTTTTATTTAAATCGGCAACAAACGATAGGTATTTCTTTTCAGAAAATTGTGCATTGTAGCGTTTTCGAATGGCCTCAATCATACTTCGATAGTGGCGTAGGCCTTGGCCGCGTGATGAAGAAAATTGGGTAAGATCGTGTGTTGAGTCAACCTGATTTTGTCGGGTTCGTTGAGCATCCTCAACATCTGAAAGTATTTCTTTTCCCCAAATTTATCCGTAACGATTTTCTTTTTATCATCGCGCAGCAGGTAGCGGTGCATGCCGTCACTATCCACTTCGGGATGAAACTGGGTGCCGATGATCGCTTCGTTGAAGCGGATGGCCATCACCGCTCGCTCAAAAGGGATCAACGGCCTTTCTTTTTCAATACACAGCACATGTCCTCCACCCGACCAGATTTTAGCTTCATTGGGTTTCACGATCTGATAGTCGCGCGAGTCAACGGCATAAAACGGATCACTCAGTGGATGGAAGCAAAGTTCTTTTTTTCCTTCTTTTGTTTTGTGGATGGGCATGACGCCAAACGCGGTGCTCTTTCTTTTTGTAACTTTAGCATACCCATAGTGGCGGCAAAAGAGTTGCATGGAATGGCAAATCAGAAACACAAATTTTTTCTGAAAAGGGTTTTCCCGATTGTGTTTTAAAACCGCATCCATCAACCCAAAATAGTGCTGCTCCCACGTTGAACCAATACTGGTAAGGGGACTGCCCGGCCCACCGGACGAAATGTAGGCGTCAAAACTTAAATCTGCGATCGCCAAATGCTGCCGCACATCGAATACCTGGTAGGATACAGGAAATGAAACCTCTGTTTTGAATCGTTCCACCAACTGCTGAATGCACCGCATCCCTTCGTTGGGCTCTCCTTCGTAAAGATCAAGGATGGCAATTTTCATTTTGATTTTGTTTCTTTTTACACTGGAGCAAATATAAAGAGTAAACGCAATGAAATACAGATGACTATCCGATGTTGTTTCTAAAGTTACCGTTGATGCTATAAAGGCACTCAACCGCGGGGTGCAATTTCGCGTAGTTCTATGTGTCTTCGTGCAATATCTTTCTTTGTTAATTTTTTGCATCATGGATTGAACTTTCTGAGATTGGATTTTGTAGCGTAGTCAGTAAATTTTATTTTGAGATATGAACACCGTTTTGCACAAAGCCAATACACGTGGCCATGCCAACCACGGCTGGCTTGACACCAATCATACATTCAGTTTTGCACATTATTATGACCCGTTGCGTACAAACTTTGGGGCATTGCGCGTGCTCAACGATGATTTTGTGGAGGGCAGCATGGGCTTCGGCACGCACCCGCACGATAACATGGAAATCATTTCCATTCCGCTTTCGGGAGACCTTGAACACAAAGACAGCATGGGCAACGTGGCCATGATCCACCAAAACGATGTGCAGATCATGAGTGCCGGAACAGGCATTCAACATTCGGAACACAACAAGAACAAAGATAAAAGAGTAAACTTTTTGCAGATATGGGTCTTTCCAAAAGTGCGCGATCTCAAACCACATTATGATCAAAAAAATTTCGATCCGCAAAAGCGGGAGAACAAACTTCAACTGATCGTCTCCCCCGAAAAAGAAAGCGAGGGAGTGTGGATCAACCAAGAAGCAAAATTTTATTTGGGGAATTTGAAAAAGGGATTTCAAGCCGACTATACGATCAGTCAAAAAGGAAACGGGGTCTACGCTTTTGTGATTGAAGGAGATGTAAACATCAGCGGTCAAAAACTGAACAAGCGCGATGGGTTGGGAATTTGGGAAATCGAAAAACTTTCGATCACTGCCGACAGCGATTCAGAATTGTTGTTGATGGATGTGCCGATGAATTAGATTTTGGATACCGATTTCAGGTACTGGGTTTTTGATGCTCGCCCCTGTATCCGGCAATTTGTATCCAGAATCAATCAACGAAAAAAATTGAAATTTTATGAAATTAAGATCAGTCTCTCATTTATTGTTTGCCGAAAAAATGGACATGGGCGGCATGCCTATTCGCCAGCCGTTGCCTTCGCAGGCCGTAGAACAAATCGATCCGTTTTTATTGTTGCACCATGCCAACATTAAGGCACCGGCCCATGTGAAACCTGATCATGCCGGGGTGGGGCCGCACCCGCACCGTGGATTTTCGCCTGTAACTTTTATTTTTCGAGGCGGTGTTCACCACCGCGACAGCCGTGGGCACGATAGCACTGTCTATGCGGGCGGTGCCCAATGGATGAATGCAGGCATGGGCATTATCCATAGCGAAAGACCCCCGGATGACATTCACGAAATTGGCGGGCAACAGGAAATTATTCAGTTGTGGATCAATACCCCAGCAAAAAATAAGATGGACATGCCCCATTACTTCCCGATCCAGGCCGGGGATGTTCCCTCAACCTCAAGCGAAGATGGAAAAGTAAAGGTCAATGTTTTTTCAGGGGAACTGCTGAATGTAAAAGGACCCGTGCCATCGCAGGCAACAGTTAACGCGGCAACGTTAGTATTCCAAGAAGGAGGAAAAATTTCTATCCCGCTCCCTCCAGATCACAACGCCCTGATTTATTTGCTTGACGGGCAATTGAACGTGGATGCCTTTGGATTAGTCGATGGCTTGCACCTCGTCTATTTCAAAAACGATGGCGAAGGCATCCTGCTTGAAGCTACCCGGAATACGCGAGTTCTTTTGCTGAGTGGCGCGTCATTAAATGAAGAGGTTGTTTCCTACGGGTCTTTTGTGATGAATACACAAACGCAAATCATGGAAGCCATGCGTGATTACCAGAAAGGAAAAATGGGGGTGCTGATTGAGGAGTAACCTCTTTAAGCTGAGTGCAAGTGTAGCGTTACGAGTTTTCTTGTGCTTCAATTTTTTTCCTGGCTTAAACAGCTTGCGACTTGTACCTCTTTCTTCAGCGCGGTTTACGTTCAACAAGGACTACTTCAAATTCGCCAAATCCCGCACCAAAATTTTCTTTCGATCAAAGTTGATAAGGTTTTTTTCTTTCAACTCGTTGAGAATGGTGGTTACCGTTTGGCGGCTCGTGCCCGTAAGTGCAGCGATATCTTTATGCGTGAGTTGGGTGGGCACCAAAGTTTCATAGCCCACTTTCTTCCCTTTCCAAGTGGCCGAATCTTTGATGAACTCGATAATGCGGGTGCGCGCATCCTTAAAAACCAACAGTTCTAATTTTCTTTCTAGTTTCATCAGGCGAAGGCCAACGAGTTTCAACATCTTGAAGCTGAGCTCACGGTTGTCGTACATGAGCAGTTTGAGGTCTTCGATACTCAGCGGGCATATCGAGGTTTTATCGTCCATTGCTTGCGCAAAGTCGCTTCTTTTTTCTTCGCCAGCTAAAGCCAGTTCACCAAAAATTTCGCCCATGCCGAGAATGGCCGTCACCACTTCCTTGCCGTCATCAAGGTAGCGGCCAATGCGCACACGGCCATTGGCAATCATGTAAATATATAGGGCCGGCTCATCGGGAAAGTAAATGAACTGGTCTTTTTTAAAGAAATTGAACGTGTGCCGCTCGGCCATGGGCTTTACCTTATGGGGGCAAAGCATCTCATAGAGGTTCACACTTTCAAAATACCAGAGAGCGGAAGCATTCGACATTTTTTTTGTGAATATTTAGTGCCTAAGTTAGTGCAAAAATTCTTCATAAAAGTTCTTGTGTCAAAGCTAACCCTTACTGAAATTTGGATTTACCCTATAAAATCACTTGGCGGTATTCGCTTAAAGTCAGCCAAGGTGATGGAGAAGGGATTGGCACACGACAGGCGGTGGATGCTGACCGACAGCGACAATGAATTTATGTCGCAACGGCTTTACCCGAAGATGGCCCTTTTTAAATTGCAAATTCAAGATTCGGCATTCAAAATCAGTTGTGGTCAAGATTCACTCCTTCTGTCATTCACTCCTTCTGTTATTCGCTCCATTGATTCTTCTATTGCCGCAAAAATTTGGGATGACGAAGTGGAGGTTCATGAAGTTAGTAAAGAATACAGTGAGTGGTTTTCAGAACGACTTGCGATGGACTGCAAGTTGGTTGCCTTCCCTGAAAATAATTTACGCCCAGTTGATGCAGGTTATAAAATCAATGACGAACAGGTGAGCTTGGCAGATGCTTACCCTTTTCTGATCATTGGTGAGCAATCTTTGGCGGATCTCAACGCCAGGTTGAACGTGCAGGTGCCAATGAACCGCTTTCGTCCCAACTTTGTTTTTGACGGAGGCCGGCCCTATGAGGAAGACTGTTGGAAAAAATTTTCAGTAGGTAAAAATAAATTTATAGCGGTGAAGCCTTGTGCCCGTTGTGTGCTCACCACCATAAATCAAGATACGGGTGAAAAAGGAGTTGAGCCATTGGCAACTTTATCAAAATACCGCAAGAAAGAAAACAAAGTTTTATTTGGGCAAAACGTTTTAGCAGTCAGTCATTATGAAATACATGAAGGAGATGAAATCATTTTGGAATAGGGGCAGGAATGTTGCTACTCGGCATTCGCCACTTAGTACATGCTACTCGAAGCTGAAGCGCGTATGGCCTCTTGCTTACTGCCTACTTTTACTGGCATCCTGCTCTTCCAAAAACGAAAAACTCCCCATCTTCGGAGAGCGCGAATTGAAAGGAAAGGATACACTTTACCACACGATCGCTCCGTTTCAATTTGTGGACCAAGACAGTATGCTGATTACCAATGTAAATTTTAAAGGCAAAATTTATGTGGCCGATTTTTTCTTTACATCCTGTCGCACAATATGCCCTATCATGAAAACACAGATGCTCCGGGTGTACGAGGCCACGCAGGAAATGCCCGATGTGCTATTGCTTTCCCATTCTATCGATCCGGAGTTTGACACCGTAGCGTTGCTGCACGACTTCGCCCAACGGCTTGGGGTGGAAAGCAGACGCTGGCATTTTGTAACGGGCGTGAAAGATTCCATTTTTAAAATCGCACAGACCAGCTATTTTGCTACTGCCATGGAAGACAAAACCGAACCGGACGGGCGCATACACAGCGGTGCATTTTTGTTGATTGACAAGCAGGGGCGCATTCGCGGAAAATACGATGGCACAAAAGAGGACGATGTGAACCGGTTGATTGCGGAAATTAAAAGGCTGAGGTCGGAATGATTATCAGTTCAACGTTCCACGTTCCACGTTCAAAGTTGGCTGCCCGCAATTTTGAGCGTGTAGTTGGTCATTTGAAATGGGCCGCCTCTATTGCCTTATTGATTTTTTCCTGTTCCAACCGAGGAACAAAGTATGATCAATACTATGCCCAAGGCCAAATGCTGTATGAAAAGAATTGCAGCAACTGTCACCAAAAAAACGGCAAGGGGTTGAGGTTGGTTTATCCTCCACTTGCGCCCAGCGATTACCTAGATAAAAATTTCACTACTTCCCTATGTATAATGAAATACGGCAAGCAAGGTGAAATTATAGTTAACGGGAAAAAATTTAATAAATCAATGCCTGGTGTTCCTTCGCTTACGGAATTGGAGATCGCTGAAATTGGAACCTATCTTTATAATTCATGGGGGCGCGAACGCGGAGTGGTTGAAATTCAGGAAGTAAAAAAAGCATTGGATGAATGCGGCCCTAAATAGCCGGTTCAAAGGTGACACAACACATTTTTGTTGACCGAGAATATTAGATGACACCACAAAAAATAGTTTCAACCATTGGATTTTTCACCAGCTGGTTTGCTGTCTTGGCGCAATTTTATTTGATTCAGGCAAACAGGACTGCTTCCGTGATTGAAACAACAATACGGTTTTTCAGTTATTTCACCGTTCTCACCAACATGATCGTTGCCTTGTGTTTTACATTCCTCATGCTAAAAATTAGAAAGCGCATGGGGCAGGTTTTTTGTAAAGTCATCCACGCTTGCTGCGGTTACAATTTACATTATTGTCGTAGGGATAGTTTATAACCTTGTCTTGCGTCAATATTGTAGACCAGAAGGCATGCAGCAGATTGTGGACGAACTGCTCCATTCGGTTATTCCTACGATGTTTTTTTTATACTGGCTGGTCGTGGCCTCCAAGTCAGGGCTGCAATGGAGAAACGTATTCGCCTGGTTGATCTATCCTTTCGTTTACTTACTATTTATCTTATTGCGTGGAAAGGCTTCCGGGTTTTATCCCTATCCACTTATTGATGCCATTTCACTTACCTCTTTACAAGTTTTTTTCAATTGTGTTGGTTTGTGCCTAGCCTTCCTGTTGCTTTCGCTGATCGTTGTTGGCATTTCTAACGCACTAGACCGCAACCCCGGTAAGGGATAGGGCGGCACTCCGTTGGCTGGCAAAGGCAGTAAATTTTTATTTCTTCTTCCTTTTAAGTTACTTAAGTGCAATTTCAACCATGAAGCGCCCTAACTACCGGAGAGTTTTAATCAGTTTACTTCTTTTCGTGTGCGTTTATGGCGGCCTGTTGGTCTTGTTGCTCCGTTTGGAGGCAGGGCAACCTCACAGTAAACTCAGCACTACGCAGGATGCCATGTGGTATTTGGTGGAAACGCTCACTACGGTGGGCTATGGCGATGTGCTGCCGGTTACGTACTGGGGCCGCATGATCGGTTTTATTTTTCTGCTTTCCAGTTTGGGTGTGTATGGTTTTATCATTGGACAGATTGCAAATTTTATGAGCACAATAAAAGAACAACGAGAACTGGGCCTCAACGGCACTGGTTTCAAAAACCATGTGGTGATCATTGGCTGGAACGAATTTGGCCAATCGGTGATCAGCCATCTGGTAGCAGCCGGTCGTCAAGTGGCAGTGGTGACAAAAGACCGTGGCCACATCGACATCATCCGCGAATACTATTCGATGGAGCAGGTGTTCACCTTGTACTCTGATTACAGTAATTTTGAGATCTTGGAGAAATCGAATATCCGACAGGCTTCCATTGTGTTTGTAAACCTCAATGACGACACCGAAAAATTGGTCTATATCATCAACATCAAAAAACATTTTGCGGATTTGAATTATGTGGTCACCCTCGACAATGGCAACCTGAAGAGCACGTTCATGCACGCGGGCGTAACCTATACCATTTCAAAAAACGAAATCTCGTCCAAGCTATTGGCGAGTTACATTTACGAACCCGATGTGGCCCACTTCAGCGAAGAGTTGATCGCCTTCGCCCACGAAGAGGATGAGTACGACATGAAGCAGTTTTTGGTGAAGCCGGATAACCTCTATGCCAACACACCTTACGATAAAGCGTTCTTTGATTTGAAGCGCGATTGCAATGTGGTACTGATTGGTCTGGTTAAAATTCAAAATGGCCAACGAACGTTATTCAAAAACCCAGAGGGCAACATTAAAATCGAGCCGGGCGATTACCTGCTGCTGATGATGGACGGCAAAGGGCGAAACAAGTTGAGCAAGCTGTTTAAAATTGAGGAAGGGATTTAATCCAATTCAAGATGGTGAATTCAAAAATTCAAAAAAGAACGATCAAACTCGAATAAGCTAATCGTGTTCATGTGTTCTGATCATAATTTTTTGCGCCTCCTTCCATTTTTTCAATTCCTCTTCTCGTTTTTTTATTTCTTCGGCTGAGGGTCTATAATCAATCAATGATTTTAGATCGGGTTGGCCAGAATCTACCCAGGCGGTGTACCAAAGGCTACCGGTCATTAAAATACTGACGCGCATTTGCCGCTCTACCATGCCCGATAGAAGTTGGTGATAGGCTTTAGAGTAACCTGAAGAAAAAACCTTGGCGGTTTGGCGGCCTTGTGTTTCAAAATTGTATTTCTTGTCTCCCCATTCACTTGAAAGCACTTTTTCAAATCGCAAAACGGAGTCAAGCGATTGATTGGTTTTAAAAACAATTTGCCAGGCAGTCAATTGCACGTTGCTAATGTAGTTGGCCTTTCCGGTAAAAAAATCATAGTCACCGGAAAACAGTTCAGGCAACCGCGATTCCCAAAAGGCATGAATCCCAACTTGATTAGTCAATTGCCCATCGTAATTTTTTGTGGTGTGCAGTGGCACGTGCGCATCGGCCACGTAATGGCCCAAGTCGGCTGAAAATTTTAAAATCCGGTCGGGATCCTTCACGGCAAAGGCATCTTTCAATTGAAAATAAACCCGGTAGATATTCCAAGGTAAAACACCGTGCGCTTGTAAAGAATCTTCCCCGAATTTGGCAACCGCATCGTTCCAATACTGAGGCAACTGCAAAGCAACACTGTCGCCATAATTGTCCAGGTCGATATAATGGCGTGGTGCTTCTTCGGGTAGAATGTACCGTCTGCGGTCAGGATTAACGGCCGACTCTTCAATGTACCGGATGTTCTTTTTGTAAAATGAAATCATCTCTACGGGAAGCGTGAACACGGCTATCCGGTTGATTTTGCGGTGCGCAAAAAATCCCCAACTGCTGCCTGCCAGCAGGGCGAAGCACAATACTAATTTTATTAAGCGAGGCATTCTTAAAGGTAATTATTTTTAGCGCACGCTGCGAGCCATAAGTTTAGCGCTGATGTGCCTATGTCGTTAAGTTATGCCTTTCTTATACTTCGCCTCGTTCTTCTACTGAAGAGAGGAGGTCATTGGCGCTTAACTTAACGACATGGATGATGTGCGGTAATATTCCCCTTAGTTCACCTTTACAACGCGCAGCTTTTAAACTATCTTTCGAGATGAAAATTAATTTATTATTCTTACTAATGTTTCTCGCTGGCAACAATTTATCGGTGGCTCAAACGTACATTCCAAAATTTGATATACAAGGCCATCGCGGAGCTCGCGGCTTGATGCCCGAAAATACTATTCCCGCTTTTTTGCTGGCGTTGGATTCGGGTGTCGCCACCCTTGAAATGGATTTGGCCGTGACGAAAGATAAGCAGCTTGTGGTGTCGCACGAGCCGTGGATGAGCGCAGCCTATTGCCTTGATCCTTCCGGTAAGGAGATAAATGAAAGAAATGAAAGGAAATACAATATTTTTCAGATGAGCTATGATCAGGTGAAGCAATGGGACTGTGGATCAAAAGGAAACGTGAATTTTCCCCGGCAGCAAAAAATGAAAACCTCAAAACCATTGCTGGTTGATGTGATTGTTGCTGCCGAAAACCACATCAAGAATTTTTCGAAGTACGAAGTGGATTATAACATCGAAATCAAAAGCTCGCCCAAGGAAGACAATAAATTCAATCCCAAGCCACAAGAATTTTCAGACCTGGTTTATAACTTCATCGACCAGTATTTGCCGTGGGACCGGGTGGTGATCCAGTCTTTTGATTTTCGGGTGTTGAGGTACTGGCATAAAAAATACCCGGAAGTGCGCCTTGCTGCGCTCGTGGAAAACCTAAAAACGATCAGTGAAAACTTAAAAGACCTTGGCTTTGTGCCCGATATCTACAGCCCGGATTATAAATTGCTTGATCAAAATGAAATCGATTTTATTCACCGTGAAATTCCATCACGCCTGTTGAAACCGGGGAAACGATCTTCCAAAATGCGGGTCATCCCCTGGACAGTGAATGACGAAAAGGAAATGACCGGGTTAAAAGAAATGAGCGTGGACGGTTTCATTACTGACTACCCGGATAAGGCGAAGCAACTGAGGTTGACGTTAACGCATTAAGGCCCCTCCACTTTTACTAAAAATAACTTTGCCAACCTGATGGATATGATCGAGCAAGTCTGTATTTTTTATATGATCCAAAATCGATAAATCAATGGTGTGTGGGATGGGTAAATCATCCAATTGTGAACTCACCTTGGCTAACAGTTCTACGCTGAGGCGATCGCCCCGGAGTGAAATGTCAATATCAGAACCGGTTTTGAAATTGCCCTTTGCCCGTGAGCCATAGAGAATGGCCTCTTCAATCTCTGAAAATTGAAGAAATACATTTAGGATTTCTGAAATAATATTTTCTGAAAGGCCAAAAGTCATTTTTGTAATAAATCGGATGGGTTGCCTGAACGAATCGCTTCCAATGCTAAATGGAGTTGCTTGAAATTCTTAAAGTATTTCTGTCTTATCAATTTAACGATTTCATTTGCTGTTTTTTCATTGTATGTGTGCACCGTTAATTTACGGCTTTCAACCATCTCCATCCATTCCTCCCCATGTGCAATCAACCCGCGTTTAAAGGCGAGCCGGAATGCGTCTTTACTTCCTTGAATTGACTGTTCCCCTTGATCCTCATAAAAGTCCTTAATTACATTCCAGGCCAACTCAAAGGTGTACTCAAAAGATTGTATTAGACCTTGCTCTTCAAATTCGTTGAGTTCGCCTTTCTCAAGGAATTTCTTTAATTGAAGGAAAGCTCTATTAAAATTAGCGAAGCGTTGCAACCACCGAATGTCTTTTATTTCTCCCATCCGCACAAAGATAGTTGAAGATCAGATTACTTCTTTCTCGCAGCTTTCACCTCTCCCGGTGTAACTGCAGACCCTTTGTTCCCAAAAGAGCTTCTCACATAGTTGAGCACGTCACTTAGTTGTTCGTCCGTGAAATCGAATCCTGCCATGGGTTCGGTGTAAACATATCCATTGACTTTCATTTCTCCGGTTGCCCCATACAACACTTGTTGGATTGATCTTTTTTTATCGGCCATCAGGTAATCAGATTTGGCCAATGGAGGATAAAATCCATCGGTCCCCTCACCTTGGTCCATGTGGCACGTGAGGCAGTTGACGATATAAATGTCTTTGCCGCGTTCGATGCTTTCTTTCAATTTGAATTTAGGTTCTTGCCGGAAAGAAAAGGTGGTAAACAAAATGAACAAAATAAGGGTGGTTGAAATACATTTTATGGCCATACTCCTTTTTAGTTTATTGGTAGTTTCTAACTCGGATTTTTTTATCAGTAACACGGGTCACGTCTCCGTTAAATTAATGCACCAAGCACAGAACCCAGAATACTTTTTTTAATGTCAATGCACTTGGGCCGCGGTTCTGATGGCCCTGCGAATGCGTTGGTAGGTGCCGCACCGGCAGATGTTTCCTTGCATCGCACTGTCGATTTCTTTGTCGGTGGGGTTGGGCGTCCTTTTCAGCAATGCAGCCGCGGCCATAAGCTGTCCACTTTGGCAATAGCCGCACTGGGGCACTTGTTCTTTGATCCAGGCGAGCTGCACCGGGTGCGAATTATCTTCCGACAATCCTTCGATGGTGGTGATATCCTTGCTAGCAACCGCCTTGATGGGTATAGAGCATGAGCGCACCGGGTTTCCGTTGAGGTGCACCGTGCAGGCACCGCACTGGGCGATGCCGCAACCATACTTCGTTCCGGTGAGGCCGATCAAATCACGGATTGCCCACAGCAATGGCATGGCTGGGTCGGCATCAACGGTGTGGCTTTTGTTGTTGATTTTTAAGGTGAATGAGGCCATAGGATTTTTAGATTGAAGTTCGAATATACAAATTCAGGCTTAAAAAAATAGGGAAGGTTTGATGGAAGTAGGGAAGTTGTGCCACCACTTCAAGGGGTGGCACAACTGGCGATTGGGCATCGTGCTCTTCAAAAAATTGATGCTTGACAAAAATGCCTTGATTCCCGTTTTAAATAGAAATGAATCTCACCCAAATAATTTTATTTATCTTGAAGCAATCTTAATCAATTAAAAAGGATGAAAAAAAACAACATCAGGTATCTCCACGAATATGATTTCAGCAAAGGAATCCGCGGCAAGTATTCAAAAAGATTTTAGCAAGAAACCAACCTCATTTTGCTTGCACACTGATTTACGAAAGGATTTCCCCGATTCAGATTCTGTAAATGAGACAACTGCGGGCATTATCTAAAATTATCCAGAGAAATAGAAAGAAAATCGCTGCCTATTAATCACCTATTGGCCTGAGCTTATCCAAGGCAAGGAAAAATTTATTAAAGATGATTGCGTGAAGTTTGAAGGATAAACTTTACGAGCGACATTTGCTGAGCCGTGTCCCCACTCAATGTTGGCGCGGTTCAGATGAATTAAAAAAATTATGTTCAACGACCCCGAACTCAATGGAAAGTACCTCGGCACGATCAGTTCTGATTTTATCAAGGTAGCCGACACGATCAAAGAAGCATCGTATCAAATCCGCAAGGGCGGATTTGATTACCCGGTGTTTGCCCTATCAAAAAAAGAAATCCCGATTGGCCGACTGCTGATCCGAAAATTTGAACTGAACCTCGACTGGAATTATTATGCTTCGTTTATGGATGAATTTGTGCAACGTGAGTTCATCGCGCAGGACAAGCAAGAAGATTTTATGAAAGCCTATAAAGACCCGGACGAATTTTGTTGCCTCTTCGTGGTGGATGAAGATTTTACCAGTTTTGTTTTCATTCCGTATCCGGAAGACTAGATCCAAATCCTACAATTACTTCTTCTTATAAAAGACGAACTCGCCACCCTCATCACCATTTACTTTTAAGGGATTGCCGATCGGGGTTTGATCAGCATATTCTGATACGCCAAGTTTCACCGCTTGAATCAATTCGGAAACGGTAATTTTATCTTTTTTATTTTCCTTCAGAAATTTCAGAACCTGGGTAGCGAATGGACTGTTGGTGCCTTGCGCCCCATCGGATACCGCCTCTAATCGGCCAGAGGCCAAGCCCCAGCGTGATTTATATTTCTCAACGTTTTCGGCATACCCTCGTTTTTGCTCGCCAAAAAGTGAACCAGAAAAACAGGCGTCAGCCACCAAAAAGGTGTGTTGCGAATTGATGCCTTCAATAATTTTAAGAATAGAAGAATTGGGTAGATAGTCGCCTTCTTCATTCAAGCGGGCTTCGAATGGAATCCAATACCCTTCATTTAACAGTTCGTCAAAATGACCGTGACCAGAAAAGTAAATTACTAAATTATCGGCAGGGGCAACCTGACTGATATAATTACGAAGGGTTTTGTAAATATTGCTTCGGGTGGCTTGCTCATCGCGCAGCACGGTAACGGTTGAGAAATCAAAATTGTAAAGGCCCATGAGTGTGCCGGCAAGGTCGTTAGCGTCTTTCACGGCATTGTTCAGGTGCGGCCAATATTCATAGTTATTAATACCGACAACAAGAAGGAAATTTTTTGCTTTGCTGGCATCATAGTCGCCCCCACCTAAATCTTTCCTTAAGACTGAAAATTTCTTGAGCGCAATATTGTCATTGACGTCTGAAGCTTCGATGGTCACAAAATTATCACCCATACTAAGCGGGAGTTTTATTATAAAATTTCCATTTGACTTAATGGGTGTTTCAATTCCGTTAACCCGCAGCCGTCTCACACCGGATTCGTCAATGACAGAGCCGGTAATATCGATCAGGTCTTTTGAGTAACGCACCTGATTATCCTGAATGTTTGGGGGGTTGGAAACAAAAATCTGTGGCGGATTAATATCTTTCTTGTCTTTGAAACGGAAGACGGGAGAAATATTCAGCGACTCAATATTCCAATATTTTACTTCGTGAATAAACTCTTGAATGGTGGCTACCTCTTTTCCATTTGGGCTAATGGCAAGGGAAAGAACCGGAGTTTGAAAATTTTCTAACTTCAATGCGGGTAATCCAGTATTTACATCATAGACACCTACTGCATTTTTTTCAAGTGCAGCAAAAAGATACTTTCCATCATTGCTGAATTCCAAATCATAAATCCAACCGCGCTGAGAAAATTCTCTCAGTTTTTTCCCCGTCTCAATATCCCACAGGATTATTTTTTTATCATCGCCTGCACTGGCAATTGTTTTATTGTCTGGTGAAAAGGCGAGTGACCGAACCCATCCTTCATGCGCTTGTAATTTTTTAATCACCTCACCGGTAGCTGCATCTCTTAAAAAGACAGCTTTGTCGGCACCCCCAGTTGCCACCCATTTTCCATCAGCACTTGCATCTAACCCGCGAATGGTTTTGACATGATCTTTCTTGCTTACTAAAAGTGTTCCCGATTTAGCATCCCAAAAATTGACGGCTTTGTCTTCGCCTATGGAAACGAGGGTTTGATCATTGTTGGTAAATCGCAAGGCGAGCACTGAACCCGTGTGGCCTTTGAAGGCGGAGAGTAATTTTCCATCGGGAATTGTCCAGAGTTTAATCGTTCCATCAGCGCACGCTGTTGCCATTCTTGCATTGTCAATGCTGAACGCAATACTGTTCACATTTCGGTTTTGAGACCCGCTGAACGTAGTAGCTTTGGTATCGCTCCCCGCATTGAGCAACTGGATTTCACCCGGTGTTGATACCGCGAGGTATTTGTTGTCGGCAGAATAGGCGAGCGTGATCGGTGATTTTAATTTTATTGTTGCCTTCAGCATGTCTTGCGAATGCAACCCCGTTGACCAAACAACTGCGAAAGCCAACGGTAGAGTTAGCTTGTTCATATTGAATAATTTTATCTTTTCTTCCCGATGTTATAAGTAAAGCCGGTGCGGAAGGTGATGATGAAATTGCCATCATCAGCCCAGAATAATTTGCTGGAGAATTGCCTCAAGCCGGCCTCAAAAACATTCCAATAAAGGTGGTGGCCGAACCTGCGCATGATACCGATACTTCCGCCTACCGAGGTGGTTTTGTCGGCCAGCCGAAAAGAGCCTTTGTCTTCTACCACTTCTGCTTTGCCATAGCTCAAACTCATGTAAGGTCGCCATGTGACTGCCCGGCCTGCCGATAGCCTAAGGTCCAATCCACTAAAAGAGGTAACGGCCTTCGAGTCGCCTTGTCCAAAACTAAAATTAAAATTTTGTGCGTTGTACCCACTGCCTCGCAAGCTGCCGGAATAAATCCAACCTACCGCAATGTGCTGATTAATTTGCCAATGCGCACCAAGATGAAGATCAGTTGTTTCTAGTGCTTGAAGGGGGTATGTTTGCTTGTTGCCTGTACTGCCGGACACAACGTTTTGAGCAAGCTTTACCTCTATATCAATGCGAGGCAACGTGAACTGAGCCTTCGCTTCTTCTAAGATGAAGGTAACTGCAAAAACAGGTATCATCCATTTAACGGGCATAATTGAAATTTAATGTGACCGTCTCGTTAGTGGTAAAACTACTGGAAGTAATTACTGCCCCCGGCTGCCACCAGTCTATGGCATAAATATTTAAAAGTATATCGCCCCGGGCAAAGAGGCCTTTTAAAATCATCAACGGATGGAAATAGTAGGTATCGAAATCTGTAGATCCTTGCAACCTTCCACAACTGCCGGCATTGATGATCTTCACATCTTCAAATTGAAGTTGAGTTACGATGGTGCTTACCTGCAGATTTTGGATCAGGTAATGAGATGCGGAGCTGTTTATTTGAGCATCGCAGCCAAAGCAGGAGTTGCCATTACTATTAGGGCAAAAGCAATTGCCATATATATACTGGTAACTGCCATAGGTAGGGTTAGGGAGGCTGCTATTGCCACCTGTACCCAATGTTGAATCCGAGTAATTGCTGTACTTGGTGTAGGAGAAATTAATGGTACCTGCCTTGGAAGGAGTGGTTGCAGATTTGCGAATGATTTGCTTAAGGTAACCACCGGGGCTATAGACCAAAGAGTCGCGGACAGTGTCAGCAGCAGTTATGGAAGTAAAAACCCGCGAGTAAATATTAAGCAGGTTATAATTTTTGTCGTAATAAAAGGAATACAATTCTTTGAGTTTATTATTTTGATAGACCGCAGATGCCCTCGGTTTCCCGTTCTGGTAGAAATAGTTTTTAATCAAAATGCCGGCCGTAATTTTACTCCTGAATTGCATTTTGGTTTTGGCAAACGCAGGCCAAGCCATCGTGGTCTGTTTCACTACCAATCCATTGATCAATCCACTAACATCGATGGTCGTTGAGCTCGGGGTATTATAAAGTGAGTCCACGACCGGTGCCGTTGATGACGATGCACTTCCTTTCAGGTTTTGTATGATTTCGATCGAAGCTAATTTAAGATTGTTGAGCTGATCGAGTGAGGTGACATCGCTGTCTTTAACCACAGAACATGACAATAAAATGTACACACTTACGATTGTGCCAAATGCCGAATATTTCTTACTGCTTCCCATAATAACTAAAGGCTACAATAATCAAATATAGTGAAATTGACCAAAAGATCAATCGGTTGCAACGAAGGATTAACCCAATTCTCCATTAAAAATGTTTCCACCCTTGCGCCTGGATCGACACCACGGTACCTATTTTAGAGATCATCACATTTTGATTTGGGTTGTCGTGCGTGTGGCCAATGAAATGAATATCAGGGTGATTTTTTAGCAATTCAAAATCAGCAGGCTTGATCGTGAAAAGTAGCTCGTAATCTTCACCACCGTTAAGGGCTGCGGTGGTGGGGTCGATCTTAAATTCAACAGCGGTATCGTAGGTGAGTGAATCAATCGGGATTTTATCTTCAAAAATTTTAATCCCTACGTTAGAATTTCTTCCAAGATGAAGAAGTTCACTGGCAAGCCCATCCGAAATATCGATCATGGAAGTAGGCACAATATTTTTTTCAGCGAGCTCATGAATGATATCCGTGCGTGCTTCCGGTTTCAACTGCCGGCCCACCAAGTACTCATATTTTTCTAAGTCGGGTTGCATCTGTGGGTTGGTTTGAAACACTTCCTTCTCGCGCTCTAAAATTTGAAGGCCGATGAAGGCAGCACCCAGGTCTCCCGTTACGCAAAGGATGTCGTTCGCTTTTGCGCCACTGCGCAACACCGTTTTGTCTTTCGCTGCGCGGCCAATGGCGGTAATGGAGATGACCAATCCCGATGCGGAAGAAGTGGTATCGCCACCCACCAAATCCACTTTATAATTTTTGCAAGCCGCATTGATTCCTTCATACAGCATGTCCACTGCCTCGAGCGAAAATCGGTTGCTTATCCCAAGGCCGACTACGATTTGCTCGGGTTTGCCATTCAT
>JAYVMP010000182.1:0-4137 GCA_043758895.1 Bacteroidota bacterium
TTTTGATACACCATTGTTCAGTAAAGTAAGTAGATAAATCCTTTTAACAAGTCGATGAATTTTCTCGAAAACATCAAAGAAGGCCTTCGTTCAGTAAAGGCAAACTTACTTCGGTCTGTTCTCACTGCCCTCATCGTGGCCATTGGCATTACTTCGTTGGTAGGCATCCTTACCGCGATTGATGGCATTGAATATTCGGTGAACGAAAGCCTTTCTTCGTTGGGCGCGAACTCGTTTGATATCTATTCAAAAGATAATCGGGGGGCTGCCCAGGATGGAATAAAAGAAAAGGTTTATTCACCCTTGCTCCTTAGTGAGGCGCAAAAATTTATCGAGCAATATCCCGTTGATGCGATCGTAAGCCTGTCGGCACGCCTCACTATTTTAGCGGAGATCAAACATGGGTCAGAAAAGACCAATGCCAACGTAAATGTTACAGGCGTCAACGAAGAATACATTGCCCTGAAGGGTTTGAACCTTGAGCAAGGTCGAAATTTTTCTCCCTTTGAAATCAGGCAAGGAGGCCATGTTGCCATACTCGGTAATGAGCTAGCGAAGAACCTTTATGGTGCAGGCAAGAGTCCACTGAATACGGTTGTCTCTTTTAAAGGCATGCAGTTCAAGGTGGTTGGCCTTTTGAAAGAAAAGGGATCCCTCTCCGAAAACAATTTTGATAACATGATGCTCATTCCGATCATAGTGGCCAACCAACAGGCAGCAGGAGCGGGGCTGAATTACAGGCTTAATATTGGTGTTTCGGATCCCAACCTAATGGATTTTGCAATGGGTGAGGCAACCGGTCTGATGCGAAAAATTAGAAAGGATTTGATTGGCAAAGAAAATTCATTTGAAATCGAAAAAAGTGAATCGCTTGCCCAAGAGATGGAGAGCATCACCAGTGGGTTGCGCTTTGGTGGTTTTGGGGTGGGCTTTATCACATTGCTGGGTGCTTCCATCGCGCTGATGAATATTATGTTGGTATCGGTTACGGAACGAACACGTGAGGTAGGGGTTCGCAAAGCGCTGGGAGCTACACCTTTGCGTATCCGGCAGCAATTTGTCATTGAAGCCATTGTTGTTTGCGTGCTCGGTGGGATTGCAGGCGTTTTGTTCGGTATCCTGATCGGAAATTTGATTTCAAGGGCCATTGGCATCGAGGCATTTGTGATCCCTTGGCTATGGATGTGTGTGGGGATGATTGTCTGTATCGTAGTTGGTTTGCTTTCAGGATATTACCCTGCACATAAAGCATCAAAGCTTGATCCGATTGAGTCGTTGAGGTTCGAATAAAAAGTGGTGCTGGTACCTGATTATCTAAATCATTTCACCACCACGCCAATGGCAATTGCAATTCATTTACCGACTCAATTACTAGGTCAGGTTTGAAAGCATATCTCGTCAGGTTCTCGCGTTTGGTGATCCCGCTTAAAACCAAAATCGTTTTATAACCCATTTGCACTCCTCCGCGAATGTCAGTATCCATCGTGTCGCCAATAATAGTAGTATCGGCAGTTTCCAATCCAAGCGCTTTGCGGGCCGAGCGCATCATCACCGGACTGGGCTTACCCACTACAAAGGCTCTGATGCCGGTGGCTTCTTCAATCATCGCGCTGGTAGATGCAATGCCGAGGTTATCCCACCCTTTCTTTTTGGGCGAAGGGTCGCGATTGGTGATCACAAATTTGGCTCCAGCCAAAATCATGTCAACGGCCCGCTGCACCATTTCCAAAGTAAAATTCCTTCCCTCGCCTAACACCACAAAGTCCGGATCGGAGTTGACCAATGAGATGCCGTTTTCGTGCAAACTGGAAATCAACCCTCCTTCCCCAAGCACATAGGCTGTGCCACCTGGAATTTGGTTGGCGAGAAATTTTCCGGTCGCCATGGCACTGGTATATACATGTTCTTCCTTTACCTTTATTCCCAACTTATCTAACTTCCTTACCCCATCAAGCCGTGTGCGCTGACTATTGTTGGTCATGAACATAAAGGGGATGGTTTCTTTCAGAAGCT
Source organism: Bacteroidota bacterium (assembly GCA_043758895.1). Lineage (GTDB taxonomy): Bacteria > Bacteroidota > Bacteroidia > Cytophagales > Cyclobacteriaceae > ELB16-189. The sequence goes on from JAYVMP010000182.1 coordinate 2,014, forward strand.
TTGTGATGAAGTGATCGGCACCGGGTATCAGGGAGTCTCCCGAATAGATCACTCCGTCCATATCAATAAGCAAGCCTTTAGCCATAGTATAATTAGGTTCTAACTTGCGAAGGTAGTGGATTCTCGCACTGAAAATTCAGCAAATGCGATTACCATTGCAATAATTTTTTGAGAAAGGCAAAGCAATTAATTCACAGGGATTAAGGCTTCAAGATTAAAGATTATTAGACAATCCTTCACGTATAAGTTAGCCCCCAGGGTCTTCAATAAATTTGACAACAGACCAGAAAAGTCAACTATGATTCAACCACTTCCTTTTTGGTGACCCGCAGCACAAACTGTTTATCAAGGGTAAACTCGTAGGTATTTAGGCTCATCAGTTCAGAAGCCTTTTTGGATTGCTCTAAAATGCCCAGTAAATCCTGAGCAATAGGGGATTTTCGGATATTGTTAACTGCTTTTCCTTGGAATACCTGGAGGACAAAGCTAAAGCCCTTCTCCTTTGGGTTCATAGCTTTAAATTCGTGACTGTAGAGCTTGTATTCCTGGGGTTCATCTGCTGATGCCACCATCAATTTTAAGATGGCAGGACGGTATTTATTCCACACCGGAGCGTACGGCTTACTTTCAGCTAAATTGAAACTCATAAAATTCATTCAGTATATTTTTGGAAAGGTAGGCGTTTTAAATAGTATCATCATTATTACCGAATCGATTTATGTTGCGTTGATGAACTGCTTGACCTAAATTAGGTTTTAATGTAAATCGGGTGTACATTTGCATCGTTTTTAGCAGAATCATTCCGTACTAGCAAGCCTTACCTCTTAATTTTAAGAGTTCTTTCTACACTCGATTATTTTAGCTGAAAATCACAAGCACGGGTTTCCGATTGCTATTCGTTCATTCCTTTAGCATGGGAACGATGGAAGTTATCACATTGCCCGCTTGATTTTTTTTAATTTTATTAACAACAAATGAATTTTGTAAAACAGAACAACACAAAAAGAAAAGAAGGCAACCCGCAACGAAGAAACAGTCAACCAATGCGCGGCAGGGGCCAGCAATTAGTCAGTACATTAGATCCTCACTTATTTGTAAAAAAAGCAGTGCCACTTAATGAGGCACGTTATGAATCCCAAAGAACCATCCAAGATTTACCAGTTGATGCACGAATCAAAACGAATCTAATGGCAAAAGGGTATTCCCAGCCTACAGAAATACAGGATAGAACCCTGGAAGCCCTTTTGACCGACAATGACTTGATGGGCATCGCCCAAACAGGTACGGGAAAGACAGGGGCTTTCCTGATCCCGGTAGTTCACAAACTTATTGGCTCAAAAGCAGCATTTCAGGTTTTGGTAGTGGTGCCAACCCGCGAATTGGCAGTACAAGTAGAGGAAGAATTTAAAAGCATCGTCAGAGGGTTATCGCTCTACAGTGCTTGTTTCATTGGCGGCACCAGCGTGGGCAGGGATATGGCCACGTTGCGCAAGCCAGTTCATATCGTTATTGGCACGCCAGGAAGGTTAACGGATTTGGCTCGTCAAGGTGCGCTTCGGCTCACTAGTTTTAACACATTGATTTTAGATGAATTCGATCGTTTGCTGGACATGGGTTTTTCACGCGACATCCAATTTATAGTAAAAGCCATGGTCAACCGCAAACAGACGATTCTTTTCTCGGCTACCGAAGAAACCAACCAGAAAAAATTGATCCAAGAACTTCTTCGTCACCCGGTGGAAGTACGCATTAACAAAGGAAAGACAACGGGCGATCACATTGAGCAGGAAATCGTTCGTGTTGGCGCAGGCGAAAGCAAAATGGAGATACTCTTAAAAATGGTGCGCGACCGTTCTTTTCAAAAAGTAATTGTATTTGCAGAAACTAAAAGGGGCGTAAGTACCGTTAGAAAGACATTACACCAGTCGGGGGTAAAAGTGGATGAAATTCATGGGAACAAATCGCAAAATTACCGGCTTAAAGCATTGAATGATTTCAAGTCGGGCAGGATTCAAGTACTTATTGCCACGGACGTGGCCGCGCGGGGCTTGGATATTTCAGAGGTTACCCATGTGATCAATTATCAGCAACCCCGCGATTTTGACAGTTACATTCACCGTATTG
>JAYVMP010000183.1:0-4522 GCA_043758895.1 Bacteroidota bacterium
AAAAGGCGGAGGCTCAGTGAATTCACAAACTGACCGTTGACAAAATTTTTTACTTCAGGGTATTTCATGGTTTTAAGATAAAGAAAGATTCATCTATAGAATTGGAATTCGAATTAAAATTTACTGTCATCCGGCAAAAATAAAATGAGTCGGAGGTACAATGGGCCACTGGCCTTTTTTTATGATGTTGAGTTACCACACTAAAACATCATGAGTAAAAATATTAAATTATCAAGTCAGCCGATCCTTTGCCAGTTATTTTCTTTTATCCTGACCATTTCATTACGGATGCCATGGCGGCCCAAAGCCCCTTTGCAAGAGCACCGCCCAGAGCGGTGGCACGACTTGATTAAACTTTCACTTTATAATATCCACCCAGCCCTTGCAGGTGCATTCGCCAACAATCGTGGCTTCAAAATAATAAACGCCTCCCTCCACATTGTTGGCAGCCCAATCGTTTTGGTAGTCGTTGTTTTGGTAAACCAATTTTCCCCATCGGTTGTACACCACCAGCGAAATTTGCACAGGCTGCGTTGCACCCGGCACTACTTTTTGGCTTCCGTATTGAATCATGAACGTATCATTAAGCCCAGGCGATTCATCGGGCGTAAAAACATTTGGCACCAGCCTGTTGTAAAAAGGAAGTGTTACCGATTTTGTGTAAACACAAAACTCCTTTTTCCCTACCAGGCTGATAGTGTACTTTCCATCGCCCGTGTATTGGTGAGCAACTTGCTGCTGGTCGGAAGTAGTGCCATCGCCAAAATCAAAAAAAACATCCTCCGTTGGGTCTGTCAAGTTTATTACTTTTAAAGGAGGCCGGCCTTCACACCCAAAAACCTGCTCGGCTTTAAATTTTAAATCAATGCCCGGCACAACCTGAAGGGTTACTGTATCAATTTTTATACAGCCGTTTCCATCGGTTATGGTAACAAAATAGTTTGTGTTTTTTGTGGGGCTGACAACGGGATTGGCATTAGTTGATGAAAAGGAATGGTCCACTGTTGTCCACTGATAATTAACACCACCTGAAGCAGTCAAGGTAGTGCCTGTGTTGAAACAAATGGTTTGATTGGGTCCAACTGTTCCTTGAGGTCGATAAATATTGATGGTTGCAACCGTGGAATCTTTTACTAAGCAAGTTCCCAGATCGGTGGCCTCCAGTTGAATTGTGTAGGTGCCAGGAATTGGATATTGATAGGTGATCTTTGAAGTATCTGATTTTGTTTGCTTGGTGCCATCGCCAAAATTCCAATGGTAGGTTTGCCCTCCGATGCTCAGGTTTTGGAAAACAACTTTATCGTACACGCAGAAGTGGGTAAGGCCGGGCTGATTGAGTTGGAGGGAGTTGGTTTGAACCCGCGCCTTGAGGGTGGACAGGTCAAACTTAAAAGCGGCATTGTTGCAATTGCCGCTTCCGTTCTTTCGGCTCCACGCATTTATCGTTGTTGGAAAATCGGAAGTAGAATGACCGGTAGCATTGTCGAACTGACAGCCTGAACAAACGGCATGATACACCACGCCATGCTTGTCGAACCGACAGGTGCCTCCATCCAAATGGGTGCGCGAATCATTCCCGCCAAGGTATGTGGCGTAGAGAAATTTGGTCGCATCATCTGAAAGCACCATGAAATAAAAATCGGAACCGCTCGTGGTTTTTTGAATGGCATCGGGGGTCAATGGCATTTGTTGGGTAGTACTGTTCCAATAACCGAGGAAGCTATTGACCGCTCCGCCCCAACCCGACAAATAAATATTGTTGCAGTCGTTTACCAAAAAAGCAGTGGGTGAAATATTGGGGATGCCTATGCCCGAACCAAACACGGTGGAGAATAATAAAACCGAGAGCGAGTTATCAAATTTTTGCACAAACTGGCCACTGTTCGGATTGCTGTAAACCCCGGAAGTAACTGGAAATGCACCCACGGTTTGTCCATAGACATACACATTTTCATTTTTATCAAGGTCTAAAAAGTAAACCTGGTTAAAGGCGGCCGTTCCCGTAAAGGTCGAATGTAAAATAGAAGAGCCATCGCCATTGATCTTAGCTATCCAGCCGTCCACTTCTCCACCAAAGGTTGGTTGGTAAGCGCCCGCTTTGGTTGGAAAATCAGCACTGGCAGTTCCGCCCCCAACAAATAGATTTCCGGCCTTATCGATTTGAATGGTGTGCGAAGCATCGGCTGCGCTTCCTCCAAAAAATGTACCCCACCTCATTTGTGTAAGATCGCCACTCAATTTAACGATCAGCGCATCCGTATCCCCTCCTTTATAAATGGTGTTGAAGCCATTGGCCAAAGGAAAATCAGGCGAAGAAGTAACTGTGCTGATAAAAATATCACCTTGCTGGTCGCTAATAATGTCACCACGCATCTGGTCGCCATAGTTGCGCACCAATAATCCTTGCGAGGGATTTAGGCCATCATTGTTGGTGCCGCCCAAATAGGTGCTGGCCAAAAGTTTGCTTCCGTCTTTGGCAATTTTTGCAACGAAAATGTCTGACCCATTTTCGTAAGGAATAGGGATTTCCATGTTCTGTTGCTGTTGAAGTTGAATACCTCCGCTAAAAGTTTTTTGAAACGCGCCAGCCGTGGTAGGAAAATTAGAAGAACTTGTAGTTCCCAGCACCAAAAGATTTTCGTCTTTGTCGATCACCAAACTATGTGGCGATTCAGAAAAAGCGCCACCAAGGTAAGAAGCGTAAAGTAATTGATGACCTGTGGAATCGTACTTGAGAATGGCGACATCATAAATCCCACCATACGCGGTTTGAAATGCACCCGCGGTGGCGGGGAACGTTCCACCTACATTAAGGAGGTTGGTTATGCCCGAAGAATATAAAGTGCCATGCTCACCGGGCGTAGCCGTGCTTCCCCAATTGTCGGCTGTGGAGCCGGAGTATGTGGAAAAAATAAGCAAAGGATCAATGATTAATGGATAGCATGAATCATATCCGCCAGCGATGGCAAGCGATACGCGATCGCCTTCCAATTTATAGTCCACCCGGATAAAAATTTTATTGCCATCAATGAGCTGATAAGCGATTGGTTTTTTCTCGATCAAATCGGCCAACGAAGTTTTTACGATCAGGTCTCCGTCTTTCAAGGAAACCAATTCTGCGCCCTCGTATTTCCACTGGACGGAAGAGGCGTCTGCCCCGGGCTCAACAATAAAATCGTATTTCAGATTCGTACCTTCTGAATAAACTTTCAAATCAATTCCCGGATAAAACGAAGGATAAATGATTCCTTCAAAAGCATGCACAAACGATTGCCACTTCGATGGATCAGCCCCCAAAAAATAATTATAGTACTGCGGCATCATGCCAAAAGGTTGCGGCTTGCTTTGACTGTTAAAGCCTAAAAAATTGGAAATGATTCGATAGCCATTCACAAGGTTGTTTTGATGGGAGCGCGGGTCGCTTTCCTTGTAAGCTGAATTGCTGGCGTGGTGCAGTTCTTCTATCTGTTGATAATCAATAAAGGTATAACTAAATGAACCAACTCGGATCCCAAAACTTCCTGCGTTCACTTTAGCAGTAAAATCGAAGGGCTCTTTACATTGACCTTTGTTTTGAATAAAATTGATTCCCGGCCCGGCATAGGTTTTGCCCAAGTAGAATAACCCAACAATTAACCAGTTACACTTTATCCAGCTTAAAATCATGACACAATTTAGCGTTCCCTTTTCTTAATTTGAACACCTGCCTATTAGGAGCGTGCTCGGAAATGACTAACGCGTTCGCAGCCAATCATACGCTTCCGCTTCATCCGAAAATACACCCAACTGAACTCCGCGTTGTTGAAATTTCTTTTCGGCATCCATTTTAAATTTCTCCATCGGGTATTCGGCAAATAAATCTTCCCCCAGAATCACCGCATGGTACTTCACTTTTGCTTGATTGAAAAGCAAGTCATCCCAGACTTCAGAAAACCATTTTTCAGTTTCTTCATCCGCTTCACCCAGCAATTGAGTATCGGCAAGCCACGCCAAACCGGAAAAAGTATCGGTTAAGCTCGTGTAATGGTGTTGAATCATGATTAAATTTTCCCTGAAGATTTTTCCGGGCGGTGCTTTTTTCCAGCGGTGTTTTAATACGGGCAGCGACTCGTCTAACTCACAGACCACGTATTCGTTTTCAAATTGTGTCATGGCTATTTCTGGTTAACGGCCTGTTCAGCTTTCTTTAAATTTAGTAAAATATTGGGCTACCCCCAATGAGGTGCATCGGTCAGGCAAACGCACTATAAATCATTAAACCCCTTGTTTCGATAAGATGCCCCAGAGGGGCTTTTGGCGGGCAACATTAACCATCATGTGATGTTGTTTCTAAGTTAAGTGCTAATGTCGTTTCCTTAAGTCATTTTCTGATGACCTCACCTCTTTCCTCTATCAATGAACTCGATTTTAAAACCTCACCCCCCAGCCCCCTCTCCACAGGCGAGGGGGTGACTGTTCCTATTGAATTTCCTTCATCTATAGAGTTCATATAGTTCTTTTTAAACCCGTTTATAGTTTCCTC
>JAYVMP010000184.1:0-3836 GCA_043758895.1 Bacteroidota bacterium
GCCAAAATGAAGTGCGTGGGGGTTGGCTCAGCACAGCAACTTTCGAAAGCGGATTTTGTCGTTTCTAAAACCGCTGACTTTACTGTTCAAAAAATAAAAAATATTTAAAACCTGAATTTAAAAATTGGTTTATGAAGCAGTATCTGAAAAATCACGAATGGCAGATTATAGAAGAAGGGTTTGACCCGCACCTTAACCGGATTTCCGAAAGTGTGTTCAGTTTGGGCAACGGCCAAATGGGTCATCGCGCTAATTTTGAAGAAAGCTATTCGGGAGACACGCATCAGGGCACCTACATAGCCGGTGTTTATTACCCTGACAAAACCAGAGTGGGCTGGTGGAAGAACGGTTACCCTGAATATTTCGCAAAGGTGTTGAATGCGCCAAGTTGGATTGGCATTAAAATAAATATTGAAAATCAGGAGTTAGATTTAGCGAAATGTAAAGTAGAGAATTTCAGAAGAGTGCTGGACATGAAGCAGGGCCTGCTCAGCCGCTCATTCGCTGCTGTGTTGCCCGATGGTAAAAAGGTAGATGTGAAGGCACATCGATTTTGCAGTATGGCCGATGACGAAATCGGTGTGATCAGCTACTCCATCAAACCATTGAATTTTTCTGCTAAAGCTAAAATTACCTTGTCGGTGGATGCCGATGTGGCAAACAAGGACTCCAACTACGAAGAAAAATTTTGGGATCGGGTGTACGAAGAATCACAAATGGGTTGGGCGATCGTCAACGCACAGACAAAGAAGACTTTATTTCAGGTATGTACGGGAATGGAGTATAGAATTGAAATGAACAGTCAGTTTGTTGGTGGAAAAGTTTTCACTACCACTAAGGACAAGTATGCCGATAATGTAGTAGAGGTAGATCTAATGAAAGACACGGATTTGACAATTTACAAGTTTGCTGCTGTTCTTACTTCCGAAAATCACCCAAAGGAAAAATTGGTAAAAAACTGCCTTGCCAAAATTGATGAAACTGCCAAGAAGGGATTTGAGGCACTGCTTGCTGCGCACGCTGCTGTGTGGGCACACACGTGGAAAGAATGTGACATCACCATCGAAGGTGACATTGCGGCACAGCAAGGCATCCGTTTTAATATTTTTCAGTTGATGCAGACCTACACCGGCAAAGACGAGCGCCTCAACATCGGCCCGAAAGGATTTACGGGGGAGAAATATGGCGGCTCCACCTATTGGGATACCGAAGCATATTGCCTGCCTTTTTATTTGAGTACATCAGACCCGCGCGTGGCACGTCAATTATTGGTTTATCGCTACAAGCATTTGCCCAAAGCAATAGAGAATGCAAAAAAGCTCGGCTTCAAAGATGGGGCAGCGTTTTATCCGTTTGTTACGATGAATGGCGAAGAGTGCCACAATGAATGGGAGATTACGTTTGAAGAAATCCACCGCACTAGCGCGATGGCTTATGCGATGCGTGACTATGTGAACTACACAGGCGATAAAAATTATTTTGTAGAATACGGATTGGAAGTTTTGATAGGCATCTCGCGCTTCTGGTCGCAGCGAGTGAATTGGTCGGCTGAGAAAAACAAATACGTGATCCTTGGCGTAACAGGGCCCAACGAATACGAGAACAATGTAAACAATAACTGGTACACCAACTACCTCGCAGCATGGACGCTTCGCTTCACGCAGGAGGCACTTGACTATGTAAAGAAAGTTGAACCCGCGAAGTACAAGGCACTCTCCGATAAAATTAATTTTAAGGAAACAGAAGAAACGAGCAAGTGGGTGGCCATTGCTAACAAGATGTACTATGCCGAAGACAACGCACGAGGTATCTTTTTGCAACAAGACGGATTTTTAGATAAAGAGTTGATACAGGTTGCTGAGCTACCGGCTGAAGATAGGCCGCTGAATCAAAAGTGGTCGTGGGATAGGATACTGCGTTCGTGTTTCATCAAACAGGCAGATGTACTGCAGTGCATGTTTTTGTTTGAAGATGACTTTACACCCGATCAGATCAAACGCAACTTTGACTTTTATGAACCCATGACGGTGCATGAATCTTCGCTCTCACCCTGTGTGCACGTGATCCTTGCCTCTAAACTTGGCTACCAGGAAAAGGCGTACGAGATGTACTTGCGCACATCACGCCTTGACCTTGATGACTACAATAACGACACCGAGGATGGCTGCCACATTACCAGCATGGCGGGCACGTGGATGAGTATAGTGAAAGGCTTTGGTGGGATGCGCGTGCGCGATGGAAAATTATTTTTCACACCGTACATCCCCGAGCATTGGCAATCGTATTCGTTCCGCATCGAGTTTCGCGGGCGGGTGTTGAAAGTGAAAGTAGCCAAAGCGAAAACCGAAGTGGCCCTTGAATCGGGCGACCATTTGGAGATTGTGCTGAACGGGAAGGAAGTAAAATTGTGAGTAGAGATTTTCTTTGGGAAAATATTTTGATGGGCAATCAACACATTTCTAAAAATCAGAGCACAACCTTATCGATAGTGTCAACTGTCTTTATGGAATAGGAAGTGAAAAGCCCCATGATTGCTGCACCGGCCGCTATTATTTTTGAATCGCTAATTACCCATATTGAACTTATTTGTGGTTTCATGGCAGAGATCGCATTTTGAAAGGTGCCACGTGCCAATGGCTCATAGTCTTTCATTTCTTTGCAGTTAAAGATGACTGCGGATTTTTTATTTGGGTGAATTTCAAACATTTTCTTCCATTCTGACGCTGCTTTTATGGCGTTGCTGTTGGTAAATAATCCTTTAATGTTAATCTGTAAACACGGTATATTTTTAATGGTGATCCATTCTAAGAGTAAACCATCCTTTGTTTTAATGAGCTGATCAATCATAGCTTTTTATTAGCGGCAAAGGTTGAGATTATCATGGGTTTTTCGCCAAAAATTAGATGAGGCTTGCCTTTTGCACGTTAGATTCCATCTGTCGCAAGATGAACTAAACTATTTTTTGGATTTAAAATACAAAAGGTTATAAATAGGGTACAAAAGACCAAGGATGGCGAGACTTGGCTAAAGTATAAACCTCGCCTCGGTTAATCCCTTTACTTTTTGCGAACCCTATCTTTTTCCTGTCCTCCCATTTTCTTTTAGCGGCATTTTTATCTAACAGGTTTTCCATTGCTTCGTAAAGCTGGGTTAGCTGGCCATCGTGTTCACCCAGCCTTTCCTTTATTTCTTTTACTTGTGCCTTTAAGTCATTCTGTTTTAGCATGATCTTTCTGATCTCGACAAAAGCCCTCATAATGGCAATGTTCATGTTTATCGCTATTGGGGAGCGCAACACGCCACTCAGCATAGCTACACCTTGTTCTGTAAAAGCATAAGGCAAATACTTATCGGTACGGTTTTGGGGTAATTCCATCATCACAGTTTGTGATGATGGGCTTTTTTGAAGTGCCTCGACTTGCTGCTTAATCAAATCGTATTCAAGCGGTTTGAGTTGAAACATGAAGTCTTCTGGAAAGCGTTCGATATTTCGTTTTACGGCTTGGTTTAAAGCTCGTGTTTCCACTTCGTAAAGGCCAGCTAAATCAAAATCCAGCATTACCCTTTCGCCTCGTATTTCGTAAATCCTGTTTTGGATGCTTACTATAATTTGCATTTTGATCGGTTTAAAAATCCAATTTTATTTTATCTGCTGCTTTCCGTTTCGGTTGGTCAATGATCTTAGCATCGACTTGGGTTGTTTTCAATTACGCGGTGCCCCAGCAATTTTGAAACCGTGTAAATGTCTGTTCTTTTGCTTAACTGCAACGTGGCATACGTATGTCGGAAACAATGAAAGGTAATATCTTTTGTTATTCCGGCAGCATCTATAAACT
>JAYVMP010000185.1:0-11200 GCA_043758895.1 Bacteroidota bacterium
TCGGGATCGATCCGGTTTTCAACGAATTCGCTGGCGTCCGTTTCAAAGTAATTTAAAGAGGCAGGCTGCGAATGCGATGCCGCAAAATCCAAGGCCGAGCTAATTTTTTGTGCGAGGCTGTCGAGCCACGGTTCATTGTAGCGACCCAAAATTAAATTTCCGAAAATACTGTTGTTCCATGCACCCAAACTGCTGTGGGCATGGGTGGCTGTGAAATAAAGAAACCGGCTTTTATCATTGCGACTGACAATTTTATCTTTTAGGGCAGGAGGGAAGATCAATAAATCGGCACTGACGATAAAGCACTGTACCCCTCCGTTATCGATGGCCAAAATCCTTACATAGATGGAATCGTGCACTGAATCGAAATGATAGCGTGGGGCATACCCGGCCATTGGCATGGGCGATTGGGGCGTAATGTTGACCGTTGCCCAACCCACATTTAGTTTGGATTCGGGAGCATGCCGTGTTGCACGGAAACTGTCTAATCGCTGGAATGTCTGTGTGTAGAATTTCTTTTCAATTAATGGAGAATGATCCACCGGGCCGATCAATAAAATGGCAAGGATGACCAACACGCTAACAGCCCCCAAGAACCAACGGATAAATTTTTTCAAGTGATCTTTTTGCAAAGATAGATGTTATGTCAATTACAGTGCCCAAAAATCATTAACAGGATAGCCGTGCAATCGGTAAATAACAATGCCCAGTTTTTGGCAACTGGGAATGCCCAGAAAATGGCAACAAGAGAGTCCAACTAAGAGCGAGATTCGGGGGTTCAATAAACCGCTGAATAATGAATGCACACTTAGCCAAATTTCTGATGTATTACGAATTTCCAGTTTGTCTGGTGCTCACCAGTTTGGCAAACTTTGCGCGGTCCGATCGTGAGATAATTTGTGAAAACAACGTTATGTTTGTCAGGGAAAGGGTTAATTTTTCTTGTGCACCTCAAAGTTAACTTTGAGTTAAAAAAAGCTCCCTTTCTTTTTTAAACGTTTAGGAAGCTATTGATTGGAAAGCTTTAAAGTCCTGTTCAGGCTCTCTTCCAACGAGATCATCGTCTCGGTTCGCGCTATTCCTTCAACCTGCTGCATTTTGTCATACAATACCTCCTTCAAATTATTGGTATCGCGGCAATGGATTTTGATAAACATCGAATAATTCCCGGTGGTGTAATGGATATTCACAATTTCAGGTATGTTTTTCAGTTTGGCCAACACCTTTTCATACAAAGCACTCTTTTCAAGATAGATGCCGATGAATGCGGTGATATCAAAGCCTAACTTGTTATAGTTGATCCTTAACGTAGTCTTGTCCAGTACGCCAGCTTCTTCCATTTTATTCATCCTAACGTGAACTGTGCCGGGCGAAACATTTACTTTCTTGGCCACTTCCGTGTACGGACGCTTGGCATCCATCAGCAGCAGCTCAAGGATCTTCAAGTCGGTATTGTCAAATTCATAATTTGAGGTCATAAAATCTTATTTTTTTGAATTAAATATAATTTATTATCAAAATTATTAAATTAATTGTAAATATTATCACTAATTGTTGCAATAAGTTCAACTAACGTATTTCTTTGCTGAAGAATTTACAATGTGGGCCACGGAGGCTTGCAGGAGTTCTTTAAAAATGTAGGGTGTTGAAACTGGCAGACAAGCCCTCCTGTCTCGGGGGTGAGGATAACAGGATAAACGCAGGATAAAGGGTTGACCACTAAAGTTTTCTTTGTGTCCTGCAGCTAACTGCCTCGTGGAGGTTCGAAGCCTCCCTCTACAGCAGGTTTTAAGTTAAGTTAAAAAATAAGAAGGCCTGGAGAAATCTGGGCCTTTTTTAATTCCATTCATCAAAACGCTGATAGCGAAGAGACCCGGCAACTAAACCTATTGCCCCAGCGACTAATAAATTTCCAGATTCAATCCGAGCGGCTTTTGCCCCGTAAAAAATGCGGATTGCTATTGCCTGAAATTTTCGCCTACTTGAAAGCTGATTTCAAAATGTATATGAACGATTTTCCATGGTTTAAGAAATACCCCATCGGCATTCCGCACGAGATTGCTGCACTTCCGTTCCACTCGATGGTAGAGTTGTTTGAATCTGCTTCTAAGAAATACCGCGACTTGGTAGCGTTTGAAAATTTGGGAGGAAAGCTCACGTATGGTGAAGTGGACAAACTTTCAAGCGATTTTGCGGCCTATCTTCAAAAGGAACTGGGGTTGAAGAAAGGAGATCGTATTGCGATACAGATGCCCAACTTGCTTCAGTTTCCCGTTGCTTTCATCGGAGCTCAGAAAGCAGGTTTGATTGTAGTCAACACAAATCCCCTTTATACGGCCCGCGAAATGGAACATCAATTTAAGGATGCTGAAATTTCGGCTTTGGTGATCGTGGCAAATTTTGCCCACAACCTTGAAAGCATCATTGAAAGAATTCCTGCCAAGCACTACATCATCACCGAGATGGGCGATTTGTTGGGCGGCTTTCGCGGTTGGCTTGTAAATTTTGTTGTAAAGCGGATAAAAAAATTAGTGCCGGCCTACCATCTCCCGCGCGCTATTTCATTTAAAGATGCCATGAAAAAAGGCAGCGAACTATTTTTGGATAAACCAAAAATGGAACTTGAAGATTTGGCTGTGCTGCAATATACCGGTGGCACAACGGGCATTTCGAAAGGTGCGCAACTTTCGCACCGCAATTTGATTGCGCACAATGAGATGATTGCCCATTGGTTTAAGCCTTTGCTTACCGAAAAGACTCAGGAGATTGTGATTACGGCACTGCCGATGTATCACATTTTTGCTTTGTCGGTTAACCTCACCTTGATGTACCATGCTGGCCTTCGCAATATCTTGATTACCAATCCTCGCGACATGGAAGGATTTATGAAAGAATTGAGGAGACATAAATTCTCCATCATCTTAGGCGTAAATACGTTGTTCAACGGAATGCTTCACCATCCTCTTTTCAGCACGCTGGATTTCTCGCACTTGAAAGGTGCAGTAGGCGGTGGCATGGCCGTGCAAGATGCTGTCGCCCTGAAATGGCAGGAGTTAACAAAAAGTCCATTGGTGGAAGGGTATGGATTAAGCGAAACATCGCCTGTGCTGTGCTGCAACCCGTTGGATGGAAATCAAAAACGTGGGACGATCGGGCTGCCCATGCCGAGCACCGAAGTAGCCATTTTCGATGACGATGGAAAGCAATTGGCACAAGGTGAAACCGGAGAGATATGCGCGCGAGGCCCACAAGTGATGCGCGGGTACTGGCAAAAAAGCAATGAGGGCGTATTTTTTAATGGCGAATGGTTTCGAACGGGCGATATCGGGTTCATGGATGCCGATGGTTTTTTTAAAATTGTTGACCGCAAAAAAGATATGATCAAAGTTTCGGGATTCAATGTCTTTCCCAATGAAATCGAAAATGTTTTAGCTTCTCATCCGAAAGTATTAGAAGTGGCCGCCATTGGGGTGCCCGATGCTAAATCCGGTGAGGTGATCAAAGTATTCATCGTAAAAAAAGATCCGAGCCTCACGGAAGAAGAACTAAAAAAGTTCTGCCACGAAAATCTCACCAACTATAAAGTGCCCAAGCATTTCGAATTCAGGTCAGAATTGCCCAAGTCGAACGTGGGGAAGATATTGAGAAGGGTGCTAAAGGAAGAGGAAGCGAAAGCATAACTAATTTTTTCAAATTCAAATTAGCCCGTTATCAATGATGAGATTAGCAGTTAAAATTCAATTTGTACTTTTTATAGTATTATTATTTCCGCTCGCCTCATTTCCACAAACTAAACCAATACTAGATTCCGTTCTTTATTCCCGTGAACGGCATTTTAGGAATATCCGGCAATTGACTTTCGGTGCCGACAATGCCGAAGCCTATTGGAGTTTTGATGGCCAGTATTTCAGCTTTCAATCCAACAATAAAGATTGGGGCTACCAATGCGACCAGATTTTTTATATGCCTGCGGACGGAATGGATTTGAGCAAGGGCGCAAAGCCTCCGCTCATCAGCACGGGCATGGGTCGAACTACGTGTGCTTTTTTTATGCCCAACGGAAAATCTGTATTGTACGCCTCCACCCATTTGGGTGACAAAGAATGCCCGAAGGATGTGGAGCGCAGGCCAGGCGGAAAATATTTGTGGCCGGTGTATGACAGTTACGATATTTTTTTGGCCGATCTGAATGGCAAAATTATTAAACAACTGACCGACTCACCCGGCTACGATGCTGAAGCTACGATTTCACCAAAGAAAGATAAGATTGTGTTTACATCCACACGCCATGGCGATTTGGATTTATACACGATGGACCTCGATGGAAAAAATGTAAAACAGATCACCCACGAAATCGGCTATGATGGAGGTGCATTCTTTTCCCCAGATGGAAAGAAAATCGTTTTTCGTGCTTCGCGTTTCAAAACCGAGGAAGAGGAAAAAGAATACTTGGACTATTTGAAGCAAGGTTTGGTTGCCCCCACGGCCATGGAAATCTTTACTTGCAATGTGGATGGCTCTGATTTAAAGCAAGTCACACATTTGGGCAAAGCCAACTGGGCTCCGTTTTATCACCCTTCAAGAAAAAAAATTATTTTTAGTTCGAACCATAAGGGAAAGCGCGGATTTGAATTCAATCTGTATATGATCAACGAAGATGGATCGGGCCTGGAGCAAATCACCTACGACAAAGTTTTTGATTCATTTCCTATGTTCTCCCCGGATGGAAAGAAAATTATCTTCTCTTCTAACCGCAATAACGGGGGAACGCACAATACGAATTTGTTTGTGGCGGAGTGGGTGGATTGATCGTGAATAAAAATATGCATTTAGAATTGAGTATAAAAAAAGAACTAACAATGATCAACATTAACTTAACAGCAAGTGCTTCAAAAAATGCGGTCAAGAAATCGGTGGAAGATTATTTGGCCGAAGTTCAATTGGATATCTCATCACACGATTTTTCAAGGCCGTGGGGTGGTTTCTTTGTGATCGAAGAAGAATTGGCTGATCGGTTTATCCAACTTTACTTTCCTCACCTGCAGGCGAAAGACTTGGCGATTGCAGGCAAGCTGAGCCCAAAAATTTTGATTGTTGCCCCAGGGCAGCGGTTGTCATGGCAGTATCACCACAGGCGCGCAGAGATTTGGAAATTGGTAGGCGGTGTGGCAGGCGTAGTGACCAGTGAATCCGATGAGCCGGGCCTATTGAAAAAGTTAGCCATCGGAGAGATCGTTCAATTAAGCCAAGGCCAGCGTCACCGCTTGGTAGGCTTACCGGACGGCTGGGGTATGATCGCTGAGGTATGGCAACACACGGACGACAAAAATCCTTCTGACGAAAATGATATTGTGCGGGTACAAGATGATTTTGGAAGATAAGGAAAACTATTGGCAAATGACATGAAATGGTCATTAACCACTGATACACCCAATGGATTGATAAGTACGGCCATTCCATGGTTTAACAAAAGGGTTGGTCGGCTAGCGGCTGGGCAGGATTTTTTGGTAGACGTCCGTTGCTACTGACCCACATGATGGTGGGCGCACATAAGCCGCTCATCCCATCTTCTAATACTGCAAATGCTTCACGGTGATCCCATTGTTGATCAATTGCTTTAGCGAATCAATTCCAATTTTCACATGCAAGTCCACATAGTTGGAAGTAACCGTCTTGTCGCTGGCTTCGGTCTTCACGCCATCAGGGAACATAGGCTGATCAGAAACCAGCAACAAAGCACCAGCGGGTATTTCGTTGTAGAAGGCGGTCGAAAAAATCGTGGCGGTCTCCATGTCGATAGCCATGGCACGCACTTTTACAAGATAATCTTTGAAGTGTTCGTCCCATTCCCACACCCTGCGGTTGGTGGTGTACACCGTCCCCGTCCAGTAGTCTTGGTTGTAATCACGGATCGTTGTTGAAATTGCTTTCTGCAAAGCAAAAGCCGGTAAAGATGGAACTTCAGGCGGAAAGTAGTCGTTAGAGGTACCTTCTCCCCGGATGCCGGCAATGGGTAAGATCAAATCGCCCAATTTATTTTTCATTTTCAGGCCGCCACATTTGCCAAGAAACAAACAAGCCTTTGGAGCAATGGCAGTGAGGCAATCCATGATCGTAGCTGCGTTGGGACTGCCCATGCCGAAGTTGATGATGGTAATCCCCTCGGCTGTGGCACTAAGCATGGCCTTGTCTTCGCCCTCCACATTTACGTTGTGCCATTCGGCAAACTTGCGCACATAATTATCAAAGTTGGTGAGCAAAATATATTCACCGAACAATTTCAGCGGCACACCGGTGTAGCGCGGCAGCCAGTTTTCAACAATTTCTTTTTTCGTCTTCATGGTATCCTAAATTTCAGCATTCAAAATCAGTGGTCTTAGTGTCATAGTTTCGCCCCTTGAATTAAGGTTGATGCCTTTATTGACTTTTCTTTTAGGTGCAAAAATTTTTTCCGTTCTTCATATAGTCTAAAATGTTCAAAATCTTGCGCTGTGGCAAACTCTACAAGATGTATTTCGTAAGGTTTGTCGATATGGAGCTTAATAAATGAGTTGTCATTAGGTCTCACTCTTAACAGAAGGCGTCCGTTGTATTTTGAAATTATTGGAATTGCGATGTCCTCAAATTGATCGAAGATGCTTTCTTGTCCGGCAACAATGTAAATAAGCTGAGTTATATAAATCATTGTTTTTATTTTCGGTCAATGGCGTAAAATCAAAATCCTTGCCTCAAATTCTCTACTTTTAAACCTGATGTACCTACTCAACCTTCCGTCAATCAAGCCTACCTTAAAAAAAGAGAATGGCAAAGTATTAATTTTTGACGGTATTAGGAAGAAATACATTGTACTTACACCAGAAGAATGGGTACGCCAACATTTTATTAATTATTTGGTAACAGAATTAAAATATCCCAAATCACTTTTCCGCATTGAAGGTAGTCTTACCTACAACCGACTCCAAAAGCGTTCGGATATTTTGGTTTTCGATCGAAACAGCAAACCGTGGATGCTGATCGAATGCAAATCACCCATTATTAAATTAAGTCAGAAAGTTTTTAACCAAGTTGCCGTTTACAACATGACGTTGGGCGCAAAATATTTGGCAGTGACCAACGGCATGGCTCACTTTTGCTGTGAGGCGGCAGCTCTCGGAGGAGAGGCAAAGTTTTTGGAGAAGTTTCCTCCATTTGAATAGAGGTCATCTCAAAAAATATAAAAGACCTTTGCATGGAACGCCCGAAGCAATCTCCCATTGGTGCTCCGAATTGGGGATTGCTTCACTCGTTCGCAATGACGATGATATTTTGAGCGAGGTTATAGTTTATAGGTTGCAAGTTGGAATGGCTGGTAACTTGAAACCCGTACCTTGCAACCGTTTATGACATCCATAGAAAAACTAAAACACACCTTCAAACTTCTTCAGATAGAAAGGCAGGCCGACCTTGAGCAGTACCGACAAAAAGTGTTGCTGCGATCCCTTGGCCAACGCATAAAGGAAGGGGTGACCTGGTATCCCGTTCGGCTGCTGCGCGATTTTATTGGCACAGGCGAGCGTGTGATGATCGAGATCGAAAAAACAAATTCCTTTGAGCAACCACATGCGTTTCAAAGCGGAAAACTGGTGAGTTTTTTTACCAATGCTTCGGGCAAACCAGAAAAGCAACACGCCAACGGTGTGATCAATTATGTGCGCGAGAATACCATGACCATCACCCTCCATAGCGATGACCTTCCCGATTGGATTGATGATGGTTCATTGGGCGTTGACTTAATGTTTGACGAGATGAGCTACCGCGAAATGGAATACACACTGAAGAAAGTGATGGATGCCAAAGACAATCGAGTGGCCGAGCTGAGGGAAATTCTTTTAGGGGATACGCGATGCTCGCCATTGGATTTTAACGGCTCACACAACGAGAATCGGGCATGGAGAATTCAGTATCCAGCATCCAGTACCTTAAATGACAGCCAAAATAATTCGCTTGTAAAAATTTTGAATTCGCAGGATGTTGCCTTTATCCACGGACCGCCAGGCACGGGCAAAACGACAACTCTTGTGGAGGGGATACGACTTACTGTTAAAGCAGAAGGGCAAGTGTTGGTTTGCGCGCCAAGCAATGCGGCCATTGATTTGCTGGTGGATAAGTTGAGTTGGCACGGGTTGAGGGTGTTGCGCATCGGGCATCCTGCACGGGTGACGGAACAATCATTGGGCAAAACCCTGGACGCGCAAATTGCCGAGCACCCGCACTTCAGTGAGCTGCGGTCGCTACGGAAAAAAATGGAACGGGTTCGTCAGCAGGCAGGGCAATTTAAAAGGAACTTTGGCTACGCAGAAAAGGAACACCGCAGACAGCTTCGTGAAGAAGCAAAAACATTAAAAGCCGATGCCGATATGCTTGAGTTTTATATCGTCAACGATTTGCTCAACAAATGCGAAGCCGTCTGCTGCACACTGGTGGGATCATCGCATCCCGTTTTACGGGGAAGGAAATTCACCACCGTTTTTATTGACGAAGCAGGTCAA
Organism: Bacteroidota bacterium; assembly: GCA_043758895.1. Lineage (GTDB taxonomy): Bacteria > Bacteroidota > Bacteroidia > Cytophagales > Cyclobacteriaceae > ELB16-189. Next base: position 8,529 of record JAYVMP010000185.1, read on the forward strand.
GCATTAGAACCCGCTTGCTGGATACCCTTGCTGAAATCACAACGTGCCGTTTTTGCTGGCGATCATTGTCAACTTCCCCCCACAATCAAATCGCACGAAGCTGCAAAAGCAGGATTAGCCAAAACGCTTTTCGAAAAAGGGATTGAGAAACATCCTGAACAGGCTTCCATGCTTCAGGTACAATACCGGATGCACCAGTCCATCATGGAATTCCCTTCCCAATATTATTATCATGACAAACTTATCGCGCATGATTCGGTGAAGCATGTATTGCTCCGGCCCTACGAGCATCCCATTGAATTTATTGACACGGCCGGAAACGGAAATATTGAAAAGCAAGACCCGGAAACGCTAAGCCGTTTCAATGAAGGCGAGGCGGAATTATTGATTCATCAAGTGGAAAAATTGGTTGAATCAATTAGCGTTGCCGCCTGGCTGGACGAAAAGATTACAATGGGCATCATCACTCCCTACAGTGCGCAAGTGGATCGACTTCGGCATTTGGCAGAAACTTCGCCCATCCTTGAACCTTTGCACCGGCTGATTTCGATCAACACCGTGGATGCCTTTCAGGGCCAAGAGCGCGATACCATAGCCATCAGTTTTGTGCGAAGCAATGACAAAAGCGAAGTCGGCTTTTTGGCGGATACCCGAAGAACTAATGTGGCCATGACCCGCGCCCGAAAAAAGTTGATTATGGTGGGCGATAGCGCCACCTTGGGTGGGCATCCTTTTTATGAAAAGCTGATTGAATTTTTGCAGCAAAACGGATTTTATAAGAGTGTTTATTCGATTTAAATTTGCGTTATCTTTATAAATAAAAATTTCATGAAATCCATTTTGTTACTCGCCCTGTTTTTAGGTCCAGGAATTTTTCCTAAAGGATATCCTTTGCAAATTTTCAATACCTCATTGACCGTTACGGTTCGTGATGACCTCGGCAACACGGTGGAAGGTGCTGACGTTAAACTTTTTGAAAAAAAAGATGACTACATCAAAGAGCAAAACCAAGTTGAGGTTGGAAAGACGGACAAGAAGGGGATTATTCGCTTTATGAAGCTAAAACCGATCGCTTATTTTATCCTTGTGCGAAAAGGCGAAAAGGATAATACCAACGGTGGGGAAGAAACAAAACTGAAAGATGGCAAATTCAACAAGGTTACCGTTATTATTCAATAAGGTGAATGGAACGTTACTCGTTGCTCCACTCTTTTAGTCTTTATTCAACTTCGTTTAGTGAAGAACGTAAATTTGTTGCTGGTTTCATTGAATTGTTAAAACAGAAGGATTGCTTTGAACGGACCCACTTGCCCGGGCACATCACCGGTTCGGCCTGGATCATCAATGCCCAAAAGACTAAAGCCCTATTGGTTCATCATGCCAAGTTGAATAAATGGGTACAGCCGGGTGGACATGCCGATGGGGAAGAAGATGTTTTGAATGTAGCCTTGCGCGAAGCGGGGGAGGAAACTGGACTGAAGAACCTAAAATCCACACCCATTATTTTTGACATCGATATCCATACTATACCCGCGCGAAAGGATTTTTCCGAACATCTTCATTATGATATTCGGTTTTTGATGGAAGGGGATGAAGCGGAAAAGATTATCTTCAGCGATGAGTCGCACGATGTGAAATGGATTTTGTTAAATGACCTGGAAAAATTTACCATCGAAAGATCGGTGCTCAGAATGAAAGATAAAGTAGTATCCACGCGTGGCTGAGATAGGAAAAGATATTGCCAAAGCAAAGGCACTTCTCGGAGCCGGAAAACTTGTGGCCATCCCAACCGAAACTGTTTACGGCCTTGCCGGCAATGCGCTGAATGTAAAAGCGGTAACAGAGATTTACCTTTCGAAGAACAGGCCTTATTTTGATCCGTTGATTGTGCATGTAGGAACAACCCTTGCCGTGCATGATTATGTGAAGGATATTCCCACTAAGGCGTTGGATTTGATAAATCAATTTTGGCCAGGGCCTTTGACAGTTCTGCTCCCCAAAAAAAATGTGGTGCCTGACCTTGTTACGTCCGGGCTTGATCGTGTTGGCATCCGATGTCCCGCTCACCCAATGACCTATCAATTGTTGCGATCACTTTCCTTTCCGTTGGCCGCACCGAGTGCCAATCCTTTTGGGTATGTGAGTCCGACCAATCCGCAGCATGTGAACGAGCAACTCGGGAACAAAATTGAGTACATTCTGGATGGAGGAGATTGTAAGGTTGGTGTGGAATCCACGATTGTCGGTTTTGAAGGAGACGCATCGATTATTTATCGGGTAGGTGGGCTGAGTATTGAAAAAATCCAGTCGGTGGTTGGCCGCATCGAATTGAACACTCGTTCAGCTTACAATCCGCTAACGCCCGGCCAGTTGCAAAGCCATTATGCTCCACGAAAGACGTTGCTGTTGGGAAATATCCGGCAGTTGTATCACGAAAATGAAAATAGTGCGATAGCAGTACTGTCATTCAGAGAGGAATACCAGTTACCACACCTGCGATTGCAAATTGTTCTTTCGCCTTCCGGGAATGTGGATGAAGCCGCACAAAAACTCTTTTCTGCTTTGCGTGAATTAGATAAAGCTGATGTGGATTTTATTTTGGCAGAAGAAGTGCCGGATGTGGGATTAGGAAGGGCTGTCAATGATCGATTGCGGAGAGCGTCAACCCGGTC
>JAYVMP010000186.1:0-30406 GCA_043758895.1 Bacteroidota bacterium
GCCAAATGGGTTTTCGGGGCATCTTCTCCACACAGATCGGCTTGGATGCCGATGATATCCAACAGGTATTTCTCGGCATTGGCATAATTCTTTTTATAAACAGCCAAACCGTAAAGGAACTCCAGCACACGCGTGGTTGTAATATTATTATGCGGAAGCTCAGGTGTTTCCAGCAACACTTTATTGGCACTGCTTTCCAGGTTCTTGGTTTTGTCCTTGTCCAACTTGGCATCGAACTCAACGGTTTTTAACCGGGCTGCATATACACTGCCTTTATAATTACCGTTGATCATTTTTTCAAACTCTAGTTTGACGTTTTGATAGCGGGAGGAGCTACCCTGCGCGAGCAGCCTTTTGAGGTATTCTTCATAAATGGAAATTGCGAGGTAATGGGTGTTTTTATGTGATGACCTCAGGTTGTTGAGCGCTTCATCATACCCTGTTCCTTTTGGGAAATCCCGATCTAACTCTAACCCATTTTCCACCATCAGGCTGGAATGGTAGAATTGGTTTTTTGCATAGCCAAGATCACTGCGGCCCAAATTTTTGTCGATCCACCTGGCAGACGCAGTGAAAGCAGAGTCTGCGCTATTGAAATTCCCTTGGTTACGAAGGGCATTGCTCACATCGGTCATCCATCGGGCATATTCTTGGAAGCGGGCCTTCAGTTCGTCATCGGGCACCCTTCGGCTTTTCAGGTTCCCTTTATCGTCCACATAGGTTTCTTGTTTCACCGCACGACCGGCAAGATATTTTTCATTATTGTGTAAAACGCTAAGGGCTTCGATGTAGTAACCTTGTCCCGTGAGGGCCTCGGCCAATAGAAGGTTCCACCGGGCGGTAAGTGTCTCCGTCATAAAGGCACCATCATCCAAAACTTTTTTTGATCGATCCAAGTACTCCCTGGCCACGCGGTAAGAGCCATTCAAGATGTATAATTCCGCAATATCAGCAAGCAGCTTGCCGTGCTTCTCGCTGTTCTCTTTATTTATTAAAATACTGGATGAAATAGAGGTTTCCACGCTGGTTTCAAAATCCTTAATTTTGCCAGCAGCGAGAAGGTATTTGGCCGTGAGTAAATAATAAGTGGGGGTGTATGGGTTTTGCTGACCTAATTTCTTGAAAGCCTTTTTCTTAAATTTTTCCAGGTTGGCAATGGCTTTTTTATAGTCGCCTGTTTCGTAGGCAACCTCAGCGGCATTCACCATTTTGTCGTACTTGGCTTGCGCGGGAGAGTGTTGAACCGCAAAAAATAGGCACACGAAGGGAATAAATCGAAAGGTTTTCATGTAGAAATGAATTTAAGGTTTGGTTGGGGATAGGCAAAATCGGCATGAAGATTCACACCCAAGAGAGTTCACTACGAAAGTAATGATTTTTTGTTAGCAGGGGCCAGCCCAATTTTAAAAAAAAAAGAGCCTCTGCGGGCTTGGAGGCGCTTTCTCTGGATTAAAACTTTCAGAATTACTCTTCCTCCTTTTTTACTTCCACACCGGAGGTCATTTTCTCTTTTATTTTTTTCTCCAATTCATCCATTAGTTCTGGATTATCTTCGATGAGTTGTTTTACGGCATCGCGCCCTTGGCCCAGCTTATTGCCATTGTACGAAAACCATGAACCTGATTTTTGAATCACGTTCAATTCCACACCGATGTCCACAATTTCACCGGATTTAGAAATACCGCGGCCATACATAATGTCGAACTCCACTACTTTGAATGGAGGTGCTACTTTGTTTTTCACTACTTTCACTTTCACCCGGTTTCCTGTAATGTTATCTGCGTCTTCTTTGATCTGCCCAATTCTTCGGATATCAAGGCGGACAGAGGCATAAAACTTTAGCGCATTGCCACCGGTGGTGGTTTCCGGGTTTCCAAACACAATCCCGATTTTTTCGCGAAGCTGATTGATAAAAACACATGCACAACCCGTTTTGCTAATTGTACCAGTCAGCTTTCTCAACGCCTGCGACATCAGGCGCGCCTGCAAGCCCATTTTACTTTCGCCCATCTCGCCTTCGAGTTCGGCTTTGGGAACGAGGGCTGCCACCGAGTCGATCACGATAATGTCTATTGCGCCCGAGCGGATGAGGTGCTCAGCGATTTCCAAGGCCTGCTCTCCGTTGTCGGGCTGCGAGATCAAAAGGTTTTCCGTATCGATGCCCAATTTTTCGGCATAGGTTTTATCAAAAGCATGTTCGGCATCAATAAAGGCTGCAAGGCCACCTTTCTTTTGTGCTTGCGCGATGCAGTGCATGGTGAGCGTTGTCTTTCCGGAAGACTCAGGGCCATAAATTTCTGTAACACGCCCGCGAGGGATGCCTCCAATGCCCAGTGCAATGTCGAGACCGAGCGAACCGGTGGAAATGGCAGGAACGTCCATTATCTTTTCATCACTCAGTTTCATTACGGTACCCTTTCCATAGGTTTTTTCGAGTTTGTCGATAGTGAGTTGAAGGGCCTTCAGTTTTTCTTTTGCGTCTGGATTCATGTTGGTTTTTTCATTTGATTGAAATGCTAAAATATTTAGTATTTTACTAAAAACAAAATCGGAGCTTCATTTTTTATTTTTTTAAACGAATTTTAAATTGAAGAAGCTGGTCAAAAGTTGTGGGCCGAACTAAAAAAAATTTCCCTATTGATGCCGTTACGAACAAACTCTTAATTAAATTTCAGAGGATTTTGAAAAAATCCATTAACCAGTAACTCCAAAAAAAATTAAACCCTCTTACACCATGGCAAAGAAAGCAAAAAAAGCAGCCAAGAAAGGAAAAGCAAAAAAATCCGTAAAGAAAGCCGCTAAAAAGAAAATTGTTAAAAAGGCAGCAAAAAAAGCTGTAAAGAAACCTGTAGCGAAGAAAAAGCCAGCACCTAAAAAGAAGCCAGTGGTAAAAATGCCAGTGGTAAAAACGGTGGTGCCGGTTACCCCTTCACCAGCGCCAACCCCCGCACCTATGCCAACCCACGACAACCCAACGGGAAGCATGTAGTGAAAATCATTACTAAATGTAAAGCGATACAGGATGTATCGCTTTTTTTATTGCTGTCAGGTTGGCCAAGCCCCAAAATTCAACCACAAGCTGCTTGGGTTGCCCCGAGCAGAAAAAGAAAATCAATAACTAAATAAACCCAATAACTATGAATAATCGCAGACTTCCTTTCATCATCATAGGCGTAGTTGCCTTCATCATTGTACTTACCCTATCCTCCAGTTTATGGTTTACCATCGAAGCCACAGATCGGGCCATCATGTTCTATCCATTCGGAAAGGGACTGGACAAAACCAATGTAATCGGGCCAGGCACCCACATGAAGGCGCCCTGGAACGATATCTATGTTTATAAGGTGAACGAAATGTCATCCGATGAAAATATGGACGTGCTTGACAAAAACGGTCTATCAATTCACGTGGATATTACGGTTCGTTTTTTCCCCGTTCCCAACAAAATCGGCTTTATTCACGAGCAGTTCACCAAAGATTACGTTAATGTACTAGTCATCCCCGAAGTCCGCTCCACAGTCCGTCAGGTGATGGGCCGCTACACAGCCGAAGAAATCTATTCCACCAAGCGGGCTGAAGTGGAGAGTGCCATCAAAAACGAAACAGAAAAGATACTGAACCTGAACAATGTTAACGCTACCGCGGTGTTGATCCGCTCCATTGCATTGCCCGAACAAATCAAGCAGGCCATTGAAAACAAACTGCAGCAAGAGCAGGAATCGCTGGCCTACCAATTCCGGTTGACCAAGGAACAAAGCGAAGCCGAACGCAAGCGGATTGCAGCCGAAGGCGAGTCGAGGGCCAATAATATTATCAACAACAGCTTGTCAGAAAAATTATTAAAAATGAGAGGCATAGAAGCCACCCTGGAGCTTTCCAAATCGCCAAACACCAAAGTGATTGTGATCGGATCGGGCAAAGACGGCATGCCGCTGATTTTGGGGAATAACTAGAACTTATCATAACTAATACCTTCGGAATGTTTCTTGACATTAAGAGCGTATTAAAAAATTAACCAAATTCTTACCGGTAAGGAACACAAAAACTTGAATCAAAATAGCGAACTCCGTTGTTTCTTATCACCCTTCACTCTACCTTTAAAACGAAAATTTAAATTTTATGGCAAAAACAGCAGAACTGATTATCGATGGGAAATCTTATAAACTGCCCATCATTGAAGGTACCGAAAAAGAGATGGCAATTGACATTAGCAACCTGCTGGAAGAGGCGAAAATAATCACCCTTGACCTTGGCTACAAAAATACAGGGGCAACGAAAAGCGCCATCACGTTTTTGGATGGAGACAAGGGTATCCTTCGCTACCGTGGATATTCCATTGAGGATCTCGCGGCCAAATCTTCATTTTTGGAAGTCGCCTATTTATTGATCTTTGGAGAGCTGCCAACGGACGAGCAGCAAAAGAAATTCACCGATGACATCAAGATGCACACCATGGTGCACGAGGATACGCGAAAGATTTTGGATGGGTTCCCGTCTTCTTCCCACCCAATGGGTGTTTTGGCTTCCATGTTCTGCGCACAAACGGCTTTTTATCCGGAATCATTAGACCCAAACCGATCGGCAGAAGGAGTTTATTTAAGCATAGTGCGTTCCTTGGCGAAGATGCCGACCTTTGCCGCATGGGCTTACAAAAATGCAGTAGGGCATCCCGTCAATTATCCCGACAATACATTAGACTATTGCTCCCGCTTTTTGAAAATGATGTATGGGCTACCTGCCGAGCAATATGAAGTTGACCCGGTTGTTGCTGATGCGCTCGACAAGCTGTTGATCCTTCATGCCGACCACGAACAAAATTGTTCAACCTCCACGGTTCGTATTGTGGGTTCATCCAAAGCAAGCATCTATTCTTCCATCTCGGCAGGGATCAACGCCTTGTGGGGTCCATTGCACGGTGGCGCCAACCAAGAAGTGATTGTCATGTTGGAGCAAATTAAAAATGATGGGGGCGATACAGAAAAATGGATCAACAAAGCAAAAGATAAAAACAGCGGTTTCCGGCTGATGGGTTTTGGTCACCGGGTTTATAAAAACTTTGACCCCCGCGCCAAGATCATCAAAAAAGCGGCCGATGATGTGCTTACCAAACTCGGTGTGAAAGACCCTGTGCTTGACATTGCCTTGAAGCTGGAGGAAGTTGCCTTGCGCGACCCCTACTTTATTGAGCGCAAACTATATCCGAACGTGGATTTCTATTCGGGTATCATTTATCGTGCACTTGGTATCCCGGTGGACATGTTCACCGTGATGTTTGCTATGGGCCGCTTGCCAGGCTGGATTGCCCAATGGAAAGAACTCCGTGAAAACAAAGAACCGATTGGCAGGCCAAGGCAAATTTATACAGGGCAGAATTTGAGACCTTATGTGCCTATTGGGAAAAGATAAATGCAATGAGTTGCGAGCCTGCGGGAAATCCTCGAGACTTGTAGCTCGCAGCACAAAACTTTAAATAAAACATGGCACTCACTGATGATTTCAGCACAGCCGTAGCCCAATCCAAAGAATTGCCCTCACGGCCTTCCAATGAAGACTTGCTGCGACTTTACGCGCTCTTTAAACAGGCTACCGATGGCGATGTGAGCGGGGAACGGCCAGGAGGTTTTGATTTCAAAGCCATTGCAAAATTTGAGGCGTGGTCGGAAAAGAAAGGCACCGCCAAAGAGTCCGCCAGGCAAGAATATGTTGCCCTTGTTGATCGGTTAAAAAAAGAACTTGCCTGATTGAATTTGTTTTACCAACCTGGGATCACCGATGGCATACTTCACCTGGGTACCGAAGAATCGCGTCATGTGGTGCGGGTATTGAGGATGAAGCCAGGCGAGGCGATCGAGATCACCGATGGCAAAGGGCATTTTTACTTGGCTAAGATTTCACTAGCTGATCCAAAAAAGTGCTGGTTTGAAATTGCAGAGAAAACATTTTTCTCGAAAAGAAATTTCCAAGTCCATCTTGCCATTGCGCCCACTAAGAATGCCGACCGCACCGAATGGTTTGTGGAGAAAGCCACAGAGGTTGGAGTTGATGAAATCACTTTTATCGGATGCAAAAACTCTGAACGCAAAACCATCAATCTTGATCGGATCGAAAAAATCACCATCAGTGCAATAAAGCAATCACAACAGGCTTGGTTGCCAAAAATCAATTCAATTACGCCATTTAACGAAATCCTATCTGCCCGGGCCGATCAAAAATTGATTGCCTATGTGGATGCCACAAATCCCAAACATCTTCATGCTGTTGCACAACCGCAAAAAAAATATTTGATTCTCATCGGGCCAGAAGGGGATTTTTCGAATGAAGAATTAGAACTGGCAATTCAACATGGTTTTGAGAAAGTGAGCCTGGGGTCAAATCGGTTGCGTACGGAAACGGCTGGGTTAGTTGCTTGTCAAACGGTTCATTTTATCAATAGCTGAGTCCGCCCACCCCTGTTTTATCAAAAACTTTATTTCAATACCTTTATGCCAAGTGCGTAACTATGAGAAACTATTACCCGATTCTTGTTTTGCTATTTTTCTTCATCGTAGCCCAGGTTTACGGCCAATCACCGGGCGGAATCTCAGGTAATTTGCAATGGTGGTTAAAGGCCGATGCCGGGGTTTTCAGCGATAATGGGACTACAGCAGCTACCGTAAATGGAACGCCCGTTCAACAATGGAATGACCAATCCACGATGGTGAATAATGCGCAACAAGCTGCCTCGGCAAATAAGCCTGTGTTTAACAACTCCATCATCAACGGGTATCCTGCCCTCCGGTTTTCATCAAATCAATACCTTGACGCCTTGGCTGCCCCTGGTATCAACCCCACCAATAGCTGGATTTTCTTTTTGGTATTCAGGCAATCCTCTTTCACAGCCGGAGGCACCGGGGATGGGGTGGGTACCTACTTGATGGACCGGACTACTAATACTCAAAACCTTACCAGTTTCAAAATTGTAAATACCGACAAATTTTACTTGCAAAAAAGAAATGATGACAATACTGGCCTTGGCGGCCCGGTTTCAACTACCTCTGCCGGTTCATCCCTTTTTTTCATCACGGATTATTATCGGCAATTTGGATCAGGGTATGGACTTTATATCAATGGAAAAAGTGATGGGACCAGTGGCGATGACAGCAAAAATTTAACCGGCCCTACCATCCGAATCGGAAGGCACCAAAGCACAATCAATGGTGGCCTCAACGGTGACCTTGCAGAGGTGGTTGTTTACAACACTTTTCCAACTACTACCCAACGGCAGCAAATTGAATCTTACCTCGCTATAAAATATGGAGTTACCCTCGATCAATCTGGAGGTGGAAAAGATTACTTGTCTTCTTTAGGCACGATAATCTATCCCGCCACTACTACGTACGCTGCTTACAACAACAATATTGCAGGCATCGGACAAGACAATGGATCAGCACTTACCCAATCAGCATCCCAGAGTCAAAATAGTTTGAGTGTACTTTCTGTATCGAGCCCTTCCGCATTGAGCAATGGCAATTTTTTTGTGTGGGGCGATGACTCTCCAACGATCACCAACTCATCCAATGTACCCGCGCCTTACATTAACCGCTTAAGCCGGGTATGGCGAGCTAAAGTAACCGGTAGTGTGGGAACAACGACATTAAGTTTTGATTTGACGGGGTTGGGAATAAGTTTATCCATTGCCAGCCGCTTTGCACTGCTCACTAATTCCTCATCCGACCTAAGCACGGCATCGGTATCAACGGCTACCCGTTCTATTGTCGGCAACGTGGTCAGTTTTACTGGCATCACCATCACGGATGGAACTTATTTTTCATTAGCCACCGATTATATTCCAGGTCCGGGCGGTGTGAGCCCTCCGATCGTTTGGCTGCGGGCCGATCAAGGTGCGTATGTCAATGCGGGCACCACTTTGGCTATCAATGGGCAAACCGTGCAGCAATGGAATGATTACCAAGGCTCCTCCACCTATAATGTCTCGCAAGCAACTTCTGGAAACAGGCCTACATTTATTATGGGTTCAGCAAATAACAATCCTGTCATTAGGTTTCCCGTGGCCGGAGCAAATTATCCAAGCCTCGATATGGGTGCTATTGCCATATCTTCATCGAGTAGCCTGGAAACCTTTGTTGCGATCTCTCCGACTTCAACTAATTCAACGGGCACCGTCAACGATGGTAACGGAACTTACTTCATCGACCGAACTTCGGGAACAAACGCACTCTATTCTTTTAAAGCAAGTGGGACAAAGTTTGGATACCAAAAAAGAAATGACGCAGCCGGGGGATTGGGTGGGGTCATTACCAATTCTTCTATCGCCACGGCCATACCGCAATTGGTGAATTTTTATCGGAATTATAATGTACAATATGGCATAGGCTACAATGGGGCAATTGAAAATACCTTGGCAGATGCCGATGGACCGATGACTTTGCCGAGCCTTCGCTTAGGCAACCATGCAACCACCAATGTTGGTTTGGTAGGTGACCTTCCCGAGTTTATCCTATTTACAAGAAATTTGTCCACCGTTGAACGTACCAGGGTCAATTCCTACCTCGCCATAAAATATGGGGTAACGTTAAGTCAGGCCACCGCCACAGATTATCTTGCTTCAAACGGAACCGTAATTTTCCCTTCGTCAACAACCTATAGTGGTTTTAGTTCTGATGTGGGCGGAATTGGTCGTGATGATATCTCTTCGTTGGTTCAGTTGAATAGCCAAAGTGTTAATGCAGGATCAATGGTAAACCTGCAAATTGGCTCATTACCCACCGATCTCACCTTTTTGGTTTGGGGCAGCAACAATGGCAGTGTCACCGCACCAAACTATTCGGATGTCCAATCTCCGGTTTTAGTGCGGCTTAGCCGAGTATGGAGGGTTTCCAACATCAATGGTACAGGGCCTGTAACTGTGAATATAGATTTATCCACAGTACCGGGTGCAAAAGCGCAAGCAGACCTTCGGCTGCTGGTCGATGCCGATGGTATATTCAATGCCGGGGCAACCTCGTTGACCGGAACACTTTCGGGAAGTATTTTCACAGTAACGAATGTTGCCTTGGCAAACGGAACTTTTTTCACTATTGGAAGCGTAAGCTTATCAACTCCACTTCCAATACAAATCACTCGGTTTGATGTTGGTCAAAAAGGTGGTGCTGTTGAAGTTTCATGGGCGACATCAAATGAATTAAACGCGGATTATTTTGAAGTGCATCGTTCAAAAGATGGAAAGGAATTTGAAATTGTGGGGAAAGTGAAAGCAGCAGGCACAACCAGCCAACCCCAAAACTATTCTTTGCAAGACAACAATCCCTACGATGGAACTTCCTACTACCGGTTGACGGAAATTGATTTTGATGGAACTATTGCCTATTCATCAGTACGGGCTGTTACCTTTGATAAACTGGCAACCCAACTATTTATATATCCTAACCCCACCTCTGGAAATATAAGCCTTCAATTACAGAATTGGAATGGGGGATTCGCCACTATCGCAATCACTGACTTAATGGGAAAAATTATTTTTAATAGTCAAGTGGCTCTTAGTGACACGCAAGGTACCTACACGCTTGATCTGCCCGAATCAACGCAGGCGGGGATTTACATTATCACAGTAAAAGACACCACACACTCAATTACTTCTAAAGTGGTAGTGAACAAATAACTTGTTGTTTTCGTCACACATCATGAACGCTCACGAAGCCAAGAAGAAAATACAAGACCTAACCGATCAGGTCAACTACCACAACGACCTTTATTATCAAAAAAACAAGTCAAAAATTCCTGATTTTGAATTTGATCAACTGTTAGAGCAACTCAACCAACTCGAAAAAGAGTTTCCAGAATTGAAGCTTCCTGATTCGCCCACACAGCGCGTGGGCGGTGCCATAACCAAAGCGTTTCCATCTGTTGCTCATCACTATCCCATGCTTTCGCTCGGCAATACCTACTCGCCACAGGAACTGGAAGATTTTGATGCGCGTGTGGCGAAAGGGTTGGATGGCGAACCGTACGACTATTTTTGTGAACTGAAATTTGATGGGGTATCCATCAGCCTGATTTACGAAAACGGGTTGCTCACCAAGGGCATAACACGGGGCGATGGCGTGCGGGGCGATGACGTAATCGCCAATGCAAAAACCATCCGCACACTTCCGCTCAAGGTCAAAACCAAGAATGTCCCTGCCCAATTTGAAGTGCGTGGAGAAGTTTTCCTTCCAAAAAAAGCATTCCAGCAACTCAACAAAGAGCGAGAGGACATTGGCGAAGAAACGTATGCCAACGCCCGCAACACAGCTAGCGGCACATTGAAAATGCAAGACAGTGCCGAAGTGGCCAAACGCAAGCTCGATTGCTACTTATATTATTTATTGGGGGAAGAAAACAAGGTACAAACCCATGAAGAGTCCATCAAGATGATTGAATCGTGGGGATTTCAGGTTTCGCCCACGTATAAAAAATGCAGGAACATCGGTGAGGTTTTGAAGTACATCGAAAGCTGGGATAAAAAAAGAAATGATCTGCCGCTTGAAACGGATGGCGTTGTTATTAAAGTAAATAACCTCGACCAACAAGAGCGGCTGGGCTTCACGGCAAAAAGCCCGCGGTGGGCCATTGCCTTCAAATACAAATCCGAAAGTATCAGCACTCGCCTGAATGGCATCACTTACCAAGTAGGAAGGACGGGTGCGGTGACTCCTGTTGCTGAATTAGAACCTGTGCTATTGGCAGGCACCACTGTGAAGCGCGCATCGCTACACAACGCCAACGAGATTGCCAGATTGGATTTGCGCATTGGTGATTTCGTGTTTGTGGAGAAAGGTGGCGAAATCATCCCGAAGGTAACGAGCGTTGATTTGAGCAAGCGAAGCAAAAAATCAATACTCCTCAACTACATTTCTAAATGCCCGGAGTGCGGAACGGATTTAGTTCGGCACGAAGGTGAGGCCAACCATTATTGCCCGAACGAAAAAGGTTGCCCGCCCCAGATCAAAGGACGCATCGAGCATTTCATCCAGCGAAAGGCAATGGATATTGATTCGTTGGGCGAAAAAACGATCGCTTCCCTGTATGATCTGGGATTAGTGAAAACCCCTGCTGATCTTTTCGATTTAAAAAAAGAAGACATCCTGCGATTGGAAGGCTTTAAAGAACTCTCCACAAAAAATCTTTTGGAGGGGATAGCAGCATCCAAATCTGTGCCCTATGAGTCTGTGTTGTTTGCCCTCGGTATCCGTTTCGTTGGCAAAACGGTTGCCGAAAAATTGGCTAAGCATTTCAAAACTATCGACAACCTCAGCAAGACCACTTATGAGCAACTGATGGAAGCACCCGAAGTTGGGGAGAAGATTGCGCAAAGTGTTTTCAATTTTTTCCGCGACAAGGAAAACCAACGGGAAGTGGCCAGATTGAAAATGGCAGGACTTCAATTTGAAAGTACATTCAAAGAACCAGAGAAAGTGAGCAATGCCCTGGATGGAAAATCCTTTGTCATTTCAGGCACATTCCAAAATTACGAGCGCGACCTACTCAAAGATGTGATCGTTGCCCACGGAGGAAAGGTGCTTTCTTCCGTTTCCGGGAAGCTGGATTTCCTGTTGGCAGGCGAAAACATGGGGCCGGCCAAGCGCGAGAAGGCAGAAAGTCTTGGCGTAAAGATTATTAGTGAGGAGGATTTCGAACAAATGGTGAAAGTTTAAAATTGAACGTTCAAGGTGTCCAGTTCCTAAGTTCCAGTTTTGGAACATCTAATTTTGAATTTGTAATTTTAAATTTTGAACTTCGCCCCATGTTTAAAATGAACTTTTTGCGCGTTCGCACCGACACTGCTTTGAAAAAAAACAAAAGTATCCGGGCCAGCCTACCTTACAAGAAGGCAACGCATATCGGCATTCTATTCAGCGTGGAGGACAAACAGAAACATGCAGACATCAAGGATTTTATCCATCAACTTGAGCAAGATGGCAAACAGGTGCAGGTATTGGAGTATCTGCCGTTGAAAAAGGAGAACTACGAGTTCATGTTCGATTTTTTTACCATCAACGAGTTGAGTTTTTGGGGCAAGATAAATTCTGAGCCGGTAGAAAAATTTTGTGAAGCACCTTTCGACTATTTGTACTACATCGACCGCGAGCCCAACCCTATGGCGCTTTATCTTTTGGCAACGAGCAAAGCACGCTGCCGGGTAGGGCGGTTTACAGAAAGCGAAAGTCGATTTTTTGAATTGATGATCGAGCAGAATGGAACCAATAAAGGTCTGATTGAAACCATGTACAGATACACCAAACAGTTGCGATGAGGGACTGTGGATTGTTAATTTCGCGAAGCGCCATTGACAAAATACACCCAATCGTTACTTAACACATGAAATGCCCATCAGCAAAGTAGACCCAAAGGAATGATAATCCGGTATGAGCATTCCATGTGGCAATTAAAAAATAAATTATTAACACATGAATAGTAAATCACTACACGGTGCAGGCGTGGCTTTGGTCACCCCATTCCATGCCGATGGTTCAATTGATTTTGATTCCCTAAAAAAACTTTTAGCGCACACCGGAAAAGGGGTCGATTATTTTGTGGTGATGGGGACTACCGGGGAATCGGCAACCTTGAGCAAAGAAGAAAAAGGGGAAGTCTTGCAATTCGTTTTGAAAAATAATCCCCAAAAACTTCCGATCATTTATGGCATCGGGGGCAACAACACGGCATCGGTCTTGGAAGAGATTAAGACCACTAGCTTTCGGGGAGTCTCCGCTATTTTATCCGTGAGCCCTTATTACAGCAAGCCATCTCAAGAAGGCATTCGTTTGCACTTTAAAAAAATAGCCGATGCCTCGCCTGTGCCAATGATTTTGTACAATGTGCCTGGCCGTACTTCGTCTAACCTCACGGCTGAAACTACTTTGAGGCTCGCGCAGCACAAAAATATTCTCGGCATTAAAGAAGCCTCAGGCAACCTGGAGCAGTGCATGAAAATCGCGAAAAGCAAACCAAAAAATTTTCTGTTGATTTCAGGAGATGATCTGCTAACGATTCCACTTTATTCTATTGGTGGTGTGGGCGTGATTTCAGTTTTAACAAATGCGTTTCCGATTAGCTTCAAAAAAATAACGGAGTATGCAAAGGCCGGAAATTATTTGAAAGGCGCAACAGCAACATTTGAGCTTTTGGAGATGAACGGGCCTATGTACGAAGAAGGGAATCCAACCGGTGTAAAATATTTATTGAGCCTGATGAAAATTTGCAAACCGCATGTGCGATTGCCGTTGGTTGAGCCATCTCGTGGTTTGAGGAGGAAAATCGAACAGGCGTATGATCAAATAAAAAAAGGGTAACGATTGGCTACCCTTCTTTGAGAATTTAAAAATCAGCCTTATTTGGCTTCCTTATTCTTTAAATCTTGAACCTCTGCGCGGATGGCTTGTGCAATGTTTTTAAGGTCTTGCATTCCTTTCCTCACGCGGGTGCCAGCAGCACTGTTGGCTTTATTATAAAACTTATCGGCATCGCCTTCAATAGATGCAATCAGGGCTTTCAGTTCTTCAAATTTTTTCATTTTTATACTGTTTAGTTTTTTGATTTTGTTCTTTGCGTATGCCAAATTAAACAAAAACCTCCAAAAACAAGCTAAAAAGCCATTATTTTAAAATTTAGTAACAGAAACGAGCTCTTCCTTGAGGTAAAAACCACTATCCAGCTTTGTTTTTAAGGCAGAAAAGGCAGTCATGGTCTCTTCCACATCGGCCAACGTATGGGCCGCTGTGGGGATGATCCGGAACATAATCACGTCTTTTGGCACCACCGGGTAGATAATTACCGAGCAGAATATGCCATAGTTTTCACGCAAATCCATACTCATATTTGCGGCCTCGCCAACGCCTCCTTTGAAGAGCACGGGTGTAGGTGGTGTCTGTGTTTCATTGATCGCAAAACCATTTGCCTTTAGCCCGCTCTTGATGGCGGCCATCACTTTCCTTAGGTTTGTCCTCAGCTCTGGGTGTTTCTTTAAAAGCTCAAGCCGTTTCAATCCACCGATAACCAAAGGCATGGGAAGGGACTTTGCATAGATCTGTGAGCGCACGGTGTATCTCAAATACTTCAATATTTTTTTATCACCGGCCACAAATGCACCAATGCTGGCCATCGACTTGGCAAATGTTGAGAAATACAAATCAATTTGATCTTGCACGCCTTGCTCTTCACCTACGCCTGCCCCGGTGGCGCCCATGGTTCCAAACCCGTGGGCATCATCGACAAACAAGCGGAAATTATATTTCTTTTTCAGTTCTACAATTCCCTTCAGGTCGCCCATGTTGCCGCTCATGCCAAATACGCCCTCGGTGATCACCAATATTCCGCCCCCGGTTTCATTCGCCAATTTGGTGGCACGCTGGAGTTGCTTCTCCAAGTTCTCCATGTTGTTATGCGGATAGACAAAACGCTTGCCCATGTGCAAACGAACGCCATCGATGATGCAAGCATGACATTCGGAATCATAAACGATCACGTCCTTGCGGTCCACCAAGGCATCGATGATCGACAACACGCCTTGATAACCGTAATTGAGAAGCATCACGTCCTCTTTCTTTTCAAACTCCGCCAACTGCCTTTCAAGTTCAATATGGTGAACGGAATTTCCGCTCATCATTCGCGCGCCCATTGGGGCTGCCAATCCATATTGCGCTGCTGATTCGGCATCTGCCTTGCGCACTTCAGGATGGTTTGCTAAACCTAAATAGTTATTCAAGCTCCAGTTCAGTACTTCCTTGCCATTGAATTTCATGCGCGGCCCAATCTCTCCTTCCAATTTAGGAAAGAAAAAATAATCATTAGGTAAATGAGAATACTTGGCCAAAGGGCCTTCTTCCATGCGCAGTTTTTCAAATAAATCAACCATTGTTAATGCTATTCAAGTTAAATAATTTCGCAAAAATAGAAAATTTGTGGGAAACCAAATCTTGTGATTTGGCCAGTCAATAGTTGGCCATTGCTTGAAACGGCAATTCAAATCCACAGAAGAAACAGGTCAGGCCGTATTTCTGGGGTGCAGATCACACAAATCTGATTATCTTTGCGCCCTCAAATTAAAAATTCACTCGTACCCGCATTATTTATGGAAGTTAACAAGATCAGGAACATCGCCATTATTGCCCATGTTGACCACGGAAAAACTACCCTGGTTGACAAACTTTTACATGCTGGTCACCTTTTCAAGGACCATGAGCATCCCGGTGAACTGATCATGGACAGCAATGACCTTGAGCGGGAGCGTGGGATCACCATTCTCGCCAAGAACGTTTCTGTGCGCTATAAGGATTATAAAATCAATGTGATCGATACGCCCGGCCACAGCGACTTTGGTGGTGAAGTAGAGCGTGTGCTCAATATGGCCGATGGCTGCTTGCTGCTGGTGGATGCCTTTGAAGGCCCAATGCCTCAAACCCGATTTGTATTGCAAAAGGCTTTGCAGCTTGGATTGAAGCCGATTGTGGTGATCAATAAAGTGGACAAAAAGAATTGTACGCCTGATGAAGTGCACGAGCAGGTTTTTGAATTGATGTTCTCCTTGGACGCCACCGAAGATCAATTGAACTTCCCTACGTTCTACGGCTCGGCAAAACAAGGTTGGATGAGTAAGGACTGGAAACAACCCACGACTGATATCAATGCCTTGATCGAGGGTGTTATCGAACATATTCCTGCACCAAAAGTGTCTGAAGGCCCGACTCAATTAATGATTACTTCACTTGAATACTCTTCTTATATAGGCCGCGTGGCTATCGGAAGGATTCAACGCGGTTCTATAAAGACAGGCCAGTTTGTTGTATTGGTGAAACGCGAGACCGGGGCGATTGTGAAAACACGTGTGAAAGAGATTTATGTGTTTGAAGGCTTTGAGAAAAAGAAAATGGAAGAAGTAAAGGCCGGGGAGATTTGCGCACTGGTGGGGCTTGAAGGTTTTGAAATTGGGGATACCGTGGCAGACGTGGATAACCCGGAGGCCCTGAAATCCATCGCTATTGATGAGCCAACGATGAGCATGCTCTTCACCATCAACACTTCGCCATTCTATGGCAAAGAAGGAAAATTTGTTACCTCCCGCCACATCAAAGATCGTCTCGATAAAGAATTGGAAAAGAATTTGGCCCTTCGCGTTGGCGATACCGGTTCGGCCGATAGCTTTATGGTGTTTGGCCGTGGCGTGCTTCACCTCTCGGTGTTGATTGAAACGATGCGCAGGGAAGGCTATGAACTACAAATCGGGCAGCCCCAAGTTATCATCAAGGAAATCGATGGCGTAAAATGTGAGCCGATTGAAGAGTTGACCATCGACTTGCCTGAAAATGTTGCCGGCAAAGCTATTGAAACAGTTTCCATGCGCAGGGGAGAAATGACGAACATGGAGCCGAAAGCTGATCGCATGATTCTTAAGTTCATGATGCCTGCCCGTGGGATCATCGGGTTGAGAAGCTACCTGATGAATGTTACTGCTGGCGAGGCGGTGGTAACGCACCGCTTCAAAGATTATCAACCGTACAAAGGCGACATCCCCGGAAGGATCAATGGATCGTTGATCAGTATGGAGGTTGGCGAAGCCATTCCCTACAGCTTGCACAACTTGCAGGACCGCGGAAAATTTTTCATCGAGCCGAGCGAGCCGATTTATGCTGGCCAGGTAATTGGCGAACACAGTCGATCAGGAGATTTGGTGATCAACGTGACCAAAACTAAAAAGCTCACCAATATGCGCGCCTCCGGCTCGGATGAAAAAATGCGCATCTCTCCTGCCGTCAAGTTTTCGTTGGAAGAAGCCCTGGAATACATTCAAGAGGATGAGTACGTGGAAGTAACACCGAAATCGATCAGGTTGAGGAAAATCTACCTGAATGAGAACGATCGCAAGCGCGACCGAAACAAAGCGGTGGGAGCCAATGCCTAAGGATTGAAAGTAGATTAAAACGCCTATTACTTCATCAATCAAAAATCGACAGTCATTATTCAACCATTCAATTTTTGAATGATTGAATAATGATTAAAGAATGAAGAATAATGAAGTGGACTAAAAAACTACCGATCAATTCCTGGTTAAGATCAGAATTGATAGAAGCTATCTCAAAACTAATACAAACGCATTTGCGAGGGAGGAACGATCGAAGCAATCCCCCATTGAAGCTCCCAATTGGGAATAGCTTCCTTTCGTTCGCAATGACGATGATATTTTTGGGAGGGGCTCTAGATAAAAAATACGCTTTTCTCATTTCACTCTCGTTTTACGCCTCTCTGGCCTTTGCACAAGATGAACAAGCCCGTTGGAGCAAATGGGAAACCGAGGCGGATACGTTAATGAATCACGAGCAATACGCTCTGGCCGCAGAACTTTATTCCAAAATCATCAGCGAATCGAAACTGAAAGAAAGGGCAGACTTCAAAGTTTTGTACAAACGTGCCATTTGCTTTTACCGAACAGAGGAACTTGAAAAGGCATTGACTGACTTAACCCGGTTTATTCCCGAATTTCCTGAAGACCCCAAGCCAAGGATTTTGCGTGCACTGGTCTATCAGCAAAAAGGAGATTCCGAAAATCAACTTTTGGATTTACAAAAGGCGATTGAACTGCGAGGGCCGATCCCCGAATTGCTTCGCTGGCGCGGAAAATTGCTTTCTGAAAAAGGGGAATTCCAATCCGCAAAAAAGGATCTGTTGGTTGTGGCCTCCTTGATGGACGATGCGGAGGTTGAAACCAATCTTGGTTTTGTCTATTACTCCCTTGAGCAACCCGACAGTGCTTTAGGTTGTCTCAACAAAGCCATTGTGCTGGATGTAAATTTTCCTACTTCTTATTTATATGCCGGCACGTTTTGTTTGGAGGATGAAAATTATGAGTTGGCACTCAGCTACCTGAACCTTGCCCTACGCGTTGATCCGGGCAACCATGCTGCACTTTTTTACAAAGGAGTTTCTCTTGTTGAATTAAACAAGACCGATGAAGGGTGCCGCTGTCTGCGCAAAGCCTTCGCTGCGGGCGAAGATGAAGCGGCCGACTATTTAAAAGAGTTTTGCTACGATGTGTTTAAGTGATTGATAAAGACTTGGCATCGTTGTGGTATTTCAGCACTGGTATTGATACAAAGCTAATTTTAGAATTTTTAGCAATTCTTTCATATTAGAACTTTATCCATCAAATATGCCAAGCCCTTGTTGGCCCAATAACTTTGCTTTTTAGTCAGGCATTCCTTTTCCTTCATTAATAAATTTCAATAGGCTCTTGGTAAAATGACCATTCCAACCTACTTCACAGTCGTCATAACATTCTACACCTCTGACTAATCCTACATGAGTGAAATTTATTTTGGTCTCGTTATTTTCGGATGAAATTTCGAAAACAACCTCGGTGTTGTTCCATTCCTTTTTAGCTTTAATCCAATGCAGATTGCAGTCGGTTACGTTCCAAACCACTTTTTTATTCGGAACTAATTCCGTGATTTCAAAATCGGCAAATGTTTCGCCAAAGTTAACGGTAAATTTATCGTTCAATTTTTCCGCACTGCCCGAGAAATTTTTAGCCCACCAGCCATTCACCTGACTGATTTTTTTCATGGCTTCCTCTGATGAAGCTTTTACGGTAATGGTTCTGTGAAAATTTTTGTTGAAATCACCTTTGCCCGTAGTGAAGTAGGAAAACAGACTTGTTTTTATCCAATGTGTCCAACCAGGTTGACAGTCTTTGTAGCACTCCACTTCGGGAGTAATACCTTCGTGTGTAAAGTTCAGTTTGGTTTCTCCTTTATTTTCAGAGAGGTCAAAAATCAATTTGGTGTTAGCCCATTCCTTTTTGTCTGTGTACCAGGGCATATTACAGTCGGTAACTAACCAGACCACTCTTTTATTAGGAATTAATTCTGTTACTGTAAAGTTGAAAAAGGAATCGCCCCCCATCTTCACAATAAACTTGTCATGTTTTTTTTCTGAATTTCCACTAAAATTTATTCCCCACCACACTGGCACATTGTTAATTCTTTTGATTGCTTCGCTGGAGCTAATGTTTGCAGTAATACTGCTTTGAAAATTATTGTTTTTCATATTAATGATTGTTTAGTTGTTAATGATTAGTTTGATTTTGTTTATTGTTTAATAAAGTCTCCAATTTTTTGAGTTTGCTTTCCCAGAATTTATCAAAGTAGTTGATGAAATCTTGAAGCTTATTAAAGCCGTCTTGTTTCAAGATGCAATGTCTTTCTCTGCCAATTCCAGTGATGGAGATGAATCCTGCACCATAAAGAATCTTGATGTGCTTTGAAACGGCAGGTCGACTCATGTTGAAATTTTCAGCCAGTCCGTTTATTGTCAAGCTCTCCTTTGAAAGCAGCATCAGCATTTGCCTGCGACTTGGGTCGGCAATGACCTGAAAGGCATCAAAAGTTTGTGCGGTCATGATGGAGACGTGTTTAAATGATTAATCATTTTTTGAATATTGGTTTGCCAGCCTTTGGTCATTGCGTTGAAGATGGCCAGGTTCGTCTCTTTGAACCCAGATTGTGTTAAGAATAATTTCGTGCCTTGGCCATGCTTTTCCAAAGTCCATTCTACAATGGTATCGAGTGTGAAGATGCCATCACCTGAACCACCCTTCCAACTATAGATTAATTTTTGAGGAGGAGTCATTTCAATCACTTTGCAATAAAAAATGCCGTCCAGGTCAAGGCTTGGAATTGGCTTTGCCGTAAACTGAAATTCATGCCCAAGAATGGGTTTAAAATTGTTCGGCATAAGCCAAAGAGCAATTAAATCCGCCTCGGTGAGGTATTTCCAAACTTCGTTGGGGGGTTGCTCATAAACCCACTCGTTTTTTATTTCTGTTTTCATAATGAGTAACTTTAAGGTTACGCAAACATATAGGTAACTGTTAAGTTACGCAAGTATTAATTGAAATATTTAACGAAATAAAGATTTACATTACTTTTGTTTCTGTAAATATTTGCTTCTCTAAAAAGAAAAAAATATGAAAAAGCTCCTCAATTTTGGTTTTTCCTTATCCACAAACAGCCGATTATTATTAAACGTTTTGAGTTTAATAATAGTCGGCTGTGTGAAGCCTGCTCCCTACCCGCCCCCAGGTTTTTCTCTCCAACTATATTATAAAACGCAGAGTGGAGCCGATCTTCTAAATCCGTCAGTTACAGGGCATTTCAATAAAGATAGTATAATGGTACTCAGCCGGACTATTGAAAATGGCGTTCAGATAGAAGCCCCGGCTCGCATGGATTCCTGCACCACGTACCTCTGCGGCCCTGACAATAAAGGGCTTTATTATATTCAATTCCTACCTTCCGTCAATTATATCAACAGTCAAAAGTACAACGGATCGATTATCCACTTAAACTCCAAAACTATTGACACGCTCATGTATGAACCGATAGCGATGAACTCGGGTTTTGGAATAAACAAAGTGCTTTATAAAAATAATGTGGTGTGGACATGGAATCCGAATCCTTCTGCAAACTCTAACAAGCGTATAAACATAGCGCTTAAAAGATGATTAGGATTAACGCATCCGCATCATGCGCTGGCCAAGATTGCAGCATCTGGATTTGCCGATTCGATTGAAAAGGTTTGTAAAATAAAAAAGCCATTTAAATGGGATTCTTGCAAGCCTGCACCAACGAAAAGTTGAACGTATCGCGATTGATCCGAAAATTAAACCCTGGTCAGTTGTATAAATATTTAAGAACGCCAGTCATAATTTTTGCTATTCGCGGGTTCATTTCCATTACCCTCCTATAATCAACTTCGCGATGTCGTTGTAAAAAACAAAAACCATCAAGGCGAGTAAAATGGCCATGCCTACTTTGATGGCGTTCTCGAAAAACTTCTCGGAAGGTTCACGACCACTTATCATTTCATAAAGCAAAAACATCACGTAGCCCCCATCGAGCGCAGGGATCGGCAACAGGTTCATGAAAGCCAATACCATGGAGAGCAAGCCTGTCATTTTCCAAAAACGTTCCCAATCCCACGTGCCTCCGTAGGCTTTTGCCATACCGATCGGGCCGGACAATGAGTTCTTCACGCTGATCTCTCTTCTAAAAATTTTACCGAATGCTTTGAGTTGAACACCAATCACATCAAACGCACGGCCTGGGCCCAACAATACAGATTGCCCAAATGAATAAGTTATAGTCTTCTCCCCATCCTTGGCTACCAATTGACGAATGGGGTAGAAACCAATACTGTTTTGTCCCTTGAAGTATTCTTTAAACGAAAGAACCTCACTTCCCCTTTTGATTTTAAATTGAATTGTATCGTATGACTTGTCCTTCACCATGGATCGAACTTCATCCATATAGGTTATATGAGTATGTTGAAGTTCAATGAAAATATCTCCTTGTTTCAATCCCACTTTCTCGGCTACTGACTTTGGTATTATACTTTCAACAGTTGGCGATGTTCGGGGCAAAAGGAAATTCGCCATCGCTTCTTTCTTTCCAAAATTCTCGATGAAGTTGGCGGGGATCGGAACCTGGATTTCTTTTCCATCGCGCAAAACCGTGTAGGAAGAATTTTGCGAAAGCAACACATCGCTTTTTGCGATATCGTCAAAATAGTCAAAATCCTTTCCGTTGATCTTTATAATCTTGTCCCCTGTCTGGATTCCGATTTTTTGCCCCAGTTCAAGTGCTTGAACGCCCCCGTGGTTGTTTACATAATCTTTCAGGATATAACGATCGCCAATAAAATAAACCAGCCCGATAAAAATAAGTATCCCCACAATCACATTGACTATGATGCCTCCGAGCATTACAATGAGCCGTTGCCAGGCGGGCTTCGAGCGGAATTCCCACGGCTGCGCGGGTTGCTTCATCTGCTCCTTGTCCATGCTCTCATCCACCATGCCGGCTATTTTTACATAGCCACCCAACGGAAACCAACCGATGCCATATTCCGTGTCGCCTTTTTTGAATTTGAACAAAGAGAAATTGAGGACGTTGGCCATGGGGAAAAGAAAATCGAAGAAGAGATAAAATTTTTCCACTTTGATGTCAAACATCCGGGCAGCAACAAAATGCCCTCCTTCGTGAACGGCTATTAAAATTGAAAGGCTCAACAGAAGCTGGGCCGTCATGATCATTCCTTCCATAAACTAATTTGTTGATTCGTTGATTTGTTAATTTGTTAATTCGGTGATTCAGCGCTTGAGGTGTGTGATTCGGCAATAATCTAATCAACACATCAACGAATTACTGAATCAATTCCATCGCCATAATTCTTGTCTCCATATCGGTTTGCACGTACTCTTCAAGAGTAGGGTACTTTATAAAACTCATTTTTTGCATACAATGTTCCACGACATCTGCCATCGCCAAAAAACCAATTTGATCCTTCAAAAATGCAGCCACAGCCACTTCGTTAGCAGCATTGAGAACGCACGGCATGTTGCCGGCCTTGTTTAGTGCTGCGAACGAAAGCGCAAGATTACGAAAAGTTTCCGTATCGGGCTTTTCAAAAGTCAGTGAGGGATACTTTGAAAAATCAAACCGTGGAAAATCCGAAGTCAACCGCTCAGGGTAAGTCATAGCAAACTGGATCGGTAAACGCATATCGGGCAGGCCGAGTTGTGCCTTGATGGAGCCATCCTGAAACTGCACCAGCGAATGGATGATGGATTGAGGGTGAACTACTACTTCGATTTGTTCAGCTCTCAATCCAAAGAGCCATTTTGCTTCGATCACCTCAAGGCCTTTATTCATCAACGTGGCCGAATCGATGGTGACTTTCGCGCCCATCGTCCAATTGGGATGCTTGAGTGCTTGTTCCTTTTTAATATTTTTTAATTCTCCTTCTTTCTTTCCGCGGAACGGCCCACCAGAAGCCGTGAGAAATATTTTTTCGATTGGATTATGAAATTCTCCAACTAAACATTGAAAGATGGCTGAGTGCTCAGAGTCAACCGGAAAAATATTCACGCGTTTTTCAGCGGCCAATTTAGTAATGAGTTCACCCGCTACAACCAAAGTCTCCTTATTTGCCAGCGCAATATTTTTTCCTGATTCAATAGCTTTGATCGTTGGCTTTAATCCGGAGAAACCAACCAAAGCAGTCAGCACCAAATCAATTGAATCCATCTCAGCGATGGAAACTAAAGCGTTTTCGCCCGCAAATACTTTTATATCCAATGGAATCAGGGCTGCTTTTACTTTTTCGTAATGGTCTTCGTTGGCGATGACCACTGCATTAGGCTTGAATTTCTTCGCTTGATCAATTAAGAGATCCGCATTATTTTGCGCAGAAAGAACCTCTACTTCAAAATAATCCGAATGTGCTTCGATTACTTCGAGCGCTTGCTTGCCGATAGAGCCGGTGGAGCCGAGGATGGCGATGTGTTTTTTCGTTTCCAAAAGTGGATTGGCTTTTTAGTGTAAAATATGGAAGCAAAAGTGGTGAGTCACTTCGCCTTTGACTGCAACTCAAGTATTTGATTTTTTAGTGTGATTAAATCAACATTAATGACTTGCCACACCGCTGGCAAATCGATCCCAAAATATTCATGAACTACCTTGTTCCGCATAGCCCCTATTTGCCGCCACGGAATATGTGAATGCTTTTTCTTGAAAGTTTCTTCAAATTTTTTAGAAGCCTCACCAATTATTTGAATATTTTGGATCACCGCATCTTGTATCAGAAAATTATTGTAAAAATCTTTTTCAGAAATACCCTTGATATATTGCTCAATTCGCGAAACAGAATTGAGGATATGGAGTATGTAGAGGTTAGGATCTTTCACTGATAAATGAATTGAATATCCTTTTCCACAAACGGACGGACAAATGGATGGAGGGAGCGTTCACTAACTAAATCAACTTTAATGCCCAGCGCATCTGATAAATCAAGTTCAGCCCCAATAATATCCAACAACGAAATTTTTTTGGAGTAATCGAGATAGATTAAAATATCCAAGTCGCTGTCCGCTTTGTTTTCGCCCCGTGCATACGAACCAAAGATCGCTACCTTCAGTGGATTGATGGACATCATGTGTTCCAAAATGATTTGCTTTTGAGAGTCAGTTATCATACGCTATGTGAATTTTCCGGCTCAAATTTAGCTAAAATATTAAAGCACCTGATTAATCATTGCCACGGAAAAATGCTGAGTAAAAACCAGCCGAGAAAACCTTCGAGCACGCATAAGTAACGTGCGTTGGAGCGTTGCCAAGGGTAATTACTTCACTAATTTTCTTATTCTCACTTGAGTTTTAGAGACGACCACTAAATTATTTTCTATTTCACGGCCTTCGCTACGCAGTTTCATATATTTTTTCCATTCCGGCTTCATGATTTAAATTTAATCAATTCCTCTGCAATCTTTCTTTCATTACTCAACCTTGGCACTTTGTTTTGCCCACCCAATTTTCCTTGCGATTTCATGTAGTCGATGAATGCGTTTTTCTTCAGGGAAGTGATTTTCAGCGTTCGTAAAATATTTCCGGTGATCAAGTCATCGTAATAAACATTCAATTGGCGCAATTGGTTATCCAACTCTAAAGCAAAAGCATTTAAATCGGTGGGTTGATTCCCGAACTCGATCAACCATTCATGGTGAGGCATCCCTTCTGCCGGGGCTACATTGGGCGCAACTGTAAATTCAACTAAGTCCACTTCCGGAAATTTTTGACACGCAAACTTCATCGCTTTCTCGACTTCTTCGCCTATTACATGCTCTCCAAATGCAGAAATAAAATGCTTGATCCGTCCGCTAACAACAATACGATACGGATTTTTTGAAACAAACTTTACTGTATCGCCAATCGAGTAGCCCCATAATCCCGCATTACTATTTATGATAAGTGCATAATTTCTTCCAAGTTCAGCTTCACCAATGGTTAAACGAGTTGGCTTTTCATTAAAATATTCTTCGGCTGGAATGAATTCAAAAAAGATTCCTGAATTCAAAAGCAAAAGCAACCCTTCTTCTTTCTGTGAATCCTGGTACGCAATAAATCCTTCGGAGGCGGGATACGTTTCAATGGAATCAACTTTCTTGCCTATCGTTTCAAAAAGTTTGGCGCGGTAAGGTTCAAAGTTCACACCACCATAAACAAACATGGAAAAATTGGGAAACACATCTTTTATTTTCTTTCCCGTCTTCGCCACAATACGATCGAAATACATTTGCGCCCACGGTGGAATGCCGGAGATCAATGTCATGTCGGCATGAAGCGTCTCTTCAATTATTTTATCGAGCTTTACTTCCCAATCTTCGATGCAGTTAGTTGGATAGCTTGGCTTCTGGTTGCTGCGCAAATAACTTGGCACGTGATGATTGACGATGCCCGAAAGCCGTCCGGTTTTTATCCCTGCTTTCTCGGTCAGCTCCGGGCTGCCCGACAAAAAGATCAACCCGCCATCCAGAAATTTTGCGTTGCCGGTTTCATGTACATAATTCAATAATGCATTACGCGCGCCATTGATGTGATTGGGAATGGAATCTTTGGTGATCGGAATATATTTCGTTCCTGAAGTGGTGCCTGAGGTTTTGGCGAAGTATTCTGGCTTGCCTTTCCATAAAATATTTTCTTCACCATGCAGCACTTTCTCGACATAAGGTTTAAGTGCTTCATAATCCCGAATGGGGACTTGCCTTTTGAATTCATTGTAGGATTTGATTTCTGCAAAACCGTGATCCCTTCCGAAGAGCGTGTTTTCTCCGCCCTGGATCAGCGATTGAAAAACCTGTTGCTGATGTTGCTCAGGGTTTGATGACCAGATTTTGGTTTCTTTGGCGATGTAGGCGGCAAATGGTTTGGCGAGAACGGAACGGATACCCATGTTGCAAAAGTAAGAAAGCAAGCTGAGAAGAATGAATTTGGTAGGCCGTGGGCAGTAAGCAGTAGGAAAGGGAACAGACAGCTATGCCTGTCAAAAACTTTACGAATTTCTCCTTCACGATTTGTTCAAACCCGCGAAAAACATACTTTTGCGGCTGGATTTTTTCGGACACCGGATCAATCCTCAAAAAACTAAAAATCAACGCATTAACTTAATTTTTCATATTCATGGCGAACTACGGTAAAATAACTCAAGTAATCGGTCCGGTGGTGGACGTGGCCTTTGACGACCTGGACTCGCACCTCCCCAACATCCTTGATTCTCTGGAAGTAACCAAAGGGGACGGCACTCGTGTAGTGCTGGAATGCCAACAGCACTTGGGCGAGGATCGCGTGCGCACGATTGCGATGGATGGAACTGAAGGATTGGTCCGTGGGATGAAAGTAACGGATACTGGCATGCCCATCAAAATGCCGATCGGGGATGATATTAAAGGACGTTTGTTTAATGTGATCGGAGAAGCTATTGACGGCATCGCCCAACCTAAAGGTGAGCAGTCGCTTCCCATTCACCGTTCAGCTCCGCGCTATGAAGATCTTTCTACTTCCCAAGAAATCTTATACACAGGAATTAAAGTAATCGACTTGATCGAGCCGTATTCAAAAGGCGGTAAGATCGGTTTGTTCGGTGGTGCCGGTGTGGGTAAAACCGTATTGATCCAAGAATTGATCAACAACATTGCGAAAGCTTATGCAGGGTTGTCTGTGTTTGCAGGAGTTGGTGAGCGTACCCGCGAAGGAAACGATTTGCTGCGCGAGATGATCGAAGCAGGCATTGTGGATTACGGCCCCGAGTTCATGAAATCACTCCATGCCGGGGGCTGGGACCTTTCGAAAGTGGATGTCAATAAATTGAAAGACTCGAAAGCAACTTTTGTTTTTGGTCAAATGAATGAACCCCCCGGTGCACGTGCGCGAGTGGCCTTGTCTGGATTAACTGTTGCCGAATATTTCCGCGATGGCGATGGAACAGGCAAAGGCCGCGATATTCTTTTCTTCGTGGATAATATTTTCCGTTTCACACAAGCAGGCTCTGAAGTATCCGCGCTGTTAGGACGTATGCCTTCTGCGGTGGGTTATCAACCTACCTTGGCTTCTGAAATGGGTGCGATGCAAGAGCGCATCACTTCTACCAAGAACGGCTCCATCACTTCCGTGCAGGCAGTTTACGTTCCTGCCGATGACCTGACCGATCCTGCGCCTGCCACCACCTTCGCACACTTGGACGCAACGACTGTATTGAGCCGCAAGATTGCCGAGTTGGGAATTTATCCTGCCGTGGATCCATTGGATTCGACATCCCGGATTTTACGTGCCGACATTGTAGGTGAAGAACATTACGACTGCGCGCAGCGGGTGAAGCTGACTTTGCAGCGCTACAAGGAACTGCAAGACATCATCGCGATATTGGGTATGGATGAACTGAGCGATGAAGATAAATTGACGGTAACCCGCGCCAGACGGGTGCAGCGTTTCTTGTCGCAGCCCTTCCACGTAGCCGAAGCCTTCACGGGTTTGAAAGGCGCGTTGGTGGACATCAAAGACACCATCAAAGGATTTAACATGATCATGGACGGAGAGGTTGACCACTTGCCTGAAATGGCGTTCAACTTGGTGGGTAGTATTGAAGATGCCATCGCAAAAGGTGAGAAGATGATGGCCGAGGCGAACGCTTAAAAAAATTAATTCGGTGATTCGGTAATTCGCTGATGAATTAATGAATCACCGAATCATCACATCACCGAATCATTACATCACCGAATCAAATTTTATGCATTTAGAAATCATCACTCCTGAAAAAAAAGTATTTGAAGGAGACGTTACCATCGCCACGTTTCCCGGATCGGATGGTTCCTTTCAGGTGATGAACGACCATGCTCCCCTGGTATCGCTATTGAAAAATGGCACCGTAGTTTACAAATCAAAAGAAGGCACGGAAGAAGTGAAAATTTCAGGGGGCGTAGTTGAAGTTTTGAAAAATAAGGTGATCGTGTTGGCAGATGGGATCACCTATTAGTTTTTTTGGCATAAACGGCTGCGGTTATTACTCTTCATCGGTCATATCTGCATAGGCCGATAGAAATCGGGTCACAGTGTGTGCTTATGCCTTGAAGCCTGAAACTTGAAACCTATCGTTGAATACCAGTTATGCTCCATCATCTCTTCATTCATTTTATTATCTTATCCTGGTTCCCCGATCAATACGTTTATCAAAAGGTGTCGATGGACATGCTCACCCGTTCGACCCGAAAGGGCATGTTGAGTACGCTGAAAGGTTCCGTTTATTACACTTCGGAAGGGAAAATGGCTTGTCATTATAGCGAGCCCCAGGAATTGCTGGTCACCAACAACACCAAAGGCGAGTTCATGATCTATGATTTCCTGAAAAACACGGTTGCTCAAAAGCAGAATTACATGATGAGCACCGAAACGAATCAACTCTTTTATTTTCTGGAAGCCAACCGCGGTGATTTGGGTCTTTCGAAGATGGGCTTCACGGTGAAAGAAACAAAATTTCAGGAGGGTTTAAAAATTACAGTCTGGTCGCCACCGATGCAGCTTTCCACCAATATTTTGAAAGTGGAAGTTGCCCACCATAAAAACAATCCCGTGTTTTTGGGATATTTTGATAAGAAGGGGAAAGCCATCAATAAAGTTTACTTTTATGAGTACGAAATGGTAGCCGGCCTGCATTTCCCCACATCGGTCACACAAATTTCTTATGTGAACGCAACGGATTCCGTTATTTCAAAAACAGTCTATTCCAATTTTAAATCGGATGAAAAAGTGGACGATCAATACTTGAACTTCAAGATTCCGGTCAATGCTAAAGTAACTCAATGATGAAGCTGCTTACCCTCATAGTCTTGTCAGTGCTTGTGTCTTGTGCCGTTCAAGCGCAGTCGGTAGCTGGGGATTTATCGCTTCTACAGGAGCAGGCAAGGCCGAAAGAACAGGCCGATCAAAATAGGAACCGCACCCGAAACCCGCTTACACTGGGCTACCTTCTCGGCATTAAAATTTACCAACGCGCCATTAGTGAACAACTGGCAACGGACTGCGCCTTCGACCTAACCTGCTCGCGGTTCAGCAAAGCATTGGTCAAAGACTATGGATTTTTTAAAGGCTATTTTCTCACCTTCGATCGGGTAAGCCGATGCACAAAAATCAGCATGATGGAAACCTACCCGGTCCGTTTAAATGCTAAGGGAAAAATCATTGAAACGACTGCCGACTTTCATTTCCATTGATCAATGCCCTTAACTCGGCTTATCTTATTAACGTTATTCATTTGTTGTAGCTCCTACTTACAAGGACAATCCGTTTCGCAGGAGTTGACTTTTGCCAAATACCTCCTGACGAAAAAAAATTACGATGAATCGATCTATGTCCTTAAGAACTTAAAAAAGTTCGGGCTTGCATCGGAGGTACAGCAGGACAGTATCCATTTTTTTCTCGGCAACATCTACTACAACCAGCAAAACCTTAAAAAGTCCATTGAAAACTTTGATTCGGTTTCCAACACGCAGCACCGATTGAAATCTGAAGCTGTTTTTTTTAGCTCGTTCAATAATGCGTATTTAAAATCGTATGCCGTAGCGCAGCAACAACTACGTAATTATTTTCCGGTTGATAGTGCAGAGCTGCAACTTCGCAATTTGGAGTTGGCCGGTGTTTCACTTCTACAAAGGGATTTTAAACAATTTGATTCCCTTTCCCAACTTTTTGCTCCTGCTAACTATTCCATTGACCTTCAAGAGAAGAACATGCGGGCGCACCACGAGCTGATTATCCATCAGCCTAAAAAATCACCTTTTGTGGCAGCAACACTTTCCGCTATTTTGCCCGGTGCGGGAAAATTTTATGCCGGCAACAAAGGGCAGGGCATGTACACGCTACTTATTTCGGCTGTTTTGGGTTTGCAGGCATGGGAAGGATACCATAAAGATGGCCCCTCCAGCTTTCGGTTTATTGCTTATGGAACACTGTTCACTTCTTTATACATTGGTCAAATTTGGGGAAGTGCGTTCTCGGTAAAAATAAAAAGGGATCAGTTCAATGAAACCATCAACAATCAGGTATTATTTGATATGCACATTCCTCTGCGCACCATTTTTCATTAGGGCGCAAGAAGCAAGCAAGGCCGACAGCCTTTTTGCGGTGGGTGAGTATTTGCCGGCCAGGGTGGCCTACGAACGGCTACTGTTCAATGGTCATAGCGCATCCCACCTTTTGATTTTGAAAAAATCCTATTGCTTAAAAGCCGAAGGCAACTACGAAGACGCATACAACACGTTGCAGCGAGCTGATTTTTTTGTGGGTGATGACAGCTTGAAATTCAAACTCTATTATGAATCGATATTGAATGCATTTTTGGCGGGCAAGCACGACCTGGCGCTAAACAAAATCCAAGAGCTTCATTATTACTTGCCGGGGATAACTCAGCCGGCCCTCGATTTATTGGAAATACTTACGCTGAACCAACTGCGAAAATTTGAACAGGCCGAAGAGAAATATAAATCATTTGTT
>JAYVMP010000187.1:0-18311 GCA_043758895.1 Bacteroidota bacterium
ATGAATTTTTGAATGGTGACGATTTGAGATTCACATTTGACAATTTTGTTGGTTACTACTTGAAAAACAAATCATTTCATTTTTAACTGGCCACTAATGGCGCGCAATATAAGTTTAAGTATTCATTTTCGTTGACCGCTAAAATAGTTTTTTCCTAAGGTCTGCCACAGGGATCAGAACATAACAAAACTTACATCCGCATTGATTGTATCTTGTCTGCTCGTGTGGGTTTGCCCAACCTTTCTTCCTTTGTGTATCAAATTAAATTTGAGGGCTATGTTTCATGTGTGTTTGCTGTCTGTTGTGCTTTTCCATGTTGTCTTCTTTAAGATCGTGATTAAATTGAGAGCGGGACTTTCTTCCGCTTCGGGTGAGTAGTCTTGCCTCACGTTCTCTAAGGGTGATTTACTGTGATTGTTTTTTTACTGTAAATTTTATTGTTTTAGTACCATCCTGTGATGCGCTTTAAGCTACAGGCTTTGCTATGACAATTATCCAACCGAAACTTCCTGAAACGAATCGGGCTCAAAATACTTTTTGGCTGTTAACAAGATATCTTCGGGGTGTGAAGATTCTATCTTCGAAAAAAGATCTTGGTAATACGTATTGCCCAGCTTATTCAAACGGATACTTTTAGTTTTTTCCAATACGGCAAACGGATTTGCAACCTCTAATTGAAGGCTTCCCAAAAAGTGATTTTTGGCAATGGCAAGTTCTGTTTCGGCAACCGGGATTTCTTTCAGCCTTTTTATTTCCTTTTTTATTTCTTCTTTGGCGAGTCCTGCCTTGTCGTTGTTCACATCGGCCCCAATGGAAACCATGCAGTCATTTTTAAATGGATGAATGGAAGAATAAATCCCATAAGTAAGCCCTTTTTCTTCCCGGATGCTTTTCATCAGCCGTGAGCCAAAGTAGCCACCGAGCAGGTGGTTTACCAGCAACAACGAAAAATAATCCGGATGAAGGCGGTTGATTACCTGCTTGCCCCACCGAATAGAACTTTGAACACTCCCCGTCTTGGCAAGCTGCTGATGGAGCTGCCCGGGCTGTGCGGAAAAATTCTTTTCTTCGATATTCTGCGGGATAATCGAATTAAATTGTTGGGTCAACCATTCTATTTTTTGTGGCGTGAGGTTGCCTACCAAATAAATTTCAACAGGGTGGAAATTATTCTTAAAAAAAACTTTTAGGTCTTCCTTGGTCAGTTGGCGAACATCGTTTTCTTCCGTGGCTCTTCCATAAGGGTGCATTTGCCCAAAAATATTTTTACGGAGCAGCTTAGATGCAACAAAACTATTTTTTTCAGAGTTGACCAAGAGATTTTGGATGAAAATTTCCTTTTGGAGGTCCAATTCATCTTCGGGAAACGAGGGTGAATTCATCAACTCCCAAAAAACAGGGAATATTTCCGGAAGGTGTTTGCTCAACCCATAGAGTGAGACGGACGTAAAATCATAACCCGCTGAAATTTCCAGTTGCGCACCATAGAAATCGAAGACTCCGGCTATTTCCTTCGAAGATTTGGCAGCCGTGCCCTTATCAATCATGGTAGCAGTAAAGTGTGATAAGCCCGGAATCGGTTCGTGCCATTTCCCGGCCTTGAAAATAACCTCTATCTTAACTATTTCTTGTTGCAGCCCGGGAATAAAAACAAGATCAAGGCCACCCCGTAAAGGGAAAACCTGCGGTTGGGGCAGTTCAAAGGAAAATTTTTTTGAGAAGGCCGGAGCAAAAGAACGATCTAACATTAACTCAGTCTTCAGTAGTTGTTTCAGTTTGCTTAACCGTTTTTACCGGAAGGATATAAAACAAAGTAAACCGGATTGTTTCGGCCAGTGCACTTTGACCGATGGTAGTAGGGATCATGTAAGCCATATCTAAGCCAAAGATGTCCTTGTTTGTTGGGCTTTCATAGCGAAGGCCCATGCCGGCTGTCAGGTATTTCCGGTTTCCTTTATCCTTCGCTTCGTAATGATAGCCTAAACGGGCAGCAAAAAAATTGTTGTACCAATATTCCATTCCTGAAGAAATACTGATCTCCCGAATTTCTTCTGCAAAATTAGTGTCAGAGAAGGAACCTAAAACACCATTAAGCATTGGTTTTGCCCTACTTCCTGGTGCGGTGGTTGGCACCATCAGTTTATTAAAGTCCAACGCAAAGGTGAGGCTGTTCAAGGGATCAAGCTCTGTTTTGTAAGCTCCGCCAAGGCGAATGCTGGTAGGGATAAAGTCTTTGTTGGCTGCGCTGGTGTAGGTCATTTTGGAGCCGAGGTTGGTTATTGAACCACCGAGTGATAGCGTAGAATTATGGGTTTGGAATTGCTTGGTGTACATCGCACCAAGGTCAACAGCCACCGAACTTCCTGCCCTTGCATCGGTAGTGCTTGAAAAGGCACCTGTTAGGTTTGACCGGACGTAGCGCACTGACCCTCCAATGCCAAAATTTTCTGTAAGCCTTCGCGAGTACGTTACGTCCACCGCATATTCCCGTGGGTTGTAGCGGCCAAGATCCACATTGTTCCCATCTCTAAAGTTGATAGATCCCATATCAAAATATTTCAGTGAGCCCGATACTACTTGATTTCGATCTATCCGGTAAAAGCCGGTCAAATACATTAGCTTCATATCGTTGATAATCCTGGCGAGCCACGGAGTGTAGGAAGTAGAAAACCCAAAGCCTCCTTTGTCGATGAAAACAAGTTTCCCGGGATTCCAATAGCTTGAATTAGCATCTGCCGAAGTGGCTACACCGGCATCGCCCATCCCCGCTGCGCGGGAATCGGGGGTAATTGTCAGAAAAGGAACCGCGGTAGTAATAACCCGGTTGGAGGAGTCTTGTCCTACAATCTTACCCGTATTAATTTGGCAATACGCGGAAACCGCATAGCCTGAAAGCAGCCAACTAAATAGATATTTCTTCATAGGTAAATTCCAGGCTTTAAAGGTAATCAATTCAAAATAATTAGCTTGGTTGACTGCTCATTTTGTGAACCATCGGCAAGGGAACGAACAAATAACCTTGCAACGTATAGACCAGGACTAAATTTTATTCCATCCGTATTTTCTCCATTCCACGTTCCTAAATCTACTTGATAACTGCTGGAGGGGATAGAGTAACCGATGTTTGCTATTGGCCGGCCGGTAAGGTCATAGATGATAAGGGTTGCCTCCAAGTCTTCTCCAGCCCTTGAATTGGTAAATTGAAAGGTGGTGCTCTCCCGATCCGCATAAAATGGATTGGGGTAATTAATAAAATGGTTCACACTAATCCCTGACCCGGCCACCACAAAATTAATCGACACAGTCGACCGGTTATTGTAGGTATCCGATGCGGTTAGCGAAAGCTGATGGTTTCCTTTTTTTAGCGTGTCCAACGGATAAATGACAGTGCCTTTTGCAAAATTATTTCTTGCGGCAACAAAATAATCGTTGACGACATAGCTCCACTTATTGTCAAGGGTAGCGATGATGCCGTTTTGAGGGTTGATGGAGGCGGTGTTAATCCCGCTATTGTCTGAAAGGAGAGCGACAAGTTGTGTGTTCGGGCTTACCGTGCCGTCATTAACAAATGTAGTATCGCTAACAAAAAGCCTGATCACCGGGGGCGTGATGTCTGGTGGAGGCGATGACTCTACTCCGCCCACCATGAAATTAGTTTTTGCACCCGTGGCCGTTGTGCCATCCGTGGTGTACGCATAGAAACTTAATTTTCCAGAACCATAGTTTGCCACAAGGTTGTTGGGCACAATAAAATCCAGTTGAAAAATGCCTTGCGTTACCGAAACAGATCCTTGAAATAAGAGGTTTGCACGTTGCACAAAATTATAGGCAGTGGCGGGTGGGTTCCAAGTATTGTTCGGGTTGGCAAAAGTGACAAAATTTTGAACTTGGTCATACAGTGTTACATCAACTGTTCCGTTGAAGCCAGTAAGTTTTGCCCCGTTGTTCTGGATTTCGCCTTTGACCAAAACTTGCGATAATGCTTTAAGCGTATCGGATCCCGAAAGAGTTTTGACTTGATCCACCACCACTTGGTTATTGGCTAAAATCAATTTCATAGAAGGATCGCCAAGCAACGAGAAATTACGGTTGGCTACACCGCTCAAGCTTTTGTTTTTGGTATCTCGCAGGATGAATCCCAGATTGCGAAAAGCAGCATTGCTTTTTGTAAAAAGGCCCTGATAGAAGGCTTGGTTCAACTGAAAATTGGTACTGGAGTTCACTGGCCTTGCCGTAGTGACAAGGCCAATGGCACCCCCTTTGGGTTGCAAGAGTGCCAGCTCGCCTGAAGAAATAATGGAGGGATCATCATTTCTACCAAACTCGCAGGTGGCGGTAACAAAGAGTGGATATTGAGGTCCGTTTTTCCAGCTTTGAACTAAAGCAGGTGTTACTATTTGCTGTTGTGTCCAAACCCGCTCTGACCCGTGACCTGTGTAGTTTACTAAAGCCACTCCGTTGCGCACGGCCAAATCCAATGCTTTTGAAGCATCCGGACTGGCCGGCCCGATAGGTGTAGTGATCTGCTTGTAAGAACCAAGGAAAAGTTTTTTGGCATTGAATTTTGGATCCGTTTGTTCAAGGGTATTGGCCATCTGGTCGGCTTGGTTTTCATGGATGCTAAAATCACCATCGTCTCCCACGAAAAGAAAATCATTGGCCCAAGATCCAAACCGGTTGGAGTTGGTTTGGTAGTCGATCAGCTTGTCCACAACGATTGTAGCATCGGTCAAATTTTTTGCCGGTATCCGGCCTACGCCAATATCAAGCGGATAATTCACGGCAGGATTTTCAGGCCATGCCCCCTCGTTATCCTGAAGGAATCCAAAATAATCATCGGATGAATAAGTGGCGAGCGGGTCTAACGATTCATACGATTCATAGATCGGAACGAAATTAGTATTTTCAAACACTCTGTTTTTGTAATCGTAGGACCCGCGCCCAAACAGCAACACAAATTTTAGCTGGGAATTTGATTTCTTATACACATCGCGGATAAAATCGCGAATCGCGGTGAGGTCCGGCTTACCGCCACCGTATTCATTGAAGATGGCATCGGTAGTTGCAACTATCGGAAGAAGCTGATCTTGGCTTTGACGAAAAGCGGCTAACCGAGTAGCCTGACTTAGTAGCGTAGGATAAGTAACGATAAGCAAATCGGCTGATGAAATTGCATGGAGATTTTGATTGGCAACGACTGATTCAAAATTTGGGGCGGTAACTTTTGCCGGTTCAAACACTACAAATTTCTTTAACGTATCCGTAGTAGTAGAAAACGTAAATGTGTTTCCACTCTGTTGGGTGATCTGATTTTTTACCTTGAACGATTGGGTTACATCCCAAATCAAGTTGGTGGAAGCAACCGCACTCACTTGAAAGGTGGAAACAGGATTTGCAATGCTGGGAGCGGAAGTAAAAACGGTTTGATTTCCATATAAAGCCAGTGATCGCTGCATACTGAAAATCAAATAATCCAGGTAGCCAATGGATATGCCTGGCCCGCCTTTGATGAATTGATATTTTAATTGTTGTGCTGGTTGTGCCGATGCGGCCACCGTGGATTCATTGAAAGAGATAGTATCAACCCTTACAATCCCCTCTACGCCATAAGGGGTATTCGGGATGGGCGCAATGGGCTGTGTGAGCATTGCAGTATTGTTGAATGAAATGCCGAACGAACTCTTTGTAATAGACTGCGCCATCACATGGCTGGAGAGTTTGATGGTTGAATTAGGCACAATGCCCGGAAGGCTGAACTGGATGGTTAACGAAAGTGATTGATCGAACTGCTCACCAAACCATTGGCGGCCCGAATGCAGCAAGTTGTACGAATCCTTTTCGTAGTAGGCAAAGTCATCGAATTGGGCGATGCGGGGAAAACTACCCGAGAGATTCTCACTTTGTGCAAGCCGAAGCCCTGGAGACGCAGAAACCTGGAGGAAGTAAAAATTTTTCTCGGTGTACAAATTGTTCTGGTAGGAGAAGAAATTGCTTTTCGTATCGTAGTGATAAGTGTCAGGACCCTGTGCATAAAAAAGGATGTAGTCTCCCGGGTTAAATTTTCCATCCGCTTCGCCCATCACCAAGATGGAAATTTCTTGAAGATCAATGACACGGGCCACACTGTTGGCTTGCTGAAGCATGCCCGGTTGCCCCGTGTAAAGCCTTACGTTTTTTGGGTTGATTTGAGCCGGGTTGATACCCGCTTTTTGGAGCAAGGAATAATCAATTTTGTAAACCCCTTCGTTCGTCACGGAAAATTTGTACCAGTTCCCAGAATTCAAAATGGAGGATTGGCCAAATGCCTGCGTGGCAATGGTCAGGTAGAGAATAATTTGAAGTCCTTTTGTGATCACCTATGAAAAAGTAAAACCCTCAGCCCTCCCGCTTCAAAGCGTTCCCAACTAACGAAAAGACGATATACATTAGTATAATTAATGGCACAGCCTGTTGATGGAAAATTACTGTAAGTAATACGGCACTGGCCAAAAAAGTAAATCTCAGTTTATTGTGTTGCCATGAAAAGTCTTTGAACTTGAACGCCAAAATACGAACGCGTGAAACCAGCAACAACGAAAAAATGATGGTGATGGAAACCAAAACCCAATCGTGCTGAATGAAAGACCCGGTGGCACCTGAAATAAATGGAAGCGATGTGATAAAGATGGCGTTGGCGGGTGTGTTCAGTCCTTTGAATGAATCCCTTTGGGTTTCGTCAACATTAAAAATAGCAAGCCTTAAAGCTGAACAGGCTGAGATGAGAAAGGCCAGGTAGGGCAAATACGGAATCGTGGAGGAAGCACTTATCATTTTGTACATTAGCAGAGAAGGCAATAAACCGAAGCTGACCATATCGGCCAGCGAATCGAGTTCTTTGCCAATGGGCGAAGTTGCTTTTAACCAGCGGGCGGCAAACCCATCGAAGAAATCAAACAGGCCGGCAGCCCAAACAAAATAGGCGATCGGCACGGCACGGTTTTCGAAACAAAAGACTATGCCGAAGCATCCACAAATCAAATTGCCAAGCGTCAATGCATTGGGTAAATGTTTGATCCACTTCATTTGAACAAACTCAATGCGCAGAATGGGTTGGAAATTTTTTCTTCTCCCAGGGTGGTGGTTGGTCCATGCCCGGGATAAACAACAACGTCATCGGGCAACGCAAATAATTTTTGCTGAATGCTCTGGATTAATGTTTCGTGATTTCCTCCAGGCAAATCAGTGCGGCCTATGCTATGGGCAAACAATACATCGCCAGCTAAAATCCTTTTTTCCTTCTCGTCATAAAACCCGATGTGGCCGGGTGCATGGCCCGGAAGGAAAAGAATTTTCAATTCCGTATTGCCAAACGTGATGGAGTCATTCTCATCGATAAACTGATCGGGTTCGGCCTCGCGGTACCCGTCAAAGCCGTAAAGCGGTGCATAATTTTTTACGGCTTTCAATTGCGCGCCCTCAATTTTGTGGATGACCAAAGGCACTTTGAATTTATCTTTTACAAAATCATTGCCCAACACATGGTCAATATGGCAATGGGTGTTGAGAATAAATTTTATTTTCAGTTGATGACCCCCAACGTAAGCACTTAATTCTTTTTGCTCATCGTGCGAGTAACAACCCGGGTCGATGATCACAGCCTCGCTTGTTTCATCAGAAACCACATAGGTATTTTCCGAAAAGGTATTGAAGGTGAACGTTTGTATAGAAAGCATCGGTCAAAGGTAAAGTGTTTTGCTGAATGGACGTTAGCCTCCTTGATAAATCCCTTTTCAATCGGCACATTTGTCCTCCAATAGAAATCGTATGTACCATACTCGTCTTCAGGTAGTTTGTGATCCTGCCTTTTCAGAAATCCTCATGGCCGAAATAGCCGAAGCGAGATTTGATACCTTTATGGAAACTGAAAAAGGATTTGAAGCCTATGCGGAAGGCGAAAAGTTTGACGTTACCCTAATCGAATGGATCAAAGAAAAATATAACCACGTTACTCCTTTGCTCCTTTTCGAAGATAAAGTCCAGAAGCAAAACTGGAACGAAGAGTGGGAAAAAAATGTAGAACCCATTTTTGTGGATGACCAATGTTTGGTGCGGGCGGAATTTCATAAAATCGAAAAAAAATACCTGTACGAAATTATCATCACGCCCAAGATGTCATTTGGCACAGGCCATCACCAAACCACCTATTTGATGCTGAAACAGCAGATGCAGATCGATCATCGTGGCAAGCAGGTAATGGATGCCGGCTGCGGCACGGGCATACTTTCAATCATGGCGAGCAAACGGGAGGCAAAGCAAATCGAAGCATTTGACATTGACGAGTGGAGCGTAACCAACGGAGAAGAAAATGCTTTGGTTAACGGATGCCCTAACATTCGAATTCGCCAGGGGAAAATTTTTGAATTAAAATTTGAAAATAAGTTTGATATTATCTTGGCCAACATCAACCGAAATATTTTGTTGGATGAAATGAACTATTATTCAAATGAACTTATTATCGGTGGCCTTTTGCTACTAAGCGGCTTTTACGAAAAGGATATTGACGACCTGAAAAAAGAAGCCGTCAAATTTAGTTTGATCGAAATCGCCCGCGACAGCAAGGAGGGTTGGGCATGTCTCCTACTTCAAAAAAAATAATTCTCATCATCCTTGAAGTTGATCGCTCATCAATTTGAACTTTTACCATTTTATAGTGCCTCACCCTACCCTTTCAAATGATAGGCTTTTGGTTTTGTAAAGGCGCGGAGTCCGGCATGAGAAAGGGTGGCCCCAAAGCCGGAATGATTTCTTCCACTCCACGGCACGGCTGCGCTCACGCGGTCACAACAGTTCCAATAACCTGTACCCGAATTGATTTGTTGCAAAATATGTTCAGCGCGAGTTCGGTTGTTGCTATAAACAGAAGCGGTCAGTCCATATTCAGTATCTCTCATTAAAGCAACAGCCTCTTCATCATTCTTCACCTTCATAATACCAATCACCGGCCCGAATGATTCTTCGCGCATGATGTCCATTGTGTGATCGACATTTACCAGCACAGTCGGTTCAAAATAAAATCCTTTGCCAGGAATCGGGTTACCTCCCGTTAAAATTTTTGCTCCTTTTTGAACGGCTTCATCCACTTGCCGTTTCAAAAAAATGATTTGTTCTTTTCGACTCAAGGGCCCAAAATAAACACCATCATCCGTGGGCTTGCCTATCTTCCACGACTTCACCTCTTTCACAAACTCATCTATGTATTGATCGTAAATTTTTTCGTGCACATAAATGCGTTCGACAGCGCAACAGCTTTGACCGTTATTATAAAAAGCCCCATCAGCTGTTCCTGTTGCGACCGTTTTAACATCGGAAACATCATCGGCCACATACAACGGATCCTTTCCTCCCAGCTCGCATTGGCAAGGCACCATCCTGGGGGCTACTTTTTCATAGATGTGTTTTCCGGTTTTGTAAGAACCCGTGAAGAAGTAACCATCAAAGGGCAAGTTGAGCAATAATTCTCCTACACTCCTTGCCCCGATCGCGACCTGAAAAACAGAAGAAGGAATGCCTGCCTGCTTCAATAGTCTTCCGATTTCCAATCCAGTGAGCGAAGAATATTCCGAAGGCTTGTACATTACCGCATTGCCCGCGAGCAACGCTGGTACAAACACATTCACTCCAACCAAATAGGGATAATTCCAAGCCGAAATATTGGCAATCACACCCAACGGTTCGTACACAATTTTCTCAGTTAGGCCAGCTTGCTGCACCACCGTCTCCTCCGCCAAATAGTTACTTGCATTTTCCGTGAGCCATTGAATGCGCTCACAAGCACCGTTGATTTCATTTCGCGATTGTTGTAAGGGCTTGCCCACTTCGGAAGTTAAAACCATAGCGAGTGATTCGATATTTGCCTTCACCAATTCCGCAAATTTCTTTACTACATTGATCCGATCGCCCAGTGGAATTTTAGCCCAAATCAATTGAGCCGATTTTAATTCTGTAAACCTCCTGGAAATTGATTTTTCATCATCTTCCGAAATTTCGATTATAATTTCTTCAGTGGCCGGGTTTACAATTTTCATAGCTTGAATTTTCTTGCGTTCTCAAGGAACGCTCTTTTAAGATTATTTGACAATGGACTATTTTGATCGAGCATCCGCTCAGGATGCCATTGGACAGCCAGCAAAAAAAGTGTAGCAATAGACGATTCGATCCCTTCAATGATTCCGTCATCAGCCTGACAATTTATTTTTAATCGATCGCCAAGTCTATCTATGGCTTGATGATGCGAGCTGTTTACATCTCCTTGGTCAACCTTTGAAACACTTTTTAACAAGGTAGCAGGCCCAATTTTAATAGGATGGACTTTATCATCCTTTAAAATTCGCCTATGTACTTTATTCAATTCGCCAAGATCTTGTTTTAATGTTCCTCCCAATACGCAATTAATCAATTGTAATCCTCTACATATTCCTAAAACCGGTAAATTATTTTCTTGTGCTCGTTTAAAAACTTGAATCTCAAATTGATCGCGTTCTTCTACGAAATTTTTCGGGGCATGTGGATATTGAGTTTCTTGGTTGCCATAAAATCGAGGGTGTATGTCGTCACCACCAGTAAGTAAAATACCATTACATTTTTTTACTTCATCAAGGTTCAAAAACTGAGAACCAAGATGAACAATTTCAACATCAGATTCCGCTGCTATCCATTTCTCATAGTTTGGATATTTTTCGCAGTCCGTGATGCCGATAACCACTTTCTTGCTCACAATGCCTTTAAATAAAGTTGCTTGAAGTCTCCTCGCGACACCGGTTTGGGATTGTTCGGATGCGCAAAGTCAGCAATCGCCAGATCGGCTAGTGTTTCAATGTGTTCTTGCTTCACACCAATCTCACTAAGCTTGTGCGGGATATTTATTTTGGAGTTGAGGTCAAATAAATACTTCACCACCGCTTCTCCGGTTTCTTCCTTCAACTCCAACGTT
Organism: Bacteroidota bacterium; assembly: GCA_043758895.1. Classification (GTDB taxonomy): domain Bacteria; phylum Bacteroidota; class Bacteroidia; order Cytophagales; family Cyclobacteriaceae; genus ELB16-189. The sequence continues at coordinate 10,970 of JAYVMP010000187.1, forward strand.
CGTGCAATGCGTTTGAATTTATCTTCAAATCCTTTGATGTTAAACTCCATCCCGTAAGGAATATTCACCGCATTGGCCAGCCCATGGTGTGTATCCAACAGGGACGAAAGCGGATGTGCCAACGAATGGACCACGCCCAATCCCTTTTGAAATGCAACCGCGCCCATCAAGGAAGCAATCAACATTTTGCTTCGCGATTCGAGATCAGGTTTGTTTACCGCAATCGCCAACGATTGGCTGATCAACGAAATTCCTTCAAGGGCAATTCCTTCACACAACGGGTGCGGCATCTTGGCAAGGTAGGCTTCCATGTTGTGCGTAAGTGCATCCATACCAGTTGCTGCGGTGATGAAAGCCGGAAGCTCCATGGTGAGCATCGGATCGGCAAAGATAATTTTTGCTAACAGCTTCGGAGAAAAAAGAATTTTCTTTTGATGGGTTACATCATCAGCAATGATGGCGCTCCGTCCCACTTCGCTTCCTGTTCCTGCCGTAGTCGGGATAGTTATAAAATGAGGAACATCATTGGTTACAAAAACATCCCCGCCAATTAAGTCATCGTACTTGAAAAGATCTTCACGATGGTTGACGCGCAACACGATGGCGCGCGCAACATCCAAGGCTGCGCCACCACCAATACCAATAATCGAATCTCTTTTCGTTTGATCGAAAGCATCCGTGCCTTTATACACATCCGACTTTACCGGGTTTTTGTGAATGTCGTGAAACACCTCCACCGACAAGTTCTTCTTTTGAAGATCGCTGACAATCGTTTTAAAAAAACCAAGCTGCGCTACGATGGGATCAGTAACAATCAATGGCTGCGATAAATTATTTTTTAAAAGATAATCTCCGAGCTCGTTGACAGCGCCCGCCCCAAAGCGAATAGTGGTGGGGAAATTGTATTGGTAGATTTTGTCGAAGGTCATGAGCTTTTACTTTGCTTTGTAAAGTTTTATTCCATCAATGTATCTGAAATCTTTCAGGTTGAGTGTGTATAAACGATGTCTTATCCCCAAGTCTTCAATTATTTTTTACCGATCATTTTTTTATTCTGCCAAGCGGGACAATTTGGTTTTAATTCACAGAAGCGACAATACTCACCTTTCTCAGCTTTATAATTTCTACTATTGAGATTGACCAAGATGTTCTCTAAAATGTTTTTACTGTCATTAATAAATTGAGTATCACATGTAAAACTGATCGTGTTGTCCGCAATATTGGAAGATAAAAGAGGAACAATTTCAATTTCATTAATAGGATAAGAGTTCTGTCCGATCAGTCCTAAAGCACCAGACCTTGCTTGAAGTTCGTATCCCTTGTTTGTCTTTAATAACCGTTTGGATGTCTTCCATTCCTTTAAAATCAATGCCCCATCATTTCTTTCTAATATTGCATCAACAACTCCTTCTACCTGTCCAGTAGTGCCGTGGACGTAACGATAATTTTGTTCAATTGCAATCACCTTTTTATACTCATCTGATAAATAGTAAGTGATGTTTTTAAACGAATTCCTTATTTCTATGATCTTCTCAGGCCTTAGCTTTCTCACAATAGAATCACCGTCTGCCAACCCTCTTTTGAAGCAATCGTCAATCAAGTTCTTTTTTTTCGAAAGATCAGATGATAAGTAATATTCTAATGCTTTATGTATTCTTGCTCCCACACTTTGTTCTTCAGTCCACATAGGTAAGTATCTACCTTCATGATAGGCTGCAAATTTCAAAGGACATTGGTTGTACAACTCTAAATGGGTAGCTGCGATTATTGGAGGTAATGATTTGCCTTCTTTTCTCTCAAAGTAATAGTCTATGTTCTTTTTTGATCCGCGATGGATAGCTTTAGAGTTTCCAAAGGCCTTTAATGTATCCCTTGGTTTCTTATTTGTGTGAACTAATACACATAAGTCTCTTGCTCGCGTTACCCCTACATATACCAACCTTGATTCTTCATTATTGATAGGATTCGGAAACGATCTGGGTCCTTCCTTACTCAACTTCATCAGCAATACAACGGGAAACTCAAGCCCTTTTGCAGCATGAATGGTCATAACTTGGATAGCATCTTCTCTTTCAGTAACAGCAGATGAAATGGAAATTTCACTGTCTTGTACTTTTTTAAAAACTGGCCAAGCTTCATTAAAAGTAAAAGTCTTAGGTAGCAGAGTGCTGTCCAATGTTTCAGCAGCAACAGCCAAAGACCTAATCATTCTTAAGCTGCTAAAGTCTAGATTAGTTAATGCGTAAGAAATTTCCTTTTTGATAGCCGAATGTGAGTATAGACCCTTTAATGATTTTCCAGCCTCCCAGTTAGGAGGAGTACCGATGGTTTTTTCAACTACTCTGTCTGCACGGTTTGAATGAAATTGAATTTTTAATCCATTTAATTTTGCCTTTTCTTCTATTGTGTCAATAGTTTTTTTGCTGAGTCCACGCGATAGTATTACGATATCACATGGCCTTAAGGCAGAATTAGAATGTAAAAGACGCCCGATGAAAAAGAAGGCCTTGTCAAGATCACCAGAAAAGATAGGCAAATCCTTCCTATAGTTTTTCCCAATCGACTGATTAGATAGAGTCCTGATAGATTTTAAATGCGTGAGAAATTTTCCTTTTTCTAATTCCGGAACTCGTACATTTAAAAAAGTATAGGCAGCATCTAATACTGTTTGCGTTGATCGATAATTGTTTGTTAAGTGATATTTTATTGCCTTAGTCGTTTTGATGAACTCGATAAAATTATCAGCACCAGCTCCACGCCATTCATAAATTTGCTGACAAGGATCACCTACAACCCAGATATTTTGTTCTTTACCTGATAACAGTAAAAGTATCTCAGCTTGTATTGCATTTGTATCTTGAAATTCATCAACTAGAATATTTTTGAATTTCGAAGAAATAGCTTTCAATAATGATTTATTCGTTTTTAAGCAAGACAAGAACTTTCGACTTATCATATCATAATCCATGAGTCCTCGTTTTCTTATCTCATCAATATATTTCTTTATGGTTATTTCGAGTTCTCTCCGTGTAGGCATATCTACATACAAGTTCTCCCTCATAGAGTTCCTATTTTCTGTAATACGCTTTTTTATGAAAGATTTTTCTTTTGAAGTTGCTAATTTCTCTAAAACATATAATTCCAATAATTTAGCAATACCTGCTTTATCAATGGTGTCAATCCAAAAGCGTTTTGAGTTTCTGGATTTTTTACCAAATACCTCCCATGCAAAATGCATTAGTAAAACACGCTGTCCTGCGTCATCAATTAATTTGAAAGAAGGCAGCAAACCAAGTTGAATTGCTTGCTGCGAAAAATCAATGATTGCTGAATCTATTGTGGTTATCCGAAGTTTATGAGCTTCCTCTCCTAATTCCCCAAAACACCTTGCATAAAGTTCAGCAGTCGCTTTTCTTGTGAATGTCGTTATTAAAATTTGATCTGCTGGAATGTGAGCTTCTCTTATTAAAAAAGTAATACGATTGACAAGAGATGTTGTTTTTCCGGTTCCAGCTCCCGCAATAACACAGGCAGCTCCTTGTTCATGTTTTATGGCTGCTTCTCGGTCGTCATTATTTTCAATTTCCAATTTGTCTTTGAGGTCAATCATTGATTGTCGAACACTTGTCCGTTGTGTTAAATCTTTACTATGTAAGTGTCCACAATTAGTAAACTACTTTGTCCGATCACATATCCTACAACAAGAGCAGTAGTTGCAATAAAACCATCTGGTACAACTTCCAAATTTCTCTTATAAAACTCGATAATAACGTTTGTATCACAAAGCACTAATGACTTCTTTCCATGCTTGATTGCGAAGTCGGTTGGCATCAATATTTCTATTTTCCCAAAGTCCAGCAGAAGCAAAAAAGTCATATTCATCGGTCCCTTTCTTCAAAACTTTCTGCACTTCAATGAAATCCAATTGTTTCAGTAGTTCAAACAAAAAGTCTTTCCTTCTCTTGTCTTTAATGGTGAGGGTAATCTTTTCCATAATTCAAAGTTAGCAAATTGATTCCTGACTAATTTTCTATGAAGGCCATAAACAAAAATAGCTAATTCTTTTGAAGGGAATTAGCTACCTGAATTACATAATCGTTAGCGATTTTACGCCTCCCCCATCGTTCCGCCAAAGTTCATAGGGAAGGTGGGCAAATCATTGGTCTGCTTGATGAGGCCGAAGCTGGATTCATATTTACTGATGTTGTCTTTTAACGCAGCGAGCAAACGCTTGGCATGTTCTGGTGTGATCACAATCCGTGATTTTACTTTTGCTTTGGGCACACCCGGCATCAACCGGATAAAGTCAATCACAAACTCGCTGTTGGAGTGGGCGATCATCGCCAGGTTAGAATAAACACCTTCTGCTATTTCTTCCGAAAGCTCGATGTTGATCTGGTTCTGTGCGGGGATGTTTTTGTCTTCTGCCATGGTCAATTCTCAATTGGTCAATTGGTCAATTAGCCAATGATCGATCATTGGCTAATTGACTCATCGACAATTAATCTTGTAGTTCTCTTTCTTTTGCCTTGCGCTCAGGGGCATTCAGCAATTGCTGGTATTCTTCTTCCGAGTTCACGAGCAGGTTTTCAAACTCGCGTTGTCCTGTACCGGCTGGGATCAGGTGACCCACAATCACGTTCTCTTTCAAACCCATGAGTTGATCTGCTTTTCCGCGGATAGCGGCTTCGCTCAACACTTTCGTAGTTTCCTGGAACGATGCGGCCGACAGCCAGCTTTCCGTTTTCAACGATGCCTGAGTGATCCCTTGCAACGTTGGTCTTGATACCGCTGATAACGCATCACGCACTTCAACCAACTTCTGATCTTTTCTGCGCAGTGAAGAATTTTCATCGCGCAATTCACGACCAGTTATAAGCTGCCCAACTTTCAATCGTTGTGAATCGCCTGCATCCAAAACTATTTTCTTATCGAGGATCAAGTCGTTCACTTCGCGGAATTCAAATTTGTCCACGTATTCGCCAGGCAAGAAGGTAGTATCACCTGAATCGATGATCTCCACTTTCTGCATCATCTGGCTTACGATAGCTTCAATGTGTTTGTCATTGATCTTCACGCCCTGCAAGCGATATACTTCCTGGATTTCGTTCACCAAGTATTCTTGTACTGCGGTCGGGCCTTTGATCGACAAAATATCCGAAGGTGTAATTGCGCCATCCGATAATGGCTGACCTGCGCGAACGAAATCGTTATCCTGAACCAAGATGTGCTTGCTCAGCGGCACGAGGTAGCGCTTCTGCACTCCATCCTTCGACTCGATGAAGATTTCGCGGTTACCGCGTTTGATACCTCCATACGTAACCACACCATCAATTTCAGAAACGACAGCTGGGTTAGAGGGGTTTCTCGCTTCAAACAATTCCGTTACACGTGGCAGACCACCCGTGATATCGCGCGATTTACCCATGGTGCGAGGAATTTTCGCAAGCACTTGACCTGCTTTAATTTTCTCTCCGGCATCCACGGCCAAGTGAGCACCCACCGGCATATTATACCCTTTGGTGTCGCTTTTACCATTCACAATAACAGAAGGGTTTTTCGTTTTATCACGCGTGTCCGTAATCACTTTTTCACGGTGACCGGTTTGCTCATCAGATTCTTCTTTGAAGGTGATGCCTTCAATGATGGCCTCGTACCCAATCTCTCCGTCAAATTCCGAAAGGATAACTGCGTTGTAAGGATCCCAATAGCAAAGCTCTTCGCCCTTCTCCACTTTCTGTCCGTCTTTCACCCGAAGGAATGAGCCATACGGAACGTTGTTAGTGATCAGCACACGCTTTTCAGCGTCCAAAATCCTGATTTCACCTGTGCGACCCATCACCACTTTCACTTTGTTTTCATCTTTATCGGTAGTATCAACGGTGCGAATCCCTTCAAACTCAACTACTCCGGTGAATTTTGCTTTGATGTTCGCATCAACCGCAATGTTGGAAGCAGTGCCACCTACGTGGAATGTGCGCAATGTCAACTGAGTACCGGGTTCGCCAATGGACTGTGCGGCAATTACCCCAACAGCTTCACCTTGCTGCACCATTTTTCCATTTGCCAGATTACGTCCATAACACTTTGCGCAAGCGCCAAATTTGGTCTCGCATGTAAGCACAGAACGAATTTCAACTTCTTCGATGGCTGTTTCATCAATTTGCTTGGCAATCTCATCGGTGATCTCTGCATTAGCAACGCAAATCAATTTCCCCGTCACCGGATCATAAATATCATGAACGGAAGTACGACCCAGAATACGTTCTGACAGTGGCTCAACAATGTCTTCATTGTCTTTTAATGCCTTCACGTTCAAGCCGCGAAGCGTTCCGCAATCTTCTTCGTTGATAACTAAATCTTGCGCAACATCCACTAACCTGCGAGTCAAGTAACCGGCATCAGCAGTTTTCAGCGCGGTATCCGCCAAACCTTTACGCGCACCGTGTGTTGAGATAAAATACTCCAATACGTCTAATCCTTCTTTGAAGTTGGAAAGGATTGGATTTTCAATAATTGCCCCCACTGAACCAGCTAAATTTTTCTGAGGCTTCGCCATCAATCCGCGCATTCCGCCCAACTGCCTGATCTGCTCACGCGAACCACGAGCCCCTGAGTGCATCATCATGTAGATCGAGTTGAAACCTTGCTGGTCTTCTTCTAACTGTTTCATCAGCGTGTTGGTCAGCATCGTATTCGTACGGGTCCAGATGTCAATCACCTGATTGTACCGTTCGTTATCGGTGATCAAACCCATCATGTAGTTGTTCCAAACTGAATCAACTTCTTTTTGGGCTTCCTCCACCAACTTCTTTTTCTCAGCAGGAATTTTCACATCGCTCAAGCCCATGGAGAGACCTCCGCGATAAGCCATTTGGAAACCAAGTTCTTTAATATCGTCAAGGAACTTTGCTGTCTTGGCCTGGCCAGCCAGTTTATATACATCGGCAATGATTGTCTGCAATTTTTTCTTGGTGAGCAACTCATCAACATAACCTACTTCTTCAGGAACAACCTGATTGAAGATAACACGACCTGTTACTGTTTCAATTAATTTTCTCGAAACATCTCCCGTCTTCTTATCCTTGATATTGGCTTTTACTTTGATAATTGCATGCTTGGAAAGTTTGCCCTCATTGTAAGCTACCACCACTTCATCGGCCGAATAGAATTTTTTACCTTCGCCCATTTCACCCTTTCTTCCTTTCGTGAGATAATATAATCCCAACACCATGTCCTGGGAAGGAACGGTGATAGGTGCGCCATTGGCAGGGTTCAAAATATTGTGCGATGAAAGCATTAACAACGAAGCTTCCAAAACAGCTTCTTGACCAAGCGGAAC
>JAYVMP010000188.1:0-4027 GCA_043758895.1 Bacteroidota bacterium
CCGATGGAAATTGGATTTACACCACTTCAAGAAAGATGATACTCGAATTTGAAGAATCGCACGGGATGCCGGTGATAGCTGGATACCAGGTGCATGGATTTCAAAAAATGATGGGGAATGATACCGTAAAGTTTTCTATTGAAGGAAAATTGAAATACCCGGATTGATTTTTCTTTGACTCCACCAAAATATTTTTTTAGTATTTTCGTTCCCTCTCCGTTAAGAAATCCTGCCCCGGTTGACCGAAAGGATTGATAATTTAGTATAGGCATTCCCTGTCTGCCGACAGGCAGCAACTTAAAAAAATTGTTAACACGTGAAAAGACTTTTGCTTTTTCTTTTTATCCCGGTCATCAGTCTTGCCCAGCAAGGCAATGAACCGCGCGTGCAAGAGGGACAATTTACGTTCGATACCGACAAGCCTTTTAAATTACTCACCCTCGATGAGAAGATCGATGAACCGGTGGCCACCAAAAAGAAAAAGCCGAAACGCAAAACCTTCTACGGGATCAAAACAAAAAAAGGTTTTGCGCGCAAAGGTTTTGGCGACAAAGCCGTGTGGGAGCTTTTCTATGTGTTGAAAAAAAGGCAGGAGAAATTCATCGGCTTTGCCCGCGATATCTATTGGTATGACTACACGCGTAGGGAGATACGAAAGACAACTACGTTTGATCCCAAAAAAGGAGTATTGCTTCATGGGCCTTATAAAAAACTGAGCGGCATGGTGGTGGTGGAAGAAGGCATTTTTTATAAGGGCGCCAAACATGGCCGATGGATGCGCTACAACAAGCAAGACTTGGTGGAGGATAAATCAAAATTTTATAAGGGCTGGCCCAAAGATTCGTATGTAACTTATTATGATCCCAACGAGCGCAAGCACTTGAAGGAAGTGATACCACTTGAATACAACGAAAAAGATGGATACTACTACAGGCTTCATGAAAATGGAGTAGTTGCCGTGCAAGGGGAATACCAATGGAATGAAAAAATAGGCGACTGGATAGAGAATTACCCAAACGGAAAGCGCAAGCGAGTCATCGCCTATCCCAAACAACCGTTTGATAAGGACTATCAACCTTATATTCGGAAAGAGTGGGATAAAACAGGTAAAGAGATTTATGCCAAATAGTTTGCCTTGAGCAAAAACATTCTTAAGATTGCTTTCGCTTTTAAAAAAATAACACGCTGAATATGAAAATAGCATTTACTTTTTCATTGCTAACCATAGCAACATGGTGCGTTGCTCAGGTCAACCCAAAATTTCAGTCTAAACTTGACCAACAAGCGAAAGATATGGAACAGAAGGTAATCGAATGGCGCAGGCACTTCCATCAATATCCTGAACTCTCCAACCAAGAAAATAAAACGGCAGCTTATATTGCAGGCCATCTAAAGGCGCTTGGTTTAAAAGTTCAAACAGGTATAGCCAAAACCGGAGTGATCGCCTTGCTCGAAACCGGAAAGCCGGGGCCGGTCATTGCGCTCCGTGCCGATATCGATGCGTTGCCGGTAACGGAACGAAACAGCTTGCCCTTTGCCTCCAAAGAAAAAGCAACCTATAATGGACAAGAGACGGGTGTGATGCACGCGTGCGGCCATGATTCGCACATTGCGATTTTAATGGCCGTTGCCGAAATACTTTCGAACGATAAAAATGAACTGAAAGGAACAATCAAATTTATTTTTCAACCGGCTGAAGAAGGAGCTCCCGTGGGTGAAGAGGGCGGTGCCGATTTGATGGTGAAGGAAGGCGTGCTTGAAAACCCCAAAGTGGAAGTTGTTTTTGGCTTGCACATCCAGTCAATGACGCCCGTTGGCAATATTGCGTTTCGCCCGGCCGGAATGATGGCGGCCTCCGATTGGTTTAGCATAAAAGTGAAGGGCAAACAAGCGCATGGAGCGGCCCCCTGGATGAGCATCGACCCAATTGTGGTGAGTGCCCAGATCATTAGCGGGCTTCAAACGATCATCAGCCGGCAATCCGAATTGACCAAAGAAGCAGCGGTGATTACAGTGGGCAGAATCCAAGCCGGTATCCGCGAAAATATAATTCCTGAAGAAGCCATTTTTGCGGGCACCATCCGTACCCTCGATGCAGGTATGCAGGATATCATCCATGAGAAAATAAAATTGACGGCCACCAAAATTGCAGAAAGTGCCGGAGCGACTGCCGAAGTTACCATTGAACGTAAAACCCCGATCACCTACAACGATCCAGTGCTTACCGCGAAAATGTTGCCCAGTTTAAAGAAGGCAGCAGGAGAAAGTCACGTCATCGAGATTCATGCGGTAACCGGTGCAGAAGATTTCGCTTTCTACCAACAAAAGGTGCCGGGCTTATTTTTCTTTGTCGGTGCCATGCCATCGGGTATTGATCCGGCTAAAGCGCCATCACACCACACCCCCGATTTCATGATTGACGAGCGAGGATTTAGCATCGGCTTGAAGGCCATGCTGGATGTAACAACGGGTTACATGTTTATGAAATCAGAAAAAAAATAAAGCCTTGCTTTAATCTGACTTCCCTTTAGCTAACGTGCACCAAGCAGCCGGAATGGAAACATCAGGATGGTGCCGATTAATTTGAAAACAATCTCCAGGGTAAAACCAATGATGCAGAATGGGAGCAGGAGCAGCCAAACCAGCGGGAGCAAAAAAACCAGCACCAAGGCCAGCGGCCAACAGAGTGCCAATAAAATAAACCAAAGAAAAATGGCGATCAGTGTTTTCATGTTTTAATAATTTGTTTTTTAGTTGCCATATGGAATGCCCATACCTGATTATCATTCCTTTGGGTCTGCTTTGCTGATGGGCATTTCAAAGAATGAATATTCAATATCGTTTCCTTAAGCTCCGCTGACATCCTCCTTTGTGTAGAGGGACGAGGTGAGGTCGTCAGAAAAGGATTTAAGTAAACAACATTGCATTAGTATTGGTTATTTGTCTTCCGCAAATAATAAACCAATCTACAAACCAATGTTTCATGCAAAAGGCTTGGGTAAGCCAATACTTCTGCTATATTAATGAACACCCAGGTGAACAAAAATGAACAGGTTACGTTCATTTTTCACGTGATGATCAAAGTTCAAACACCGGCCATGAATTCGGAGGCGATAAAAAACGAACGCGAAGGGTAGTTTACTTCACTCCTTTCTCCGGGTTCCAACTGCCCTGCAATTTTCGCAGGAAAATGATTTGACCAGTATGGTAGGCATTGTGGGTATTCATGTTGGCAATGTTTTCGTACCAGTCGTTCAATTTTTTATCATCAGCACTTTTAATTGCTTTCTCCCAAGCCGACAAGACTTCATCGAGTCTCGTAACGGTTTCGTTCCAGCCTTTTTCATCAAAGGAATTAAACGACTCCTCATTATTGCCGCTGAATTTTGAATTTGTTTCACCTCTAAAACTTTTGAGCAACCGCGTGTTCCAAAAAATAAGATGAGTGGCAAGTTGGCCTACGGAGTGATTACCGCTCCCATCGGTCCACATGGCTTGTTTCGGGGTAAGCCCTTCCACCGCAAGGTTGGCGGGCACAAACCAATCTTTTAGGTTATGAGTGGTTTTTAATTGACGAAGCAAGATGGACTTGATACTGGCCTTGGGCAACGTAGGCTCAGTGTACATTTTTGCAATGAGCCACTTGCCTTTTTCCGATACCCATTTGGCATGGAATGTTCCTGTGTAAATCCCGGTGTCGCCTTGCGCCAATTTTGCCTTTTGTTCATAGCTTCCTTCAACGATGGCGGTGTCTCCCTTAAAAACAATGGATTGAGCCTTTGTCCCATTCGAGATCAATGTAATGGAAGTAGGGTCAAACGATTTTAAAAATTTGCGGATAGAGTCGCGGCCAACATAAGTCTTCATTCCTTTTCCACCCAGCTCGCCAAGCAGTGTGTAGGTGTCCGTCAAAGAGTCGGCTGCCATAAGAAACGTTTGGCGGTCATATCTTTTCATGGCTTTTTCGATTTCAGCTTTGGGGTTGGTACAAGCCACAATTAAAAAGGCGACAACGAGGAATGTTAAA
>JAYVMP010000189.1:0-10312 GCA_043758895.1 Bacteroidota bacterium
AATCAAAGCTTAAGCCCCAAACATCAACTATAAAATCCTCAAACATCAAACCTTAAATTTCAAAAGAAGAACATGGACAAGAACTCGGCCATAGGCCTCACGTTGATTGCAGTTTTGTTGGGTGCCTACTTTTATTTCTTCTCCCCTCCCCCGGTGCCACCGGAGACAAAACGGGTGGTGCAAGAATTACCTATTAAAAATGACACGCTCTCCCAAAAAAAGCCAGGCCAAACGGTGGACAGCCTGGTGGCCAAACAATACGGCAGCCTATCCTCGTTCCTTACGGGAAAAGAATCACTGACCACAGTGGAAAACGATGTGCTGAAACTGACCTTCAGCAACCACGCTACTTTTAGCGAAGTCAACCTCAAAAAATACAAGACCTACCATCGGCAACCATTGAACCTGATCGGTGGTGGAAACAATTCATTTTCATTATTTGCCGATTACCAAGGCCGGAAAATTGATTTGCTCAGTTTGCGCTACCAACCGGAGACCTCCAAAAAAGGAGATACAACGGTAGTGAGCTTTGTGGCAAGGCTTTCCGAAAACGCCTATCTAAAACATACTTATGCCATTCCGGCAACGGGCTATCAGGTAGGGTACAAAGTAGAGTCGAAGGGCGTAACGTTCACGGATAAAAATATTGCCTTTGAGTGGGTGGACAATATTCCCTTGGTGGAAAAAGACATCAACAAAGACAGCCGCAGCAAAACAACCATCAACTACTACACCGGTGCAGGCTCATTTGATGGCCTGAGCGAAACCGCTGCGGATGTGGAGTCGCGGACGATCAGCGAACCACTGAAATGGGTGGCTATCCGTCAAAAGTTTTTCCTCAGCGCCATCTTGGCCAAAAATAATTTTGTGTCGGGCTCCATTGCCAGCTCCGTTAATCCGGCCGATTCATTGGTGGTGAAAAAGGCAGAAGTAAATCTTTTCATTCCAGCTGAAGCCATCGCCTCCAACCAAGCCAAATTTGCCTACTACTTTGGCCCCAACGACTACCGGATTACCTCCACGATCGCGGAAAGCTTTTCGCGCAACGTTTACCTCGGTTGGCCGCCCGTGATCTGGGTGAACAAATTTTTGTTGATCCCGGTATTCAATTTCCTGCAAAAGTTTATCAGCAATTTTGGTGTCATTATTATTTTGTTGGTGCTCTTCATGAAACTACTGCTCATGCCGCTTACCTACACCTCCTACATGGGCATGGCCAAAATGAGGTTGTTGAAACCAGAGCTCGATGCAATCAAAGAAAAAAATGGTGATAATATGGCGCAAGCCCAGCAAGACCAAATGAAGCTGTACAAGCAGGTAGGCGTGAACCCATTCGCGGGCTGCATTCCATTGCTATTGCAATTCCCGATCATCATTTCCATGTTTTACTTGTTTCCCAACTCCATCGATTTAAGGCAGCAACCTTTTCTCTGGGCAGATGACCTATCCACTTATGATTCGATCATCACCTTGCCCTTCATCGTTCCGTTTGGTTTTGGAAGCCACGTCAGTTTGTTCCTGCTTTTGATGACCGCCTCCCAGTTGATTTTCCAATGGCAAAACAATCAGCTCCAAGCTGTGCAGGGCCCGATGAAAGCCATGGGCTATGTGATGCCGATCATTTTTATGTTTATGCTGAATTCTTTCTCGGCCGGGTTAAACTTCTACTACTTTGTTTCTAACCTGATCACCTTCGCCCAGCAAGCCATCATCAAGCGGTTTGTGGATGAAGATAAGATCAAGGCCATCATGGACGAGAACCGGAAGAAGGTGGCCAGTGGCACCAGCAAAAAATCGAAGTTCATGACCAAGCTCGAAGAAGCAATGAAGTCCGGGGAAGAAGCACGAAAGAAAACAAAGAAGTAATTCAATTCTCGATTAGACAATAATTGATGTTGCGCAAAACCAATAATTTGAAGTCATCGCGAGTTTCAGCGAAGGGGGGTCGGGCGAAGCGACCCCCGAACAGGGATTGCTTCGCGCAACCACACAAATCCATCGCAGGTGCTCCCAACGACATAATTTTGTGCAAAGCCAGACGATAAGCCAATGTACCAATGATTGGCAAATTGACTAATCGACCTATCGACCAAATCATTTCATCAACAATCCATTGTTGAAGGTACGTGGATAACATCATGTTCCACGGTGTTCCACGATTGGGCAATAAACCTATCTTTGCATACTGATTTTAAAAAAATTCTTCAATACCGGTTGGGTTGATGACTTGACCTATTCACGAAGTAGTTGTCTTCCGACCGTTTTGAGTAGTAGGAAGACTTGATCCGGATTTTTAAATCTTCAAATCTCAACTTAACCTATGGGTAAAATAATTGCGATAGCAAATCAGAAAGGCGGGGTGGGCAAAACTACATCGGCCATCAACCTGGCAGCGAGCCTGGCTGTGCTGGAACACAAGACCTTGCTGGTAGATGCCGACCCACAGGCCAACTCCACCTCGGGGCTGGGCATGAACCCAAAAGATATTAAAAAAAGCATTTACGAGTGCATGGTGGATGGCGTTGACCCCAACGATGCCATCATCAAAAATGAATTGAAGTTTTTGGATGTGCTGCCCTCGCATATCGATTTGGTGGGGGCCGAAGTAGAGATGGTGAACATTGAGCACCGCGAAGAAAAGATGCGCAACGCCTTGGCCAAGATCAAAAACAATTACGATTTTATATTGATCGATTGCTCGCCATCGCTCGGGTTGATTACCATCAACTCGCTGACCGCAGCCGACTCGGTAATCATTCCGGTGCAGTGCGAATACTTTGCCTTGGAAGGGTTGGGCAAACTTTTGAATACCATAAAAATTATTCAAACCCGCCTGAATCCAAAATTGGAAATCGAAGGAATACTGCTGACGCTTTATGATTCAAGAACTTCCTTGGGCAATCAGGTGGTGGAAGAAGTGCGCACCCATTTCAAAAGCATTGCGTTCAAAACGATCATCCCAAGAAATGTGAAGTTGAGTGAATCGCCAAGCTTCGGCTTGCCGGTGATAGTGCACGATGCGGAAAGCAAAGGGGCGATCAGTTATTTGAACCTGGCGCACGAGGTGTTGAACAAAAATGGATTCAGCAAATGAGCAAGAAGAAAGCCTTGGGCCGTGGGCTGAGTGCGCTGCTTAGCGATTCGGAAGACGAAAGATCGGAAGTGGACATCACCTCGCCTGCCCCTGTTGCGGCCATGGCCGGCAACCTCAATGAAATACCGGTAGAACAAATTGAAACAAACCCCTTTCAGCCGCGCCAGCATTTCGATCAGCAGGCCTTGAATGAGCTGGCCGATTCCATCCAAGTTCACGGTATTATTCAACCCATCACCGTACGCAGGCTTTCGGATAGTCAGTACCAGCTGATTTCGGGTGAAAGACGTTTTCAGGCTTCCAAGATTGCGGGGCTGAAGGCATTGCCCGCCTATGTGCGCACGGCCAACGATCAGCAAATGCTGGAAATGGCACTGATCGAAAACATCCAGCGGGAAAATTTAAATCCTATTGAAATTTCGTTGAGCTATCAGCGCTTGATCTCCGAATGCAACTTAAAGCAAGAGGAGTTGGGCGAGCGCGTGGGCAAAAACAGGACCACGGTAACCAATTATTTGAGGCTGCTAAAACTTCCGCCCGATATTCAAATCGCCTTGCGCGATAATCGGATATCCATGGGCCATGCCCGGGCCATTATCAATATCGAAGATCCAGGCTCACAACTTTTTATCTTCAAAAAAATAGTAAGCGATGACCTTTCCGTTCGGGCTGTGGAGTCGATGGCACGTGAATTGACACAAGGGTCAAAAGCGATTACGGAACCCAAACCGCAAGAAGCCCAAAAAGAAATTCAACAATTGCAATCGAGGCTGTCGTCACACTTTGGCACGAAAATTACGGTTAAAAGCGATGGAAAAAAGGGAGACATCCGCATCCCCTTTTTGTCGGTGGAAGACCTTAACCGTATTCTTGATATTTTAAAACTTTGATATGCGCTTTTTTGGCCTTTTGATACTCTGCCTGCTGCTTTGGTGGAGCAGCCCGGCACAAGAGGTAAAAAAGGATAGCCTACAGAAAGCCAAGACGGATACCACCGTGCTGACCAACGACAGCATTAAAATCGGAAATAAAAAGGTGGTTGATATCGAGTCGTACGCAACCCGCTTTGATCCGCGCAAGGCATTGTTTTATTCTGCCGTTCTGCCAGGGGCGGGGCAGGCCTACAACAAAAAATATTGGAAAATTCCCCTGGTCTATGGAGGCTTCCTCGGGTTGATAACCGTAGTCAAGTTTTATAGCGATCAAGAATTAAGGTACCGGGACCAGCTCTTTATCGCGGTGAGCCAGCCCGGCACTCAAATTTCTGCGGCTTATGGCATACCCAATTCTCAACTGATCCTGAAGTTGCGCCCCATTGTTGACCAGGCCCGCAGGCAGCGCGATTATTTTACCATCTTCACCGGTCTTTTTTACATCTTGCAGTTGGTGGATGCCCACGTGGATGCCCACTTGAAAGAATTTGACTTGAACCCGCAATTGCACGTGCGCATTGAGCCGAGCGCAAGCCCTGTTGGGGTTGGCCTGGGGGTGACGGTCCGGTTTTAGAAAGGTTAATAGTTATTGGTTAATCGATTCGATAACGGATAACAATCAACAGGTAACAATCAAGGGATGGCAATTAACTGATAACCGACATAATGAAGCTACTCCTTATCGGATATGGGAAAATGGGCAAAGCCATCGAGGCTTTGGCATTTAGCCGTGGGCATACCATCGCGGGCAAGCCGGATAGCCACGAAGAACTAATGAAGTTCAACGGAACTGCCGATGTGGCTATCGAATTTTCGCAACCCGATGCCGTGATGGAAAACCTAAAATTCTGCTTTGAAAAAAAAATCCCCGTGGTGTGCGGCACTACGGGTTGGCGCCATAAAAAAGAAGAAATAGAGACAGCGTGCCGCCAACTGCAGGGTACATTATTTTACGCATCCAATTACAGCCTTGGCGTCAACGTTTTTTTTAAATTGAATGAATACCTCGCCAAGTTGATGAATGGCCAAGCCAACTATGAAGTTTCGATCGATGAAACCCATCACACCCATAAAAAAGATGCACCAAGCGGCACCGCCATCACACTGGCCGAGGGGATCATTAGAAATTTTCCATCCATAAAAGAGTGGACGCTGAACAAGACGCAAAACGCAGCGGCTTTGGTTATCCATTGCCATCGTATTGACCCCGCACCCGGAACGCACACCGTACACTACCGATCATCCGTAGATGACCTAACGATCACCCACACCGCCCATTCCCGTGAAGGCTTTGCATTAGGTGCCGTGTTGGTGGCCGAATGGCTGGCCGGCAAAACAGGGGTTTATTCCATGGACAATTTTTTAAAATTCTGACTTACCGATATTTTAGTTTTCTTTGCGGTTCGAAATTCGGGATTCAAAACTCAAGGTTCAAAATTGATCTTTTGCCTTGTTAAAATGATTCTCTGAATGCCTCATTATTTTGAATGTTGAATCTGGAATGTTGAATCTGGAATGTTGAATATTGAATATCGAATTTGAAATCTTGAATTAAAGTTTATGAATTGGAAATTTTGGGAAAAGAAAGAAGAAAGCAATAAACCGAAATCATTTGTGCGCGAATGGTGGGATGCCATCTTGTTTGCCGTAGTGGCCGCCACGCTGATCCGTTGGCTGATCATGGAAGCCTACACCATCCCCACTCCTTCCATGGAAAATTCTTTATTGGTTGGCGACTTCTTGTTTGTGAGCAAATTTCATTATGGCACACGCACGCCACGCACACCTTTGCAAATTCCACTCACCCACCAAAAAATCTGGTTCACTGAAATCCCTTCCTACCTGGACTGGGTTCAACTGCCCACCTACCGTTTGCCGGGAATCTCTCACGTGAAGCGGGAAGACGTGGTCGTTTTTAATGTGCCAGGCTACTCCGAAAATAATTATGGACTTCCACGCGATCAGTGGAAAACCTACCCTGTGGATTTAAAAACCAATTACATCAAACGTTGTGTGGGTACCCCGGGCGATGTGCTCGAAATAAAAAGCCGGCAACTTATGGTGAACGGGCAACCGCTTAAAAATCCGGAGAACATGCAGTTCCGCTACCACGTCATCTCCAAAGACGAAATCAATGCAAGAAACCTGGCCAAGTTTGGCCTTGACCCGGAAGATTACCAAAGCTATGGACGCACGGCCCCTGATCAGGTAGAATACATGATGCTGCTCTCTTCAAAAAAAATGGAAGAAATAAAAACACTGCCCTACATCAAATCCATTGAACTTCCCCCCACTGACAACGAAGGCGACTCGCGGATTTTCGCCAGTTCAAAATACAATCATTGGAATGGCGAAAATTTTGGCCCGCTCACGATCCCGAAACAAGGCATGACCATCCCGGTAAACGATTCTACACTTTCCATTTACGGATCAACCATAAAAGAATTTGACCACAATAAGGATGTAAAAATTGAAAACGGAAAACTGACCATCGAAGGTAAAGAGGTAGCGCAATATACCTTCAAGCAAAATTATTATTTCATGATGGGCGACAACCGCGACAACTCGCTCGATTCCCGCTATTGGGGGTTCGTTCCCGAAGATCACATTGTGGGCAAAGGGTTTTTTATTTGGCTTTCGCTGGATAAGTATGGAGACTTCCTGCACAAGATCAGGTGGAGCCGGTTTTTTAATCTGATCAAGTAGAAATAATTACTTGTGATGATTTATATAGATAGCTATTCCACTAGCAACAGATAACTAAAAGCCATCTCTTTGCGAGGGAGGAACGACCGAAGCAATCCCCGATTGAACCTCTGAATTGGGGATTGCTTCACTTCGCTCGCAATGCCGATAATATTGTTGAGGTGGGTGATAGTAAACAGATCGACCGTTCACCAATCAATCTCCATCAGCCCCTTGCCCCTCAGGTATTCATTGGCTTTGCTAAAATGTTTGCTTCCGAAAAAACCACGGTCGGCTGAAAAGGGCGAAGGGTGCGCACTCATCAACACCAAATGTTTCGTCCGGTCGATGACTTCTCCTTTCTTTTGCGCATAAGCGCCCCACAACAAAAAGACGACATTGGTTTTCGTATCCGAAATGGTTTTGATGACGGCATCGGTAAAAGTTTCCCAACCTTTATTTTGATGCGAGCCAGGCGCAGATGCCCGCACCGTGAGCGTGGCATTGAGCAGCAGCACCCCTTGCCGGGCCCACCGTTCCAGGTCGCCTGAAACGGGGATAGGTTTTCCTAAGTCCTTATTGATCTCCTTAAAAATATTGACAAGCGATGGTGGGCCCTTGATTCCGTGCCGAACAGAAAAGCAAAGGCCGTTAGCCTGTCCCGCCCCATGATAAGGATCCTGCCCAATAATCACCACTTTCGCATTTTCGAAGGGGCAACTATCAAATGCGCGAAAAATTTCTTTGCCGGGAGGATAAACAGTCTGTGTGAGGTATTCATGCCTTACAAAATGGATGAGTTGTTTGAAATATTCTTTTTCAAACTCATGCACTAATTTCTTTTTCCACGAATCGGCAATTCTTACGTCAACTGGCATGGGGGCAAAATTCATTCAACAATATTATTCTTCATATTGAAAATTGGAAAAATTTGATAGTTTTGACCTCATGATTGCGGAAGTAACCCAGGGCGTAAAGGTAAGTGTGGAAACGGAATATCAACCTGCTTATTCCAATCCAAGCCAATTGCACTATGTGTTTACCTACCGGATCACCATTGAAAATCAAAGTGAGTTTACCGTGCAATTGCTGCGCAGGCACTGGCATATTAAAGATGCGGGTTTTGAACCGCGCGAGGTGGAAGGCGAAGGCGTTGTGGGGCAACAACCGATGTTGGAGCCGGGACAGGCACATCAATACGTTTCGGGGTGCAACTTAAAATCAGGGCTTGGCAAAATGGGTGGCACTTATTTGATGGAACGCATCATGGACGGCAGCCGATTTAATGTCACGATCCCAGCTTTTTCGATGATCGCGCCCGTGCGATTAAATTGATTTCATTTTTGCATTCACTTCAACATTCAATAATCTTGATTCAACATTCGAATTTGAATAAGGATTATTTTTGCCTTTTGACGTAACAGCCGACTGGTCATGGTGAATTTTTTTCAGGTGAAGTCGTACCTCAATCATTGGTTAGATGCCGTGGATGAGCACTCCATTCACTCGCCCTTCTTTTTTGATTTTTACAACAAAGTAATCCGTGGTGAGACAGACCCTCTCTTTTTAGAAATTGAAAAAACGAGGAGCCAGTTACTGCGCAATCGCTCGTTGGTAAATATGCAAGACCTGGGAGCTACTTCTCCCCACTTCAAAAATGAAAAACGGGAGATTGGGCGCATCGCAGCCACAAGCCTGAACGAAGAGAAATATTGCTTGCTTTTTTATCGGATCGCCCGTCATGCAGAAGCAAAAAACATAGTGGAGCTCGGTACTTCAATGGGCATCACTTCACTTTATCTTTCGAATCCCGCCAAAAGCAAGCTCACCACATTTGAAGGAAACCAAGCCATGATCAACATCGCCATCACCAACTTTGACTATTTCGACAGAAAAAATATCGAATTGATCGAGGGCAACATAGACCAAACACTACCCTGTTTTTTAGAAAGCCCCACTAAAATTGATTTTGCGCTGATGGATGCCAACCACCGCTATGAGCCAACCATCCGCTACTTTAATTGGCTCACCAAGCGGATGGCCGACCAGGGTGTCCTCCTCATTGACGATATTCATTATTCACCGGAAATGACCAAGGCCTGGAATGAACTGAAGCGGCATGACCTGGTTTACGGCAGCATAGATCTCTTTCGATGCGGTATTTTATTTTTTGATTTAGCGTTGAACAAGCAGCACTTCATCTGGTCCTATTAAAAGGTTAGCTTTGAAGCCTGAAATTTGAATTCCGAACCTAACCTTTTGAATTTTTGAACTATGGCCGAGGAAACAACTCCACCAAAAAAAGGAAACAAAACGGTGCTCTTTATTGCATTGCTGCTTATCATCATCTTAGTCCAAAGTTTAAAAATCTACCTCGACTATCAAGAGAAGGTAGAGGTGAAGGAACAACTGGCCACCACAGAGGAAGACCTGGCGGGCACGATGCAAAAGCTCACCGACATTCAAACGGAATTGAATCAGAAGATTGCGGAAATAGAAAAACTCGGAGGCGATGTAAAAGAATTGCAAAAAGCAAAAGCGGAGGTAGAACTAGAACTGAGGCGCAGCACCAAACGCAGCACCAAAGCACTGCAAGAATTGAAAGACAAAGTGGAGGGCTATCAAGAGCTGCTGAAACTGAAAGACACTGAAATCGAAAAATTAAAGCACGTCAATTCACAGCTCTTCAGCGAAAATAAAAACCTAAAAACAAAGCAGAACAAACTGAGCGATTCGATCACCACGCTATCAAAAAACAAGGATGAGCTGGCTTCTAAAGTGGCGATGGCATCACAACTCAAAGCTGAAAACCTTACCATTAAAGCCGTTAACAGCAAGGGCAAAGAGCGCAATTCTCCCTTTAAAAACAAACAACTGCAAAAGCTGAAGGTGGATTTCAACCTGGCCGAGAATAAAGTGGCCCCCATTGAAGGCAAGAAAATAATGATTCGGGTAATTGATGAAAACGGTCAGGTCATTTTTGATGTGGCCAAAGGATCGGGGACTTTTATCGTGAATGGAAAAGAAGAGTTTTATACCGCCTCGCAAGAAATCCTGTTTGACAACACCAAACAAAAATTAAGCTACCTCTACGAAAAAGGATCCGAGTATGCTTCCGGAAAATATACGGTGGAGATCTATACCGATAACTATAAAATCGGCAGCGGTCAGTTTGAAGTTAAATGAATTATTTAGAAGCGAGCATTTCTGTCGGATAGTCGAACAAGCCGTGTTGCTTTATCGCCTCCTCTACTTTGTGGGGAACAAATTTTTCCCAACCGGGTTCTCCTTTTCTGATCATGGCCAATACGTTATCCGAAATGATGTTCAGGTTATTGACGTTGGCATCATCAATGTCTTCCATTTTATTATTATCAACCAGGTAACGAAACAAACCTTTTAAATTCTGCGGCAATGCGGCCTCAAAATCTTTCAGTGTGAAAAGCGAATTGTCTGCGCGCAAGGCCGGGTAAATATACAGTTTGACATTGCTTCCAAATAAAGCAGCAAAGCACTCGAGTATCCCCCCGCGCAGGTTTCCATACGTCTTTTCGTCAAACACTTTCTGCAAGGCATAAATGCCCATCACCAATCCGGTTTT
>JAYVMP010000190.1:0-2008 GCA_043758895.1 Bacteroidota bacterium
TAAATGCCCAATACCTAACTGGAAACTTCCTACCTTGCGGGATAATTTTATTAAATAACCGAATTCCATTTTGACTTTTGAAGATTTTCATTTCGATGCAAAGCTGCAAGATGGCCTTGCCTCGATGGGCTACGAAAAGCCAACGCCAATCCAAGAACAAGCCATCCCGCTGATATTAGAAAAGCACGACCTCATTGCCTGTGCACAAACCGGAACGGGAAAGACTGCTGCCTACCTGCTGCCGATCTTAAATAACATTATTCATTCCGATCATCGGCATTTGAATACACTGATCATCGCGCCAACTCGGGAGCTGGTTCAACAGATCGATCAACAGGTAGAAGGCTTCGCTTATTTTACTGGTGTTAGCTCCATTCCAATTTATGGAGGCGGTGACGGAGCTACGTGGGACCAACAGAAAAAGGCGTTGGAGGCTGGCGTTGATATGATCATAGCAACCCCCGGGCGATTGATTGCGCAACTGGCTTCGGGTATTATTGACCTTAAATACATTCAACATCTTGTGCTTGACGAAGCCGACCGTATGCTCGACATGGGCTTTCATGACGACATTATGCGGATCATCAAAAATTTGCCCGAAACGAAGCAAACCCTTTTCTTTTCGGCTACCATGCCGCCACGTATCCGCTCCCTAGCCAACAAAATATTGCGGACCCCAAAAGAGGTAAGCCTTTCGATCTCAAAACCGGCTGAAGGTATTTTGCAAGAAGCCTATTTGGTAAGGGATGATCAAAAGGAAAAATTGATTACCCGGGTGCTGAAAGAATTGGAATATCCGAGTGTTTTGATCTTCGCTTCAACAAAGGAAAAAGTGAAGCACCTCGGACACTTGCTGCCCAAACTTGGTTTGCGGTCCAAAGCGATCCATTCTGATTTGGAGCAGACTGAGCGCGAGGAGATTTTGCGCGAGTTCAAAAACAAACAACTAAAATTACTGATCGGCACAGACGTCCTCTCGCGTGGGATCGATGTAGATGGGATTAGTTTAGTGGTAAACTATGATGTGCCGCCCGACCCGGAAGATTACATTCACCGCATCGGCCGAACAGCTCGTGCCGAAAGCAAAGGGCATGCGATCACATTTATCAATGAACGTGATCAGCGCAGGTTTTTACAGATTGAAAAGTTAATTGGCAAAGAAGTGAGCAAAGTAACATTGCCCGAGGGCATTGGGCCATCCTTTGAATACGCGCCCGAACGATCGCGCGAACACGATGATCGGAGGCCTAACCCAAATGGGCAAAAAAAAATATTCAAGCGAAGACCTCCCCGTTAGTCAACGACTGCGTTCAACTATCTTTTTTACCAGCTTAGAATAATAGTCCCCGAAATACGGCCCCACCCAATTCATGGCCATAATTTCCTCCTGTTCCGAATTGCCGTAATGACTATCGTAAGTGATGTAGCCAACGTACTCACCGTTGAAGCTTGTGATCAACAATTCTTCTCCTTGGCGCTCGGCAACCTGGCCCAGGCCATCGCGCGTAAAAATTTCTCCTGAGAAATCGCAAGGCATTCCAAGGAATAATATATTTCCAATTTTCAGGTAGGTGATATCGCCCTTCAATTCAGAAAACAGGGAGCGGAACACCCAATCCCGTACTTTGTAATTTTGCAACAGGTGCAACTGCGATGGCCCGTATTCAACATGGATAATGGCAGTAGAAATAGTGGAGTCTTTTACCTGGCGGCTTGTCGCGGTTTTCACTTTTTCATAAAGCCTTGCTGCCAGGGTATCGCACATGACAAACTCTTTTTCGGGCATCCACTTAGCGCGGTGACTTCCTATGTTGCCCGCAGCGAATAGGGCAAAATCAAAATCCTTTTGTTCCGCTTTGGTTACGAGGGCAGCAGGATAATCGCCCGAGAGGGCAAGGCTCAGGTGACTGATGTTGGTAGGGTGGGCGCTATAACTCACCAACAATCCCTTGCTGCCGTCTTTGCGGATTATTTTTAACCCGCGCACCTTTCCATCCGTTTGACCATG
>JAYVMP010000191.1:0-11458 GCA_043758895.1 Bacteroidota bacterium
AATATGACGTATTATTTGTATATTTGTGAAACTAAAAAACCACAAATGATACGATACACAATCAAGCTGACAAAAACAGAAGTAGAAGAATTGCAACAAATAATAAATAAGGGATCACACACCTCACAAACATTTAGGACTGCTTATATTCTTTTAAATTGTGACGAGGGGAAATATTCTGATAAAGTGACCAACGAACAAATAAGTAAAGTATTGAAAGTTGGTATGCGGACAATTGACAGGGTCAAGAATAAATTTATCGAAGAAGGTTTTGATGGTGTGCTTGAAAGACGGCCTACACAACGGGTTTATGAAGGAAAAATAGACGGGGATTGCGAGGCGAAATTAGTAACACTATGTTGTAGCGAACCACCGAAAGGTTTTGCAAAATGGTCGCTACGGTTATTGGCTGATAAGATGGTTGAGTTAAAGTATGTGGAAAGCATCTCACATGTGGCGGTAGGGAACGTTTTAAAAAAAATGAACTTAAGCCATGGAAAGTGAAAGGGTGGGTGATCCCACCAGAAAAAAGTGGAGAATTTGTAGCGAACATGGAACGCGTGTTGGATGTATATAAAAGGCCTTATGATAAGGATTATCCGGTAGTTTGTATGGATGAATCACCAAAACAATTAATAGGTGAAGGCCGACCAGCAACTGCAATGAAGCCTGGACAGGAAGCAAGGGTGGATTATGAATATGTTAGAAATGGGGCAGTAAATATATTCATGGCAAATGAACCATTAAAAGGGAAACGTATTGTCGAAGTAACAGGGTTTAAAACAAAAAAAGATTGGGCTATGTTTATAAAAGAGATAGCCGATAACCATTATCCCAAAGCAAAAAAAATAACATTGGTAATGGACAACTTTAAAACACATGCTGCATCTGCATTTTATGAGACCTTTGAACCAGTGGAAGCCAAAATATTGTGGGATAGATTTGAATTTATATTTACACCAAAGCACGGCAGTTGGCTAAATATGGCTGAAATAGAACTACACGTATTAAATGGTCAGTGTTTGAACAGGCATTTATCAACTCTAAAAAAAATAAAAGAAGAAGTTGATGCCTGGCAAACCCACAGGAATAATAAAAACAGTAAAATAGATTGGCAATTTACGAACAAGGAAGCAAGAGTAAAATTGAAAAAACTATATCCGTCAATTCATGATTAACATAACACTAGGTCGATCCAAGCGCCCTCTAAATTTAGCGTTGCCGCTAATGTTTTATCCTCTTTATAAAGACAGTGCCGGATGCTCCTTCTGGAAAAATCGGGCAATGCTTTGGTTAGCTGAAGGTCAATGACAATTTTATCTTCAAATTTTATTTCTCTTCTGAAAATCGCTTCTTCATGAAAAAGAATTGGTCCGATATGAAGTTCCTCCAACTTTGAATTGGTGAGACCCGTTTCTGAAAATAATGCAATGCGGGCGGTTGCGCCATAATCGTAATAGGCGGAGTGGCGCAAGTGACGATTTTGGTCAATGTCTGACCAGCGGATTTGAATTGGAAGGCTAAATGTTTTCATTGGTTATTGAAGTAATTCCCTGACTACGCTCAGCGATTTCAGTTCTCCTAAATTATCTGAATGGCTCACATAAAATCGGATCAAGAGGTCAAGAATATTTCTCCGCTGGGAGTTGGTCATGGCTATGTCCTCAGAATAATTAGAGGTAAGAAGTTTCGATAAAATTTTCTGTTCCTCATCCAAGGCAAAATTTCCGCTCAGCAGTTCAGTCAGTTCGGTGGGGCGAAAGCCTAGATGTTGACTAAGCCGGATCAAAAAAATCAAATGAAAGTTTGCGATGTTAGTTTGTTGCAGATCGAAATGTATGAAGGATTGAATGAGGAATTGACAAATCTCCTGAGCATGACTTTGATCTTTCACCGTTTTGTTAACGATCTCGTTGAGGAACAAAGCGATCGTTGATTTACGAAAATTGGACGTGATGGATTGGTATGGATGGAGGCATTTGATTTCTTTGATGCGCAAGATGGAGGCATTCTCGCGGTGATACACCACCAAATCCAACAATGTGAGCGGCTGGTAAAGCGCAATTTTATTTTTGCCCGATTTGCTGCGCACCCCGTTTACCATGTAGGTCTGCAAGCCAAACGCTGCCGTAAAGATGTTTACAATAATGGAAGTCTCGCTGTAATTGGTAAACCGGAAAACTACGCCTTGGGTTTTGTGGAGCATCGACTATGATTATTACTTTCAGGTTGCCTTTCTCTACAATCAGATATCTCCATTCTAAAGAGAATGATTCACTTTCATTAAAATAATTCATTACTGTTCGGTAGAAAATCAGGAAAAAACATAACCAAACAGTAAAGAGAGATGCAAGAACTAAATTCCATTTCAAAGAAATCCATCCTGTCAATGCTCCCCCATCGTCACAGCTTGCCGCGGTTCAACTCGGGGATGTGATCAAAAAGTTTCACCGCTTGCTGAAGCACTTCATTGTCCTGATTGAAGAGGGGATAAAAGCTTTGATTTCCCCAAACCCTTCGGGCGATTTCGGCTTTTATGTAAATTTGAAAAACCGATTTATTGTGCGCTAAATCCTTCGGCTCAGGTTTCACGCCCTCTTTTTGACCCAGTGCTACCAACTTGGCAAGCAACACATCGTCCACTTGAAATCCTTCTTTGTACTTTTCAAATCCCATCTTTTCAAATCTCGATTTACTTTCTTCTGCATAGTTAAAAGCAAACTCACGAATGGTGTTGGAAGCAAATAGCTCATTGAAATATTTACTTGAATTAGCCGTGTCCAATGGCACAAAGTAGTCGGGCATAATGCCTCCGCCCCCATAAACCGTGCGGCCGTTTAAGGTATGATATTTTAGCGAGTCGTTGAAGTGAATACTGTCGGCATGGAAGAACTCACCATGCTTGTAGCGCTTCACAATATCTTTGTCGTACGCATCTAAATCCTCGTAGGGCTTTTGTATGGAGCGTCCGCTCGGTGTGTAGTAGCGAGAAATTGTGAGGCGCACTTCCGAGCCATCGTTTAAATCAAAGGGCCGCTGAACCAAACCTTTGCCGTAAGACCTCCGCCCAACGATCAATGCACGGTCGTTGTCTTGCAAAGCACCGCTCACAATCTCGGAGGCAGAGGCACTGCCTTCATTTACCAAAACAATCAAATCGCCCCTTTCAAAATCCCCTTTGTCGGTAGCAATGGCGTCCTCATCGTACTTGGGTTCTTGCCCTTTGGTGAAAACTATTTTTTTTCCTTTCGGCAGAAATTCATCCGCCACGTTGATGGCCTGATCCATATAACCGCCCGGATTGCCTTGCAAGTCGAGCACTAACTTTTTCATTCCCTCTTTCTTCAATTCATCCAAGGCTTTCTTGAATTCTTCATACGTAGTTTGCGAGAAGCGGCTCACCTTGATGTAACCTATTTCCTTATCGATCATGTATGAGGCATCCACAGAAGTTTGCGGAATACGATCGCGGATGATGGTAAAAGCAATAAATGGTTTCTGCCGTTTGCGCACCACATCAATTTTCACCTCGGTTCCTTTTGGCCCCTTCAAATATTTTTGTACATCAGAATTGGTCAGTTTTACATTGGCGATGGACTTGCCATTTACGGTAACGATTTTGTCACCGGGCCGTAAGCCAACCGTTTCGGAGGGGCCACCGCTGATCGCTGCCACCACAACCAGCGTATCGTGGAAAATACTGAATTCGATTCCAATACCCTCAAAGTTTCCTTTCAGGTCTTCATTGGCCTGGGTTTTTTCGCGCGTGGGAATGTAGGCCGAGTGCGGATCGAGTTTGCCGAGGATATGATTGATGGCGTCTTCTACCACTACACCAGTCTTGCCTTTATCCACGTATTCGTTTTGCACCAGCGACAACACTTCGCGCAGCTTCTCGATTTCAGAACTGTCACCTTTGCGTTGAGATTTTGAATTGAGGTTAGCCCCGACAAGCAAACCGGCTGCCACGCCAATGCACAAAACCAAAGGAAGACTGATCTGGTATTTCGTATTTTTTTGTCCTTCCATGATAAAAATTAAATGACTGTTTCCTTAACGGGATAATAACACCCAAAGTTCGGCCTGCAAATGAAGCCTAAAATTGGCGACTGAGCAATTGATGGCGCAGATTTGTAAATTTGAAAGTGATTTTAAGTGATGATCAAGTTTAAAACGGCCGTTGAAAAGTTTGACAAGCAAGGCGAAAAGACCGGCTGGACGTACATTGGGATAACAGCCGCACAGGCCAGGAGGATAAACCCAGGAGTTAAAGTCGGCTATCGGGTGAAAGGAAAACTGGATGCTTTTGATTTTGAGAAAACGGCTTTATTACCGATGGGTGGAGGTGCTTTCATCCTGCCGTTGAAAGCGTCCGTGCGCAAAGCAATTGGCAAACGCCAGGGTGATAAACTTTTGGTAGCAATAGAATTGGATCAACGTCAGATTCAACCATCAGCCGATTTTATGAAGTGCCTGAAAGAAGATGTTGAGGCCATGAAATTTTTTAAGATATTACCCGGCTCGCACCAGCGCTACTTCAGCAAATGGATTGACGATGCGAAAACCATGCAAACCAAAACCAAACGGATTGTAATGGCATTGACTGCCTTTTCAAAAAAACAAGGCTTTCCGGAGATGATGCGGGAGAATAAAAAGCTACGAGCAAGTAAGTGAAACGCGTTACAAACGCGCTAACGCTGGGTAACTAGGCTTTGATACTGCAAGTAAATCTAATATTCAGTTCTTCTGCAAGTTGGAAGTCGTTTATCCACCTAACACCCATGTTATCACAAACGTTCGGTATTTTTATTTTCGTTGTATTTGAAGCGGTAACCTTTTCCTCTTTGGTCACGACAGTTGCATTTTCCTTTATTGCATGAGCAATAACCCAAGGATCTGCTAGTGATCTCCCTTTCGTATTGTCCACTAGATTTAAATGCGCTGGGTTTGCAGAGTAAATACTCTGTAATACTTCTGTAACAAGACTGTCAACTTTGTATTCAGGTATACTACTTTTTTTTAGCCATTCTGCTAACGCATCGTCAGTCCTTGTGATTTCCTCATAAACCAATTGAGGAAGAAAAACTTTGCCTTCTTTCCCTAATGTATCTAGTACAGTCCAATAGTCGGGACAAAGTTTGGGCGAATAATATTTTTGCCAAGCTTGTATCAGCACGTTCGCATCTAAACAATACTTCCAATGCGTTGTACTCATTGATGTAAGAAAGATTCGAGTTTGGAAAAATGATTTATCTGAGTATTAAGTAGACTACTTGCTTGGGTGGGTTCAATCGCTCCGCCTCGAAAAGCATCCATCACAACTTGAGTGAAAAGATGACTATTCTTATTTACAAGTAATCTGTAATAGTCGGGGCCACCTTTTTGATGCTTTTGCTTCAACTTCTTCTCTTCTTCCTTTTGAAGAAAAGCCTTAAAGTCAATATCGGCTTCCTTTCTTAACTTACGGTATGTATCTAATGATATTATGTTTAGGTTCAGCGATCTAAATAAAAAAGCAAAAGAACTGATACCTAAATCTTTTGAAGCTCTAAATAGATTGTTTGAGGTATCAAATATCGTTTGAGAGAAAGCTTTCATCATGCTCGAAGGCATGAGAGCATTAGCAGCAACTTCATTGCAAAATAGTTCGACAGGATGCAACTTATCCTTGTGCTTAATCTCAGGTTCAATCTCGTTGGAGATCCCTGAAGCTGCAATCCAAATATGAGCTAATTCATGAACTAGTGTGAAAAGCTGAGGTGCGTTCCAGTCATCAGAATTTACAAATACAAATGGCGCATACTTGTCAGCAATACTAAATCCTTGTAATTCATCACTATCAAGCTTCAGCCTTGAATGAATGAAACTTGATCTCGATATAAAAATTCCTTTTGATTCAGATTTCTCTATCCACTCATTTATTGGATTATCCTTTGAATAGTCAGAAGGATTTATTTGGAGAGTATTGAGGATGTCATTTGCCACAGAAATAGGATTTGATTGCAAGTCAAAACGCCCGACAAATGATGAAGGTGTCTCTTTATTTTCCTCGTAGACATCTTTGATCCAAGCTTGCTTTTGCTGAATTTCTCTTATGATAAATATAGATCCAGTACTTAATGGCTTAGCGTCTTTTTTCCTGAAATCTTGAAGTGGTTGAAAATCTCTTGGAATGTCAGGAAGAAAAAGTAAAGCAAATGGTCGTCTGTAAGCTTTCGCTAAAGTCTCTGCCTGCCTTATAGTCGGTTGGCTTTCGCCATTTTCCCATTCCTTTAACTTGTCAACGGAAATAGAAATTTTGCTAGCAGCAATTTCTTCAGTCATCCGAGCTGATTCTCTTGCCCATTTAAGAATTTTTGGCGTTATGTTGGCTTTATCCGCCATTAGTCAGTTATTCTTTCACTCAAATTAACGTTAAAAATCGATTAGAGTAAGACCTGGTTTAAAATTCTCTTTAAAGATACTAAAGCTCCATCTTCAAAAATCTCCCTGTATAACCGGCCGGGTTTTTTGCTACTTCTTCCGGGGTGCCTTTGGCAATAATTTTTCCGCCACCGGCACCACCTTCAGGACCAAGGTCGATCACATGATCCGATGACTTGATCACATCCATATTGTGTTCAATCACCAACACGGTGTTGCCTTTGTCCACCAGCTTTTGCAGTACATCGAGCAAATGACTGATGTCTTGAAAATGCAAACCGGTTGTCGGTTCGTCTAATATGTATAATGTTTTTCCGGTGTCGCGCTTGCTCAGTTCTGTAGCAAGTTTCACGCGTTGTGCTTCACCCCCAGAAAGAGTCGTTGCATGTTGGCCGAGAGAAATGTATCCGAGACCTACTTCGTTGAGTGTTTCGATCTTACGAAGTATTCTTGGCTGATTCTCAAAGAATGTAACGGCTTCTTCCACCGTCATGTCAAGTAAATCGCTGATGGATTTTCCTTTGAAGCGCACCTCCAGTGTTTCGCGGTTGTAGCGCTTGCCTTTGCAGGTTTCGCAAGGCACATACACATCGGGCAAAAACTCCATTTCGATCAAACGCAGGCCGGCACCTTCACAGGTTTCGCAGCGGCCGCCTTTCACATTAAAAGAAAAGCGTCCGGTTTTATAGCCCCGGATTTTTGATTCAGGCATTTGCGCAAACAAATCGCGGATGTCGGTGAACACGCCCGTGTAGGTAGCCGGATTAGATCGTGGCGTGCGTCCAATGGGCGACTGATCTACTTCAATCACTTTGTCAACCAGTTTTAAACCGTCAATTTTTTTATACGGCAGTGGCGCTGTCCTTGAATTAAAAAAATATTGATTTAAAATCGGGAAAAGCGTTTCATGTACCAACGTTGATTTGCCACTTCCCGAAACTCCGGTGATGCAGGTAAATGAGCCCAACGGAATTTCGAGGGTTACATTTTTCAAATTATTTCCGGTAGCTCCATGCAGTGAAAGTTTTTCTCCACTACCTTTTCTTCTTTGTTTTGAATAATTGATAGAAATTTCACCGTTTAAGTACCTGGCCGTTGTGCTTTTGTTCTTTAAAAAATCCGTTGGCTTTCCTTCGCCCACAATGTTCCCACCATGCCTGCCGGCACCTGGGCCAACATCGATCAGGTAATCGCACTCCAGCATCATTTCTTTGTCGTGCTCCACTACAATTACCGTGTTGCCCAGGTCACGCAAATCTTTCAGTGCCTTAATTAATTTCACATTATCGCGCGCGTGCAACCCAATACTTGGTTCATCCAAAATATAAAGCACGCCCACCAGTTGCGTTCCAATTTGTGTTGCCAACCGGATGCGCTGTGCTTCACCACCACTTAACGTTCTCAAGGGTCTGTTGAGATGAAGATAATCCAAACCAACATCCAGCAGAAAACCAATTCGCTTTCTGATTTCTTTTAAAACTTCAACAGCAATGATTTTTTGTTTTTCATTGAGACGAGGTTCCAATCCTGAAAACCATTTTTGAAGGGCCTCGATATTGAGTTCAGCAAGCTGAGCAATATTTTTACCATCGATTTTAAAATGCAATGATTCCTTTTTTAGGCGCGCACCATGGCACTCAGGGCAAATTTTGGTGATCGTAAAATCATCCACCCACTTTTTAATATTTTCAGAGCTTTCTTCTTTTAGTTTTTGCAGAAAACTAATGATGCCTTCAAATTTAGTGCTCCACTCAGTGCCGGGATATTTTACCGAAGGCACAGCCACCGGCACGTCATCGCCATGCAATAAAATTTTCATCACTTCTTTGGGAATGTCTTTGATAGGCGTGGTAAGCGTGAGTTTATAGCGCTTGAGTATCGCTTCTACTTTTTTAAAAATCCAAATGTCGCGGTATTCGCCCAACGGCAAAATCCCCCCACGACTGATGCTCAATTTTTTGTCGGGAATAATAGAATCTTCTGTGATCTCTTCCACCACCCCGAGTCCGGTGCAAGTGGGGCAAGCTCCATAAGGCGAGTTGAACGAAAAATTATTGGGTGCAGGCTCATCGTATGACAAACCTGTTTTAGGATCCATCAAGAACTTGGAGAAATGATGGACTTTGTCGGCCTCATCGAGGAACATGATCACACCCTTGCCTTCTTTCAACGCAGTAGTAACGGACTGGCCAATGCGATGACGATCCTTCGCATCAGGCATGATCCGATCAACAACAATTTCAATATCGTGAATTTTAAAACGATCAACTTGCATCTTGGCCACAATGTCTTGCACCGTTCCATCAACGCGTACTTTGTTGTAACCCTGCTTTCGGATCTGAACAAAGAGTTCGCGGTAATGACCTTTGCGGCCTTTTACAACCGGAGCAAGCAAGGTTAATTTCTTTTCTGAAAAATTATGAATGATGGTATCGAGAATCTGATCTTCCGATTGGCGAACCATTTTATCCCCCGTAAGGTAAGAAAACGCTTCCCCTGCGCGCGCAAAAAGCAAGCGCATGAAATCATAAATCTCCGTTACCGTTCCTACGGTAGATCGTGGGTTGCGCGAAGTTGTTTTTTGTTCAATTGAAATTACCGGGCTGAGTCCATTGATCTTGTCCACATCGGGTCGCTCAAGGTTGCCAATAAAACTGCGGGCGTAAGCCGAGAAACTTTCCATGTATCTCCTTTGGCCTTCGGCATAGATCGTATCAAAAGCAAGCGATGATTTTCCGCTGCCGCTGATGCCGGTGATCACAATAAATTGATTGCGTGGCAGCGATACACTGATGTTTTTCAGGTTGTGCTCACGTGCACCGATCACTTCGATGGATTCGTGACCTGAAATGTCGAGGGATTTTTTTTGGGATGAGGGCATGAAACGTTAGAAGTACAAAAATGTACCTGATAAAGTTTCAAGACAAATAAAAGTTGATTTAAAATTTGAATTGAGCTTGTAAAAGTTTCGATTCGATCTGTCCTATCGATTCCCTGATTTTTACGTATCGATTTTCTTGCAGCGAAAATCCCAAGGCCAGTTTGGTTTCGGGGTCAACAATCCAATATTCGGTCACGCCAAATTTTTCGTAGAGGTCTTTTTTGGTGATCAGGTCGTGGTCTTTGTTTCCTTCGGATAAAATTTCTACGATCAAGTCGGGCACACCTAAGTATCTCCCTTTAGAATTAATTTGATTGGGATTACTTTTCAAAATAACAGTGATGTCGGGTTGAACAGCATTTCGATCTTCATCCAATTTTACATCAAACGGTGCAAGAATGGCATTCCCTTTTTCTTTGAGAAATTGTTTGAATTGCCAACATAGTTCCAGTCCAATGTCTTGATGAAAAAAGGTTGGTGCGGGTGCCATATACAATCGATTATTGATTAATTCGGCCAAAGTGCCCTCTGGGAGCATATCGAATACATCCATCAAAGTTCTGGGCGGAGATTGAATCAGTGTTCCCATATTTTAAAGGTACAAAGTTTTTTTGCCACTTTTGCAAACTACTGTGGATACTAAGGCGTAGAAAATTCCGTTTGATAAAAATGAATTTCCGTATTTTTTTATTTTTCTTTTTTATCATCAGGTCAATTCATGCGCAATCCATTTCTGAAACCGACAGGCTCATTTCCCATTTAAATTTTGGCAGCTCTCTTCCGGCTGGGTTGTTTGCGGGCCGGTCGGTGGTGTTATGTGAAGCAGGCTTTACTTCGCCCGAACTTCAGGAAGCTCAAAAATATTTTCAGCAAGCCGGCATTGATGCCGTGCTGTACATTGACATCGATTACGTACTCAGTGGCACAGATCCATCGCGCACGTTTTCCACTTATTTTACTTCGCGCAGCATCAAATTTTTGATACTCCTTCAAAAAGCAGGCAAAGGCTTTCAAGTTATCATTACCGAATACAATGGCACCAACGAGTTTGTTGACGGGCAACACACTTCCTGGAAACTGGAAGACACTACGTACCCATCGCTGCTCCAAGCCGTGTATCGCTTTTGCATCAGCACGCAGAGAAGAGAAAACCTGCTCATCAACGATGCCGCGGAGAGAGAATACGCGGTGCGTTTTTTTCGCGAGCGCGATGAACGGTTTTCAGGCGATGTGCGCACGTACAAAGTAGCCATTCCGCGCATGGGCAATGAGGCCGATGACAAAACCCTGGAAGATTTTTTAAAGGAAAAATTTCCGTTCAAATACCAACTGGTTGATGCTTCGTTGAAAGACAACGAATTAGACGAGCAAGGCTTTCGCTTAGTATTGCGTTTTGTGCATACGCGTGGTGATGTGGCGCGCGATATTTTGGGTTACGATGTTACGCAAACGGCCAGCTCGTTATCTACCGTTTATTACGAAGGTAATACACAGAAGGTCAAAACTATCCCTTCCAAAAAAATGATCTATAAATTTTACTTTAAAAATACGGAATATGGAAACGTTTTTTTAGGAACCAAGTGGGATGCAGATGAAACCTGGCAGGATGCCCTGCGCAACCATATTTTATCTATGCGACAAGAGCTGAGGATTTGATTTTATTAACAACGAAAGTGAGAATCAATTTTGCGGTCAAAACATACAAACCCAAGACCCATAAGAAGCCTTCAGGAAAATGCATCGCAGAAAATTCTAAATGAATAACCTGTAACAAAAGTGAATAGAGCGCGACAGGGAATTCTAAGATTTCTTTTTGATACTTGACAATAACATACACAAAATAAGCTAAGACAATCAGCATATTTGATAGTGCGTAAACTGTAAGGAGTTTTTCTTTCCTTGTCAATGGCTGAAAATTTAGGTTTTGCTTCGATAACTTTGAAAAGAATCTGTGTGCAGCCTGCTTCGATCTGCTCATCAAATTTGGTGTGTTGGAGATATCTGAAAGTAACCAATAACCATCGTAACGGATGAATGGATTGAGCTCTGTGATAGCCTTTATGAATACACCCACCGCTGCCCAAAAAAGCAAGTCATAACCAGGGATAGAATGAATAGAAAATAATAGTGCCGAATAAATGAGCTCCAAATAAA
>JAYVMP010000192.1:0-8893 GCA_043758895.1 Bacteroidota bacterium
TGCATTTTCACAGGAGAGGCAAAACCCAACACCGTGCGCTTGCTCCCTTCGCTTGCTTTGAAAAAGGAAGAAGCCGATCTTTTACTGAACGCATTGTCCATTGAACTTACTCAACCTGCATGAATAAATTCTTATCCGTTCACGATTCGCCCGACATTCAAGAGCTGATTGAAAAAGCACTGTTGTATAAAAATAATCCGTTGCTCGATAAAAATTTGGGAAGTGGCAAACGAATTGGCTTGTTGTTTTTAAATCCAAGCATGCGCACGCGATTGAGCACACAAATTGCAGCGCAAAATCTGGGCATGGAAGCCATTGTATTCAATGTTGGGCAAGAAGGCTGGTCGATGGAGTTTGAAGACGAAGCGATCATGAGCGGCAATACCGTGGAGCATGTGAAAGACGCTGCACCCGTTCTTGGAAAATATTTTGATGTGCTCGGCATTCGCACCTTTCCAACCTTAAAGCACAAAGAAGAAGATTATGCAGAACTTTACATCAACCAATTTGTAAAATACAGTGGTATTCCCGTGATCAGTTTAGAAAGTGCTACCCTGCATCCGCTCCAAAGCCTGACGGATTTGATCACCATCAACGAAAATTTCAACCAAAAAAGAAAACCCAAAATTGTTTTAACCTGGGCTCCGCACGTAAAGGCATTGCCGCAATGTGTGGCAAACAGTTTTGCGCAGTGGGTAAATGCGTGGAGCAACGCTGAGTTTGTCATTGCGCATCCGGAAGATTACGAATTGGATGCAAAATTTACAAAAGGCGCAACCGTCACTACGCAGCAAGATGAAGCATTGAAAGATGCTGATTTTGTTTACGTGAAAAACTGGAGCACCTATTCCGACTACGGAAGGATTTATTGCAACGACCCCACGTGGATGCTCACCAACAAAAAATTAGAGGCAACCAACCACGCGAAAGTTATGCACTGCCTGCCCGTGCGAAGAAATGTGGAGCTGAGCGATGAAGTGCTGGATAGTGCCAACAGCTTGGTCACACACCAGGCAGCGAACCGCGTGTGGGCTGCCCAGGCCGTGTTGAGCGAACTATTAAAAAAGTAGAAAGTAAAAAGTAGATCAATGACTAAAGAATGAACAAACTTTACATCATAAAAATCGGGGGCAATGTGCTTGACGATGAAAAGGCTTTGGCTGCTTTTCTAAAAGACTTTGCTTCCATCCAGGCACCGAAAATATTAATTCACGGTGGAGGAAAAATTGCAACCAAGATTGGCGACCGTCTTGGAATCGAATCCAATTATATTGATGGAAGGAGGATCACCGATGCACCTACCCGTGATTTGGTAACGATGGTTTACGGTGGTTTGCTGAACAAGCAAATCACGGCTCACCTTCAGGCACTCCATTGCAATGCCATTGGGGTAACCGGGGCTGATGGAAATTTAATAAAGGCCTTAAAGCGACCGGTCGGGAAAATTGATTATGGGTTTGTGGGCGATATTACTTCCGAAGCCGTCAACTCCACGTTTCTATATTTTCTGTTAAA
The DNA here is from genome assembly GCA_043758895.1 of Bacteroidota bacterium. Taxonomy (GTDB): domain Bacteria; phylum Bacteroidota; class Bacteroidia; order Cytophagales; family Cyclobacteriaceae; genus ELB16-189. Next base: position 1,516 of record JAYVMP010000192.1, read on the forward strand.
GCAAAATGTAATCCCCGTGTTTGCGCCACTTACCCATGCTGCCGGTGAAATCTTAAACACCAATGCCGATACCATCGCTTCGGTGCTCGCCACGGCCATGAGCAAACATTTTGACATCCGTCTTATCTTCTGTTTTGAAAAAGCAGGGGTGTTAAAAGACGTCAATGATCCCTCTTCAGTGATCCGAAATCTGAACGGGGAACTCTATCAAAGACTTTTGAAAGAAGGTTCTTTCCACGAAGGCATATTGCCCAAACTGGAAAATGCGTTCACCGCCATTCGCGCAGGCGTGAAAGAAGTATTAATTGGCGATCACACACACCTTATTGCCAATACTGGTTTCGAAACAAATGGCACTTTGATAATTGCTTAAAATGAAAGAACATCTTTTTCCGATTGCCACCGGATTGCTCCAGCAATTGATCAGTATTCCATCCTTTAGCAAAGAAGAAACCAAAACTGCGTCCCTACTTGAAAACTTCTTTACGCATTACGAAATAGAAACTTCGCGCAAAGGAAACAACGTGTGGTCAAGAAATAAATTCTTCGATAGCAGTAAGCCCACTATTTTATTGAACTCTCATCACGATACCGTAAAGCCCAATCCTGCTTACAAGCGCGATCCATTTTTGCCATTGATTGAAGACGGTAAACTTTTCGGCCTGGGCAGCAACGATGCGGGCGGCGCGCTCGTATCGTTGATCATGACTTATTTCTATTTTTATGGCGAACGAAATCTGAAACATAACTTAGTTTTTGCGGCTACTGCCGAAGAGGAAATTTCCGGGACGGGTGGTGTAGAGTTAATTTGGAGCGACTTACCAAAAATTGATTTCGCCATTGTTGGCGAACCCACTTTACTCGCTATGGCCATTGCGGAAAAAGGGTTGTTGGTTTTAGATTGCCTGGCTAAAGGTAAAGCGGGGCATGCCGCGCGCGAAGAAGGGGTGAATGCCATCTATGAAGCGTTAGGTGATATCGAATGGTTTAGAACCTATCAATTCCCTAAAGTTTCATCAACACTCGCGCACGTGAAGATGACCGTGACGATGATTACTGCCGGGCAAGCACATAATCAAGTGCCACCGGAATGCCAATTCACAGTTGACTGCCGCGCTACCGATGTTTATTCACTCGAAGAAATCCTAGAAACAGTAAAAAGAAATGTGAAGTGCGAAGTAACACCACGATCGCTTCGTCTCCGTCCATCGGGTATCGATGAAAGTCACTCGTTAGTTATGGCCGCAAGGAAATTGGACCTAAAACTTTATGGTTCACCCACTACTTCTGACCAAGCGTTGATCCCTGTGCCTTCCGTGAAAATCGGACCTGGCGATTCGGCCCGCTCTCATAGTGCCGATGAATTTATTTACCTTGAAGAAATTGAGAAGGGAATCGACACGTATATCGAACTGATCGAACAATTACCTTAACTTTACAACCGGTTATGATACCAGCCACTGTCGATATACCCGAGAAAAACTATCCCTTTTTTGTCAACTTAGTTAAGAACCTTTCTTTTGTCAAGGGCGTAAGGTGGCCAGTTCTGCTCAACGATTTTCTCAATGAGCTATAAAATTATTGCGATCTCTAATTTTAGAAAAGAGGCCAAGAAGCTTTACAAGAAACTATTTCGAATTATGAGTCAATGTCGTTTCCTTAAGCCATTTTTGACCACCTCGCCTCGTTCCTCTCCAAAAGAGAGGATGTCAGAGGCGCTTAAGGAAACGACATTGAATTATGAGTTACTAAATTTGCTAAACCAAATTGAATCATGAAGTTGTGGCAAAAAGATAAAGACTCGCTCTTGGAAGTTAGCCATTTTACAGTTGGTATTGATCGGGAAATGGATTTGTATCTTTCACGCTTCGATGTGATCGGATCGTTGGCGCATATCCAAATGCTGGAGACAGTTGGTCTGCTTGCTAAAACTGAATTAACAATACTTTCAAAGGAACTCAAAGCCATTTATGCTGAGATTGAGAAAGGAAATTTCGAGATTGAAGAAGGCGTTGAGGACATTCATTCGCAAATCGAGTTGTTGCTCACCAAAAAATTAGGCGAAGCCGGAAAAAAAATTCATAGCGGTCGTAGTCGAAATGACCAAGTACTGCTTGACATCAAATTATTTCTACGTCATGAAATCCAGCACGCTGTTGAGGAAATAAAAAATCTTTTTGATGTGCTGATCGCTAAAAGCGAGGAACACAAACACCACCTGTTTCCCGGCTATACGCATTTACAACTGGCGATGCCCTCCTCTTTCGGGCTTTGGTTTGGTGCCTACGCTGAAAGCCTTGCCGATGATTTGATCACGCTGCAAGCGGCTTATCAGGTTGTAAATAAAAATCCATTGGGCTCGGCAGCCGGTTATGGCTCTTCCTTTCCGCTCAACCGCAAAATGACCACCGACCTTCTTGGATTTGATGACTTGAATTACAATGTTGTCTATGCGCAAATGGGCCGGGGCAAAACAGAACGGATCGTGGCGCAAGCCATAGGCAATGTGGCGGCCACGCTTTCTAAATTGGCGATGGACGCTTGTCTTTTTCTCAATCAGAATTTTGGTTTTGTTTCTTTTCCGGATGAACTTACCACCGGCAGCAGCATTATGCCACACAAAAAAAACCCGGATGTGTTTGAATTGATCCGTGGCCAATGCAACTCGCTACAATCGTTGCCTAACGAAATCGTTTTGCTCACCAGCAACTTGCCTTCCGGTTATCACCGCGACTTTCAATTGTTGAAAGAAAAAATATTTCCTGCATTCCGGATTTTGAACGATTGCCTTAAAATGTCCGGGCTGATGCTATCCCACGTCAACATCAAAGAACATATTTTGGAAGACGAAAAATACAAATTCCTATTCAGCGTAGAAGAAGTGAACAAACTCGTGTTGTCAGGCATGCCCTTCCGCGATGCGTACAAAAAAATAGGGACGGCTATTGACGAAGGGAAGTTTACCTACTCAACAAAAATCAACCACACGCACGAAGGAAGTATTGGCAATTTATGCAACGATAAGATTTCGGATGCATTCAAGAAAACACTAACATCCTTTCAATTTAATAAGGCGAACGCAGCAATCCAATCATTAATCGTTAATCGTTAATCGAAATACGATTTCATTGCTCCATGTCCTTCAGCTCAATCTCCAAGGCACGTGTGCTGATGTAAATTTCGTTGAGCGAAAGCGCCAGCGACAGCAACAGAAACCCAAGGCTAAGTCCAAAGGTAGCAAACGCTAAAACTTCGTAGCCAAAATACACCAACAACATGGAAAGCACGCAAAGGAAAAAACTAAAAATGCCGGAAGCCTGCATCTGCTTAATCAATTCAAGCCTGCGCTTCAAATTTTTGATCTGCTCGTGAACAAACTCACGATCTTCGGAGGCTTGCTTGTATTTAGTGTGAAGGTTGCGGATCAGCGTGGCCAAGGCCAGGAAGCGGTTGGTATAGGCGAGCATCAACAAGGTGATGGCCGGAAATAAAAGCGCGGGCGTATGGAGGGAGAATGACATACTTGATTGGAATCCTTTAAATTTACAGCCTAAAATTACTTGAAATCCATTTATGAACGCATCAACTATTTTATACCTCATCCTCGGCATCGTTATTACCAGCTATTTGTTCAGTCAGCTTTTGGAATACCTTAACCTCCGCGCACAGCGCAACGACATCCCGGAAGAAATTACCACTTTCTATGACAAAGAAAAGTATGTAAAATCGCTGCGTTACCATCGCGACCAAACCAATTTTTCGTTTCTTACCTCAGCCTTTAGCCTAGGGCTTTCTTTAACAATGCTTTTACTTGGAGGCTTCGGCTGGCTGGATGGGCTGCTGAGGAATTACATCCATTCCGAAATCGCTTTGGCATTGACTTTCTTTGGAACTTTAGCTGTTGCCTCCGATCTCATTACCATTCCTTTTCAAGGGTATTCCGTTTTTGTGATCGAAGAAAAATATGGGTTTAACAAAACCACCGTCAAAACTTTTATTGCCGACAAAATCAAAGGGTACCTATTGGGGGCAGCCATCGGTGGGCTTTTACTTTCCATGTTAATTTATCTGATCGAGCAAATCGGTCCCAGTTTCTGGATTTGGTTTGGGTTTGTTGCTTCGGGCTTTATTTTATTGGCCAACTTATTTTACGCTTCGTTGGTTTTGCCGTGGTTCAACAAACTTACCCCCCTACCCGAAGGCGAATTAAAAGATGCCATTAAAGAATTTTTAAAAAAAGTAAACTTCCCACTCGACAATATTTTTGTGATGGACGGATCGAAACGCTCCAAAAAGGGGAACGCCTTTTTTGCGGGGCTTGGAAAGAAAAAGAAAATTGTATTATTCGATACCTTGATCACCAACCACACAACTAATGAATTGGTGGCCGTGCTGGCCCATGAAATCGGGCATTTCAAAAAGAAGCACATTGTTTTTGGCTATGTGCTTTCAGTGGCTCAAATTTTTTTTACGCTTTGGGTTTTATCGCTCATGGTTTTCAATGCAAACGTATCTTTAGCATTGGGCGGAAGCCAAACTGTAATCCATCTCAACTTGATAGCATTCACCATTCTCTTCTCCCCCATCTCCGGCATCACGGGGCTGCTGACGAGCATGTACAGTCGCAGGAACGAATTTGAGGCCGACCGCTACGCGAGGGAAATGTTTGATGGCAATGCGTTGTCAGACGCTTTGAAAAAACTTTCCGTTGATTCGCTCAGCGACCTGTACCCGCACCCGGCCTATGTGTTTTTTCACTACTCGCATCCTCCGTTGCTTCAGCGGTTGGAGGCATTGAGTGGAGATTCCGCGGAACGAGATCAATATTTTTCGTCTTAAGGTGACCACATCTAAGCATTCATTATCAGGGGTTTAAAATTTTGAAACGGTGCGAAAAAAAGTGATCAGTCAGCACGGAATCTCCAGTAACCTCAAGGGAGGAGTTTTGATAATAGGTTCTCTCCTGTGGCAAGACCACTTGATAAGATTATGGTTAGTGTTCCAATTCGCTATGGTCGACATTCCGACAAAAATAAAATCTACACGATGACTTTTTCTAAAACAGTTACGTGGTCACCCAGCCCGGAATTTCCAAATAACTTAACCGAAGGGACATTAGAGCTATTTAAGCGAGTATGACTTTCTAGGCCAATATTTTTATTTATTCGTGTCAAAGTATTTTCTGAAAATCTTTACTGAAAACCTAAAATTAGAATAACTGACTCTTTGGACAAGTTGATTTCCATGAGGGTTTACTACAAATTGTTTTTCATATTCAAAGCAAACTCCATTTAAATCTAATCCAATACTCGGCATGTAGCTGAAATCCAGCGCTTGCGACGAATAATAAATTGACTCCTGAATACCGTATGAATTGGATTTGTAAAATGTAAATTGGCCGCCTAGTTGTCCGGATATAAATATCTTGGCCCAGAAATTCTTCATGAATGGGTAAAACTTAAGGCCTACCTGGACTGGTAGTGTTGACATTTTATAGACGGTGCTGGGCGTTGGTGAGCTAGATGGATAACTCACATCGCCAAAATGAGTAAAACAAGTACTGGCACGAGCCTTAAACCTGACTCCCAGCTTTCGTTCATAGTTGAAACCGAACGAAGGTCCAGTTCCTGCAATTTGAGCTAATTGGTGGTCAGGTACACTTACCCCTAAATTCCCATACATTTGAGAGAATGAGTTTACTCTAACAGCAAGTATAAGAGAAACCCACAGAATGGATGTAAGAACTTTCATTGGTTAATCCGTATACACATTTCTATAGACGCATCACCAAAAAAAAGAATAGAACCTTCGGTGTCGTTGGAATACAACGGGCCAGTAAACTGGAATGTAACGTTGGTGTATCCATTAAAGCTTTGCACATTACTGATAATGATCTGACCACTATCTTTTCCATATTTACAGCATTGGAAAGTGCGACTCAATTGAGACGTGTAGTTTGGGTCATGGTACAGTGCAGTAAAAAAGATATAAAATGGCGGGATGGAATTGGGGGTGAGAGTAAATTTGGTATTGATTTTCATTGAAGTTTTGATAAAATCACGAAACCAAATATTATTGCTTTCTATGTAAAAAAAAATTGGGAAGTATTCCCCAAAATTGCCTACAGAAAAAAAGAGGCCGGGATATTTTATGGTTAGGGTGTCTGAAAAACTCTGGAATTTACTATCCGCGTAATAGACATCATTTGTCGAATAACTAAAGGGCATTCCTCTGACGGTGCCTTTGCAATAGTAAGTCGAGAGAGGGTTTGATGTCTCCGTCAATTTTACGTTATCAAAATCCGTGATTATTTTGGTATCCTCAATTGTGCAAGAACCAAATAAGCAAGAACAAAGGAAATATAAATAACTTATCCTAAACACAGTCACAAAGTTAATTAAATCCCTTATTTATTGATCGTTTAGGGCCCTACATTATGTGAACCGAAAAGTATTGAACTATCGTACCGCAATCTGTGGACGCGGTGCACATTAAATTAGCAAATCCGGCATTACTATCCCATCTTACAGTAATCCCCGTCCCACCACCGCTTCCAGAAACTATCGTTCCCGTGGCAGAATAATTAGGATAACCTGAGGGAATTAATTGCCAAGTGACCGTGGCGTTTGTAGAAGTAACGGGGCCACTAATTTGATAGTTATAATTCCAGCCCCATCCAGTTTGGGAAAGAGGAATGTTACCATTACCGTCAATTGTAAAGAAAGGTTGTCCCAGGGTAGAAAGGGTATACCACCCATACCAGGCCGATGGATAATTTCCCCCCTGAAGATTGCAAAGAGCATTAACCTGAACGGCAACATCACTTACAGAAGTAGTCAGACTACTCCCAGGAATCCATATATAATCATTTGATGTAAAATTAGCCCAAAATATATTCGACGGGGCGACACTGTTATTTTCAGCAAATTGGAATGTAAACTGTACGGGTTTGGGGCTTCCAAAACCAAAAGCTTCGATTAATAAAGGAGTTCCATAAGTATAACAGTGATAGGGGAAGGCAACTGTTGCCGGTGCTTGACAACTGTTGACTCCAGGACATCCGCATGTTTCAATACCGGTAATGACTCCTGCCACCAAGCCAATGGCAGCGCCTACCAAACCTGCTCCAGAAAAGGCGTCACCTGCCAATTGTAAAGCAAGACCAATATTATTGCCAGCTCCACCGCCATTTGCAATATTACCTATATAACATGCCAACGTGGTCCAGTTATCACAAGCTTCTACCCTTCCATCTTTCGGATAAGTTTTTTGAGAATTAGCTAGTGTTAAGTTAAGTACAATATGACGTATTATTTGTATATTTGTGAAACTAAAAAACCACAAATGATACGATACACAATCAAGCTGACAAAAACAG
>JAYVMP010000193.1:0-31786 GCA_043758895.1 Bacteroidota bacterium
CGCGAGGGCCTGGCCACGATCGAAAACCGCAGCAAAGGCCTGATCAAATTTATTGACGCTTACCGCGAATACACTTCGTTGCCCCAACCGAAAATCAAAACGGTGATGTTGAAAGTACTGATTGAAAAGACAGCCCAATTCATGCGGCAGGAATTGAAGAAAACCAACATCCAACTCTACATTTCATGCAGCTCCGATTATCTTGCCATTCAAGCCGATGCCGAAATGATCGAACAAGTGCTGATTAATTTAGTAAAGAATTCTATAGAGTCGCTTTCTAATACTGAAGCTGGAGCCATCAAGTTGAATGGGAAATATGTCGATCAATCGATTATCATCGAAGTGATCGACAACGGTCCTGGAATAATTCCTGAGGCTATCAGTAGGATTTTTGTGCCCTTTTTCACCACCAAGAAAACCGGCTCCGGCATCGGCCTCGCGCTTTCACGCCAGATTATGCAAATGCACAATGGCTCGCTCACCGTAGAAAGTAAACCCGATGTCAGGACTGTTTTTACTCTGCGATTTTAAAAACTGATAGGTCAAGTCGTCCAACAGGTTCAAAGCAGTCAATAACTACTTCGCGGGCAAGTCCAGTTAAGAATTCAAAAATATTTTATTTTGATTATCAGTCGTTTACAATGATTTATAAAAATTCACATCCAGTACTTGGTCATACATAGTACTTTTGCCGTATAACAACCGAGATTGGATTAAAAAACGTTTTATGAACCTGGAAAACACGCAAATTCAGATGAGAAAAGGAATTTTAGAATATTGTATCCTCCACATCATCGCGCGCGGGGAAACCTATGCCTCCGATATGCTGAACGAATTAACTTTAGCCAAAATGATTGTAGTGGAAGGAACTCTTTATCCGTTATTGACGCGCCTGAAAAATGCCGGATTGCTGGAGTACAAATGGGTAGAATCCAAATCAGGACCGCCCCGTAAATATTATAAACTCACCGGATCAGGAGCGCGTTTCCTCCAAGGCCTCTCCGCTACTTGGGAAGACTTGGTGCGCTCCACCGAAATGGTCCGAAGCAAAGCAACAACAACCGTTTAATCCACCCCCCATTCCGATCAATATGAAAAAAACACTCAGCATCAACGTCAGCGGCATCATCTTCCACATCGAAGAAGACGGGTATGAAACGCTGCGCAAATACCTGGATTCGATCAACCGCTACTTCAGCTCCTTTGACGACAGCAGCGAAATCATTGCCGATATCGAAAACCGGATCGCAGAAATTTTCCTTTCGAAACTCAATGAAGGCAAGCAGGTAATTACAGCCGAAGATGTGGCCCAACTGATCACCGTGATGGGCAACGTCAACGATTTCAAAGCCGCGGAAGAAAATGAATTTTCGACAAGCGGAAAACCGAAAAGTGAAAAAACACAATCAACAACTTCTCGGCCTACCGAAGCGAAAAAATTAACGCGCGATAAACACCGGAAGATTTTGGGTGGTGTTTGTGCCGGCCTGGCCCATTACTTCAGTATCGACCCGGTTTGGCCACGGTTGATTTTCGCCTTGTTCACGCTCGGTTATGGCGTTGGGTTGTTGATCTACATCGTGCTATGGATTGCGCTGCCGGTGGAAGAAATTGAAGAAGAAGCAAATGTCAAAAAAATGTACCGCAACCCGGAAAGCAAAGTGCTTGGTGGTGTGGCAGGTGGTCTTGCTGCCTACTTTGGTTGGGATGTCGTTTTAGTTCGCATTCTGTTTGTTGTTCTGATTTTCTTCGGTGGACTTGGCCTGATCCTTTATATCATTCTCTGGATTTCGATTCCTGAAGCTAAGACGATCACCGAAAAAATGGAAATGCAAGGCGAACCCGTTACCCTTTCTAACATTGAATCGAGCGTAAAAAAAAGCATGAACGAAAAAGGTGAAGAAAGCACACTCACCAAAATCATTCTATTCCCGTTTCGTGCCATTGGTGCCATCCTCAACCTCACCGCAAAAGTTCTTGGCCCAGTATTAAAAGTAACGGTCGATGTATTGCGGGTGATGATCGGCATTGTCGTTCTGTTGGTTGGCCTTGTCCTTGTTTTGTCCACACTCTTTGCCTTCGGGTTACTTTTTGGCATTGTTTCTTCTTCCTCCTTGCCAGCATGGTGGAACCTGGACAGGTTGAGCCTTCCCATCGATGCCATCAAATCCACTTTTCCGGTCTGGACATTTATTGCCGCCTTCTTCGTAGCCTTAGTGCCCGCACTATTTATCCAATTACTTGGAAATTCGATCATCGCTAAACGAATTGTGTTCCGCCCACTGGTAGGTTGGTCGCTGTTCGTACTTTTATTTGTCAGTGTTTTGATGCTTGCCCTCTCACTGCCCCGTCTCATTTTCTCCTTCAAAGAGGAAGGCGATTATAAAATTGAAAAAACATTTGATCTCAATGGAAAAACGGCTGTACTGAAAATCAATGAAACCGGCTTGGACGACTATCGCGTTACCGATCTTACGATAAAAGGGTATGACGGCAACCAGTTAAAACTAACCGAACGCTTTATCGCGCAAGGAAACACACACAAGAATGCTATCGAAAATGCCAAAATGATTACCTACAATGTGGCGCAGACCGACAGTGTATTCACCTTCGACTCGAACATTACGTTTAACAAAAATGCCAAATTCCGGGCCCAACGTCTTGAAATGGATCTCTACATTCCATACAATACTTTATTCGTGATCAACGAAGAAATGTGGCGTCTGATTGACAACAATTATCATGATTATGATGGCTATCGCGATTCCAATTTTGATAAAACCTGGAAAATGACACCCCATGGATTTGAATGTGTAAACTGCACCCAACCTACAGAAGAAAAAGCCTTGGCCTTAAACGATCAATACGGGTTGAAAGACTTTGACGAACTGGACATCACCGGAATTTTTGATTTGGTTATTCGTCAAAGTAAGGTGTATTCTGTTGAATTGAAAGGATCAGAAAGCGAAAAGAAAAGATTTCGGGTAGATCAATCGGGCGACCGGTTAGAGATTGATTACCGCACGCGCAATAAAACTTTTTGGCTCAATAGTAATGACGATGAAAGCGTAAAGATTTTTATTTCCATGCCAAGTCTTCAAAAATTAAAAGTGAAAGGTGCTGGCAAAATAAGAGTAGAAGGATTCCATGAGGAAACAATGGACGTTTCTTTGCTTGGCGCGATGACCTGCGATGCCAATATTTATGTACAGAATCTTCAACTTGATCTATCCGGCCCGATGGTTTTTGAACTCGGTGGTGATGGCGATTTCCTCGAAGTGGAAGTGAACAAAGTGGCTCAACTCAAAGCGAGTGGCTATGAAGTGCGCCACGCTATTGTTAATGCTCGTGAAATGGGCCGCGCCCGGGTGAACGCCCGCGAAACAGTAGAAATCGAAACCGATTTTACGGGATCAGTAAAATACCTGGGACACCCGGAGGTGATTAAGAAGGATTGACTCAGAGTAAATTTCCCTTCCACCAAAAAAATCGATAACTTTTCTGCAACTAAAAAAGGAAAAGAAATGGATGTTGCAATAAAATTCCTTGGCGCAGCGCGCAGCGTTACGGGCTCAAAATATTTATTAGAAATTGATGACAAAAAAATACTTGTAGACTGTGGCATGTTTCAAGGGCAAAAAGAATTGCGCCTCCGCAACTGGGATAAACTACCACTCGATCCACAAGATATTGATATTGTAGTGATCACCCACGCGCACATCGACCATACTGGCTATTTGCCACGATTGGTAAAGGATGGCTTCTCAGGGAAAATCATTTGCAGTGCTGCCACCGAAGACCTCATGCAGATCATGCTGCTTGATGCGGGCAAACTTCAGGAAGAGGAAGTCCTTTTCGCTTTCAAACATGGTTATTCAAAACATAGCAACCCTGAGCCTCTCTTTAACACCGATGATGCGCGGCTGGTCATGCATCTGGTGGAAGGTCACCCATTCAAAAAAGAAATTAGGTTGTTGCCCAACGTTTCGATCACCTTCCACAATGCTGGCCACATATTAGGGGCTGCCATAGTAGAAATGAAATTAAAGGGCAGCACACAAGAAAAGAAAATTGTTTTCTCCGGAGACATCGGCCGCTACAACGACCCAATCATGTACGATCCCGAAGCGATTAATGATGCAGATATTTTATTGACCGAATCCACCTATGGTGACCGAATTAATCCGATGACGGATGTCGATGATCAGCTAGCGAAAACAGTAAATGAAACCTACAACCATAACGGTGTGGTAGTTATCCCAGCATTTGCCGTTGGCCGCTCGCAACTGTTGATTTTCTATTTGCAAAAATTAATAGAGGCAAAGAAAATCCCATTGCTCCCCATCTTTCTCGATAGCCCTATGGCCATCAGTGTTACCAACCTTTATGAGAAGCATGCCGAAGCACATAAAATTAAAGTCACCAAAAGCCGCGATGAACTGATTAGTCTTTTTGATGCATCCAATATTCATTTCTGTAATTCCCGAGAAAGTTCGAAGGCATTAAATGAAATGAAAAATCCGGGGATCATTATCTCCGCCAGTGGTATGGCAACGGGTGGACGGGTGCTGCACCACCTTTATCACCGGCTGCCGCATGAATACGATACGGTGCTGCTCGCGGGCTATCAAGCAGAGGGGTCTCGTGGCCGCAGAATATTGGAAGGTGAAAAGTCAATCCGGATTTTTGGCCAAGAGGTGTCCGTGCGTTGCCAGGTGCGCGAAGTACATGGCCTATCCGCTCATGCCGACCAAACCGAACTTCTTCGTTGGCTCCGAAATTTCAAAAAGGCTCCCAAGACAACGTACATCGTACATGGTGAGATAGAAAGTGCTACCGCCTTTTCAAAAGCAATTCAGGAAAAATTAGGGTGGAACACGGTCATACCTGAATACCTGGAGCGCGTAAATCTTTTCTCAGGGATTTAATTTTTTAAAATGATCAAACCAGATCGAATTCTTTCGCTCGATGTATTTCGAGGCATCACCGTGGCAGCCATGATTTTGGTAAACAACCCTGGAAGCTGGGATGCCATTTACTCACCTCTTGAGCACGCACACTGGAATGGCTGCACCCCTACCGACTTGATTTTTCCTTTTTTCCTTTTCATTGTGGGTATGTCTATCCATTTTGCCTATCAACCTAAAATGGTCGATGGCTTAACAAGAAAGGTTTTGATCAAAATTACCAAAAGGGCACTCCTCATTTTTGCTTTGGGACTTTTCATTGGCTGGTTTCCTGATTTTTCTTTTGACCGCTTGTCGCGATTACGAATTCCAGGAGTGTTGCCTAGGATTAGTTTAGTTTTTTTCTTTTGTTCTATTTTTTATTTCAAAACAAATTGGCTCACACAAATCCGAATCGCGGCTTGTTTCCTCGTTGGTTATTTTTTATTGCTGACATTGGTTCCTGTTCCCGATTATGGCCCAGCGAATTTAGAACCAGAAACTAATTTAGGCGCCTGGCTAGACCTCTTATTGCTAAACGGACACTTGTGGTCGCAGAGCAAAACGTGGGATCCAGAAGGAATCTTGAGTACTATCCCCGCGATCGCCACAGGGATTCTTGGAATGCTTACCGGGCAATTATTCTCCAAAATAGGTAAGCCCGAACTCCGAGCAACTTGGCTATTTTTTTCTGGTGCTATCCTAATTGTAGCGGGCTTGACATGGGGATTAATATTCCCGATAAACAAATCGCTATGGACGAGTAGTTATGTGCTTTATACTGCTGGCATAGCGATGCAATTCTTTGCCTGTAGTTATTGGCTCGTTGATGTGCAAGGTCGGAAGAAATGGGCAACACCTTTTATCTATTATGGAACGAACGCCATTTTTGCTTTTGTAGCCTCTGGCTTGCTGGCAAAAACGCTAATCAGAATAAAAGTAAATGAGGGAACTCAGGAGATTTCGGTATGGTCATTCATTTATAAAAATGCTTATGCCAATTGGCTCTCCCCAAAAAATGCTTCTCTTGCCTTTGCCTTAACATTGGTTCTATTTTTTCTGATCATTCTCAGGCAGATGTACAGTCGAAAGATTTTTGTTAAGGTTTAACCACTGAGGACACGAAAAGCAGCAGAAAGATTCAAATGTATCAATATGAAATGCCCATCAGCAAAGCAGACCCAACGGAATGATAATCTGGTACGGGCATTCCATGTGGCAACTAAAAAACAAATTATTAACAGATGAAAGGTTATCTTTTATTCCTATTGCTTTTCACTTTCTGGAGAATTTCATTTAGTCAATCCAAAATAAAAATTGCAATAGTCATTTCTGCCAATATCGAATGGAAGGCAACAAAAAAAATATTCCCAAACGAAAAATTCTTACTCCCACCGTGGGGAGAATATTTCTTCAAAGAATTTGAAAAAGAAAAAGTCTTAGTATTTCAGGAGGGTTGGGGAAAGGTGGCTTAGTAGGGGAATTATTTGTAGCCTCGTGCAACCCTACCTTATAATTTTGCATCTCCCAGATGCAGCACATTAAATGGGATTCCAGATTTACCGCGCGAAAGAAACAGAATTGATCGAAGGATGCCTACGTCAAAACCGTGAGGCACAACATGCACTTTACCTCATCTATTCGGGTAAAATGTACGCTTTGTGTTGTCGCTATGTGAAAGACCGGATGGAGGCTGAAGATGTGTTGGTAATTGCATTTACCAAAATCTTTGAAAAGATCAGCCAATATAAAGGTGATGGAAGTTTTGAAGGATGGATCAGGCGTGTGGTGGTAAACGAGTCGCTAACTTATTTGCGAAGGAATAAAAACATGTACCTCGAAGTGGATATTGAAGAGGCTGCCCTCGAACCCAGTTATCAAAAATTGGAAAACCAATTGGAAGCTGATGACCTGATGAAGGTGATTGAAGGTTTGCCCGTTGGCTATCGCACCGTATTCAACTTATACGCGATTGATGGATTTTCGCATCAAGAGATTGCCGACCAATTGGGCATTAGTGAAAGCACATCCAAGTCGCAATTGAGCAGAGCCCGTGCGCTGTTGCAAAAAAAACTGAATGAAATGGAAAAGGAATTGATTCAAAATACGAATTGCTATGGAGAATAAAATCGATCAATTTTTCAAAAATAAAATTGAAGACCACTCACTTCCGCCTTCGGAAGTGGCGTGGAACAAAGTAGCAGCGAATCTTTCAAAAAAAAATAACGCGATAGCCTGGCGGATCGCAGCCGGTATTTTGTTAATAGGTACCTTCATCTCATTAATCTATTGGTCGCAGCAAAGCAAGCCCGTGCCTCCATCCATCGCAAAAGGCAAACCGAACAAAGAAAATAAATCGGGTGCGCCTGAACGAAAATCTGAGTTACAAGCTCTGCATAAAAAGAATAAGCGCGCGCTTGACCTTGGCAAAAAGTCAGGAAAGCAAACGGTGCATACACCAACCATCACAAAAAATAGCAACTTGAATAAATTGACTGAGGAGATTGCGCTTCAACCGATTCGGGAGGAAGAAAAAAACGTGGTCACGCCAGCTCCCATTGATGAAACAAAAGGAAATACAATTGTTCTTACAACTAAAAATATAATAAAAGAAAAATTGCAACTGGAAGCAACCCCTCTAACAAAAGTTGCATCTCCTGCACGGAAGTCAATCAAACTTGAATATACACTTGACGATTTTGCCCCGGAAGAAAAAGCGATCGCTACCAACGAAATGAAAAACTCAGGATTAAAAAGAGTATTGGAACTGGCCCGCGAAGTAAAAAATGGGGAAGGGCCGATTCGTGACATCAAAAACGAACTCTTCGCGCTCAACTTCAAGAAAAATAAAAATCAATAACGTTCAACGAAATTAAAAAATGAAAAAGACACTATTCGGTATAATCACCTCCCTCCTTTCTATCTCCATATTTGCTCAAGATGCTACTGATACCGTAATGATCAAAGTAGGCGATGGCAGCAGGGTGATTTTCGCCATCAAAGACAAAAAAGATTTAGAAATGATGAAGAAATATAATTTTCAAAAATTGATGGACGACATGATCTATAAATTGGAAGTGCGTGACTCCAGCAGGCTGAACCGGCTCTCGTCTGATTTTTTGAAAACGGATTCCCTTAAAGAAATTGCATCCAAAAAGGAAGGGCCACCCACCACCCCAGAGCCTGTTCAGGTGGGCAATAAAAATGAAAAAAGAAATTACGGTCGCAGAACAAGAAATTCGTTCAACATAGATATTGGCACCAATAATTTTTTGAGCAATGGGAATTTTCCAAGCCAAAACAACAGTCTGTATGCGGTGCGGCCGTGGGGATCGTGGTACGTTGCCCTCAATTCAATTTACCGCACAAGAATGGCCAACAAATTTTTTCTGGAATGGGGCGGTGGCGTGAGCTGGTATAATTTTAAATTCCAAAACAGTCAGACGGCCATCAGCAAAGACAACAATGGCGTGATCTTCGGTCTTGACGCGCGCAATTACAGTTTCAGCAAAAGCAAACTGACCGCAGCTTTTGTCAATATTTCGGTTGTGCCTGTGATCGATTTTGGCGGTAGCCGAAGGAAGCCAAGTTTTTTTGACGGACATGGGTCATCCGGCTTTCGGTTTGGCCTTGGCCCGTATGCAGGTTACCTCATTGACAGTTATTCCAAGCAAGTCTATGCCGCCAACAACGATAAGAAAAAAGAAGTGCACCACGACAATTACTACCTCAACAATTTGCGCTACGGATTGCGCTTACAAATTGGTTTTGATGATGTGGACTTTTTCTTCAACTACGATATGAACCCGCTCTTTGTTGCATACAAGGGGCCACAGTTGAATGCGTTTAGTTTTGGGGTGAGTTTTTAGAAGCTATGTTCTTGATGCTCGAGGCTTGCGACTATGTATTGAGTCTCTCCCAACAGGCATTAAAACCTGAATGCATCCCCCTTTGTCAGCACCATCGTGCGCTCATCGCCTTTCAATTTCAATTGATTGCTGACTTTGCGTGGCGTGGGCCATTGGAAAACAAACCAGGCGATGATCCCCGCAAAATAAAGACTGAACCATTCGTGACCAGTGAGTAGAAAGCCCGAAGCGGTAAATACCGAAATCCAAAGGGCCGTTTTCATTTTCTTCCGCATGACTTCATAAAAAATATCCAACTTGTTACCTAACCCTACGATCGCTGCACAAGACCTTAATATCTTTCGAATCCCCAAATGAACAATCGTTAGCGTGATCAGCACTATTATCGGATAGACAACCAACATAAGGGCTATTATCCTCGCATCGTCTATAAAGGGTGAAATCAAATCCGAAAGGAACAAGTAATATATCGCGAGGAAAATGGTCAACGGGAAAAGCATCCTCCGCATGCCTGCATTGTAGAGCTTGTAAAAGTATTCTTTTAAGGAGCTGAAATTCATTTGTTACCAAGATGTAGCTTCAAAGCTAATTATAAAATATCTTTGTTATATTAGTCAACGCAAAGAATGAACGGATCAACAGAAAATCTTTCCCGAAAAGAACAAGTTATACGTAGCGCAGCAGAACTGTTTCGCGAAAAAGGATATGCCGCGGCAAGCATGCGCGACCTTGCTCAAAAATTGGGCATTGAAGCAGCGAGCTTATATTCGCACATCAAGTCAAAAGAAGAAATCTTGCAAAATCTTTGCTTCGATATGGCTACTGAGTTTCGAAAATCACTGGATGAAGTGGAGAAGCAAAAGGGATCTGCAAGCGAAAAATTAAAGAACGGGATCATCGGGCACATCCAAGTGATGGCGAAAGATTTGACCGCATCGGCTGTATTTATGAACGAGCACCGGCACCTAAGCCAACCTTACTTGCGCGATTTTCTTCTGCTACGCATCAATTACATCAACCGATTCAAGGCCATCATTGAAGAAGGGATAACCAAAAGCGAATTTAAAAGCAACATTGATAAAAAATTGGCGGTGATGACTTTGTTTTCGTCCCTCAACTGGATGCCTTTGTGGTACGATCCCGGCAGCAATATTAATCCCCTCTCTTTAGGTCAACAACTTGCTGACATGTTGGTGAATGGATTAAGGAAAACTGCTTAAGCAGTGGTTGAAGTAGCCTGTTGCAGTTAGTGGGGATAGGTCAAAGGCAAAGTTTTGAGATCCAGTTTTTCCAAGATGAATGGCAACCATCATTTTAGTTTCCGCTTTGGTTTCACCCCAAATAAAAAGCGCATGACATTAAATGGCCGAACCACCAAAAGATAAAAGCCCACACAACTGATCAGGGTAAGAAAACTGATCGCCCAGTACTTGGCCGCTATACCCCACGGCAACTGACAGATGTAATACCCAATGGCGATGATCACCGTTTGGTGAAGAATATAAAATGGATAAAGCCCTTCATTGGCAACGGTTAGCCATCGGTGTGGTCTGTTGAGATGGCGCTGTCCGTAAGCAATGATGGTAATGACCGTAAACCAACTCACAAAAATAGCCGTCACATCAAAAATAACCTCGACAGTGTCCATACTCCAGGGAAGCACGAGCAAGTGGCGAAAGTGAAAGTAGCAGGTATAAAAAGGGATTAGCACAACCAACAATGCCAGGAGTAAATATTTCCTGTTTTGGCCGATGGCATTCCATAGATTTTGATTGGAATAACACAAGATACCAAAAATAAAAAATGAAAAGTAAAGGGTGAAGTAAGCCCAGTCCTTAACCAAGTCATGGGTCTCTTCCGGAAAGAAAGGCCGTAAAATAAGTTGAGAAAGCAACATGGCAATGGATGGAACGAATAACAATCCTGCCGGGCTCGACAATAAAGCAAAAACTTTTTGTTTGAATTTTTCAGCGCGCTCACCGCGCAAATAAGTGAGCAACGGCAATGCCAGCAGGGAATAGATCAACAGGTAGAGTATAAACCAAAGGTGATGCCAGCTAAAACTTCCTTTCGGATACGGCACAAAATTGAAAACCGTTTTATAAAAATCCCAATAATTGGCATATTCCTGAATATGTTCATAATAAATCTGAGGAGGCACGACTATGAACATGCCAAACACCAACGGGATAAACAATTTGCGAAATCGCTCGCGCCTGAACTGCGAAGGCGTGCGCTTGCCGAGCGCCATGAAGGTGCCCGCCCCTGAAATAAACAAAAGCAAAGGCATCCGGAAATAGTGCGACCAAATCATCCAGTATTGAAAGGAGGTAGTGGTCTCGTTGTTCTTTACATGCCAGCCCCAGGTATTGAACCACATGCCGGTGTGAAAGAAAAGAAGAATGATGATGGCGATCAGGCGCAGCCAATCGAGGTCGTGCCTGCGGTGATCGTTGGCTATTAATGATTGCTGGCTCATACGTATTCCTATTTTTTAATATACAAAGAAACGGGTAAAGTTCAGGATGATAAGACTGTTTTTATAGGCGGAGAGGCAATGTCGTTTCCTTAAGCGCCCCTGACATACTCTCTTTTGGAGAGGAACGAGGCGAGGTGATCAAAAATGGCTTAAGGAAACGACATTGGGCGGAGAGGGTGATTTTATAAAGCCGAACAAGGGACTGAGGATATGAAACAAAATGTACTCCGTACAAAATTGATTGATCAATATCTCGATTCATTATAAAGCAGTCACGTTTTTTTATCCCTAATCCATCCCCGGGCCAGTGCTTCAGCTCCCGGAACAACGATAACTAAGAGCAGCCACGACACCAAAGGAACGATCATGAATACAAAGGCAGGCTTCGTGCCGTGCGGGTTAAATGCGCCACTGTAACTAACCAAAGAACCAATGGAAATGAAGATCATCAGGCTGTAGATCGCGTTACGGGTAAAAACCGACCAGCGGTTAAAGACCCTGTTGGCAATCATAAGGGCAATGAACGGAGAGAGTACCCACCCGGTGAAAAGCAAAATAAGGATAATCGATTTATTATGACGACCGGTGTAAAGCATCAACCCAAATGAGCCCATTGCCCCAACCCCTGCCGCAACAAAGGCAATATTCCGCAGCAGGTTTTGGCGACCCCTCTTGACATCTTCCTTGTCAACAATGGATGACTTATCCATCTTGTAAATTGGTTTCGGTGAAATTAGTTGCGAGTCTCTAACTTTAATTTACTTCTATGCGAATCGCTCCGAAGCTGAGAAGATACATGACCATTTACTTAATGCTTTTGTTCGCCTTCAATCTCAACCCATAGTACTTATAACAAGTATTATTTATTAACAAAGGAAAGATTTGAAACGACTGTGTCTTTTACCCGCTTTAGGTATTTCGGAATCTCATCCGGATAATTTTGAATGTTGTTCAAATCTTCCCGCTCCGTTATGTTGATTAGCCTGGTGGCATAACTTACGTCTCTTGAAATTTGTTCCCCTTGTTCGGTTGCAACCAGCAGCAGTTCAACTCGTATCTCCCTTATTATCTTCACAAAAAAAGGGATTGACCGATAAGTTAAATCGGGATGGTTTTTCACCTCATCGTATAGCTTTTTCAATTTGATATAATTCATAAATTTTTATATTCCATTTGACGCATTTAAATTGTTGGCCGCCCCAATCACAAGGACTAAACGTAATATTTTTTTCTCTTATCCCTTCAGCAGGATATTACGTTTAAAAGACTGCAATCCTAAAAAGATAAAGCCAACCATACCCAAAATTTTTATCATACGCTGAAACATTAAGCCAGTGGTCTTACCTAACTCAAATGCTGAGTTGAAATTGGGATAGGTATTCGATATGGCGTGTATTAATGAAAGACCAAATAAACTTACCATCACCAGCGTAAAACTTCTGATCTGCATTTGCGTCATATCCATAAAGTTAATTATTAAATCACTGTTAGAAACTATTCTTCCGGTTTCAATCCATTCTTCTTCAATGTTTTATTCATTTTCGGAAGATCACTCGTTAAAAATGTATTCCAAAGCGCAGTAGTTCGTTTGATGGTTGCTTCCAACTCTTTCACCGCTTCACGGGCTTGTGAAGTTACCGGCATGTCAGATTCCTGCAACAAGTTGAACAATCTTTCGGAGGTCCTCGCAATGTAGCTCCACGAATCAGCCTTTGGCCCTCCAAAATAACCGCCATGGCTTCCTTTCATGGCATTGAGTTTCGTTTGAAATCCGTTCCACTCATTTAAGTCTTTTGTGACCGGTTTAAGTTTTTCCATTTGATCGCCTACCGATTTGATTTTGTGCAAGGCGGCCAATGATGATTTTCTCCCTTCGTAGCAAATCGCGGAAAGATCATGTTGCTCTTGAAGCTGTTCCGTTGTTGACTTTACACGCGGATCCAACTTCACAATAAACCTTTGTGTTTGCATTTGCCCATTCACTGTCAATCGTGCGGAATATTCTCCCGGCATCGCCCAAGGTGAAGTGGGCTCGGGCGCAGTATTTTGATAAATGGCCGACATCGGGAAAGCTACATCCACATCAAGCGGTGTGTAATGGATGTCCCACAGAAAACGGTGGTGGCCAGCCTCGTTAGACAAAATCTGCTGGGGCCTGATCCAATACAATGGGATATTAAGTTCAGGGATTTTATAAGGCTTGTCGGCAGAAGAATATTTTCGGATCACTTTTCCTTCCGGATTTAAAATTTCCAACGATAAATCGGCTCCTTTATCCTTCAAATAATAATCAATTATCGCCCCATCGGGAGGGTTTTGGCCACCGGGCTCTTCCTGAGGCAGTGGTGTATCGGGGTTCATGCTCCAGCGAATGCGAATGGCCGCTTGAGGTTTGTATAAACTATTCTGCGAAAGGATATCTTTTCTGACTTGGCGAAGCGGTGTGATGTTATCCAAAATCCAAAATGAACGACCGTGGGTGCCCACAACAAGATCATCATCTTTAATCACCAGGTCGCGAATCGAAGTAGGCGGCATGTTCATCTTCAAACTTTGCCAATGATCGCCATCATCGAAAGAAACATTTACAAACCGTTCTGACCCGGCAAAGAGCAACCCTTTTGTCAGTGGATCTTCCTTCACGGAATTGATCGGATCGGTAGAGAGCCCAGATACGATTTCTTTCCATGATTTTCCACCATCCGTTGTTTTATAAATATGCGGCTTCTGGTCATCCAGGCGAATCCGGTTTACGGCAGCATAGGCTACATTCGGATCGAAGTGACTGGCTTCAAGAATGGAGACTTTACTCCACGATGTGATTTCAGGAGGAGTAACATTTGTCCATGATTTTCCTCCATCGTGGGTGACGTGGATCAATCCATCGTCCGTGCCTGCCCAAATCAAATTAATATCAAGGGGCGAAGGAGCCAAGGTGTAAACCACTCCCCTTCGCGGCATGGATTTCATTTTGTCATCTGTATAGACTCCAATATTTTCGGGCACATCCCAACTCTCCCTGGAAATATCTGGGCTGATCACGTCCCAAGATTGTCCGCCATTCTGTGTTTTGAAAATTACATTACCGGCAAAGTATAACGTTTTCGGGTCAATAGGCGAAAACAATACCGGTGCCGTTCGGATGAACCTGTACTTGCCACTGCGCACCGCTTCGGGTGCAATATTTTGAATCTGCCCTGTTCGTTTATCGTATTTCGTAATCTTGCCGCCATAAATAATATTCGGGTCTAACGGATCGACCGCGATATAGCCATATTCTTCAACACCCACCGGGTGCCACTCACGGAAGGTAATCTGTCCATCGTTGCTGCGTGATGCTATACCTACTGATCCATTTTCTTGCTGACCACCATACACATTATAGGGGAAAGCATTATCTGTACTGACATGATAAAACTGGGCCGTAGGTTGGTTGAACCACGAGCTAAACGTTTTTCCTCCATTGACGGTGATGATCGCCCCCTGATCGAGGCCGATCAGCATGATGTCGGGATTGTTCGGATTGATCCAAATGCGATGGTAGTCATCGCCACCCGGAGCACCACGAAATCCAGCCCAGGTTTTTCCTCCATCTTCCGATTTCCACGTCACTACATTAGCACTGAAAACAATATCGGCATTGGTGGGGTGAACGCGCACTTCGGCAAAGTCAGAGCCACGGCTCCAATGCCTTTCGTCTGCGGAAACACGCGCCCAACTTTCACCTGCATCTTCCGAGCGATAGATTCCACCATTATTGCCTGCGTCCACGGTGGCATACATGCGATTAGAATTGCTTGGAGCAATACAAAATCCCATACGCCCAAGTCCTTGATCAACAGTTGGTAATCCTTTCGTGAGCTTCTTCCAGGTTGAACCTCCATCCACGGATTTATAGAGGCCGCTTTCTTTTCCTTGCCATTGCCCGTTCTCCCATGGGCCTTGCCGTGCGGCCCACAAATCGGCAAACACAATATTGGGATCATTATTATCAATGGTAACTTGTACCGCTCCGGTATTCTCATCTTTATAGAGCACTTTCTCCCAGCTTGCACCCCCATCCTTGCTTCGGTAAACACCGCGCTCTGTGTTGGCTCCATAGGGATGACCGAGTACGGCAACAAAAATTTTATTTTCGTCCTTCGGATCAATCGCCAACCCTCCAATTTGTTGGCCATCGTGCAGGCCAACATTCTTCCAGGTTTTTCCACCATCGGTGGATTTATACACCCCATCGCCCACCGAAAGGTCGGGCCGCTGCACACCCTCACCGCTTCCTATATAAATCACGTTGGGATTGGATGGAGCAACGGCAATGTCGCCAATAGAACCCGTTGGCTGGTCATCGAAAATCGGATCCCAAGTTCTTCCATAATCAGTAGTCTTCCACACGCCACCGTTGTTGGCCGCCATATAAAAAACATTGGGTTGCTGTGGCACACCTACTGCACCGATTGTCCTGCCCGCACGGTGTGGCCCGATCATGCGCCACTTCATATCGTTGAAGAGGGCGGGATCGAATTGCCCAAAGCACCAAATTGAAAATAGAAATAACATTGAGGTGATTAGATTTCTCATGGGTTGGTTTTTAATGTGGCTTGAATATAAAGATTAATCGTGGAGATGGATAGCAATTTTATTTTAGGCCTGACGTGGAAACTGGCCTTACGCACGAAAGTCGTCCGACTGCTTGAAGCGGTCGAACGACTTGATTTAAATTTTGAATCTTGTGGCCCCTGTTTCTATGTGGTTCAAAGCTCAACCTGATTTGCTACCTTAGCGGCTCACAATTTTATCTCAGATGAAAACACTCAACGACATCAACTTCAGCGGAAAACGCGCGCTCATTCGTGTGGACTTTAATGTACCTCTCGACAAAAGTTTTATTGTGACCGATGATAACCGGATACGGGCAACGATCCCCACCATCAAAAAAATACTGAAGGATGGTGGAAGTTGCATCTTGATGTCGCACCTGGGCAGGCCAAAAGATGGGCCGGAAGAAAAGTTTTCATTGAAGCATGCGATCAACACTACTGAACAGCTTCTGGGCACCTCCGTAAAATTTGCAAATGATTGTATTGGGGACGATAGCTACCAACTCTCCAAATCGTTGAAACCCGGTGAGGTAGTGTTGCTGGAAAACCTTCGTTTTTACAAACAGGAAGAAAAAGGTGATGTAGCGTTCGCTGAAAAACTCTCGAAGCATGGCGATGTTTATGTGAACGATGCTTTTGGCACAGCCCACCGCGCCCATGCCAGCACTACCATTGTGGCTCAATTTTTTAAAGAAAAATGTGCAGGGTATGTAATGGCTGCCGAATTGGACAATGCCAAAAAGGTATTGGAGAATGCAGCCAAGCCGTTCACCGCGATCATGGGCGGGGCAAAAATTTCGGATAAGCTTTTGATCATCGAAAAATTATTGGACAAAGTAGATAACCTGATCATTGGTGGAGGAATGGCGTACACTTTTTTCAAAGCCTTGGGCGGACAAATAGGAAAGTCACTTGTGGAAGAAGATAAGCTTGATCTCGCCAAAGAATTAATTCAAAAAGCAAAAAGTAAGGGTGTTGAACTCGTTTTGCCGATTGACTCTGTGATTGCCGACAAATTCGATCTTAACGCAAACACGGATATTTCGACCAACGCGGCCATCAAAGCCGATTGGATGGGCCTTGACATCGGACCGGATGCAAGACAGGCATTTTCAAAGATTATAGAAAACTCAAAAACCATTTTATGGAATGGCCCGATGGGTGTTTTTGAAATGGAAAAATTTGAAAAAGGAACAAAGGCCATTGCCGAGGCCGTGGTGCGTGCAACCAGCAACGGTGCGTTCTCGCTCATTGGCGGAGGAGATTCGGCCGCAGCCGTTTCCAAGTTTGGCTTCGAAGAAAAAGTAAGTTATGTTTCCACCGGAGGTGGTGCATTGCTCGAATATTTTGAGGGCAAAGTGTTGCCGGGCGTGAAGGCTCTTGAATGACTGGATTCATTCCATTAGTCCGTATCCTGGCGGAGTTGGTTTAAGGCATGGTACTTAAAACTTACTCTTGGATTAAAAAGACATATAATCCAATGTTGTTTCCTTTAGCCCACTAAATTATAATTAGAAAATTAAATCATTTTGTTGCAATTTTGCATTTGAAACGTTTCAAAGCGTTGAAAATTTTGGAATGTTGGAACAAATCATTATTTAGTGTCGAACCCCTTAATAAAATATCCTGTCACTTTCTTTATCCTTCTCCTGATGGGATATGGTCAGTTGTTTGCTCCTCTATATAAAATCAGCACTGTCTATTCTCCAGTAAAAATCGCCAAAGAGCCTGCTTATTACCAAGCCACTACACTTAAGGCCGAAGAAAAAGAAGCTATTGATATTGAGGAAGGAAAGGAAGAAGACGATGATCGGGATTCTATTAAAAAGTATTCAGAGGAATACACTACTTATGCTTCCCCTTACTCGATCACGTATTTTACTCAGCACATAGAAAAGAGCTTATCATTTCATAAGTTGTTTCTTCACTCCTCATTTTCCATCTCTCCGTATCTGATTTTTTGCGTGTTCAGGTTGTGATGTAAAAACCTGAGTAGGCAAATAAGTTGCTACTCTCTTGGTTTATTTTTTTGACACGGTGCTTGTCATCAAGTTAAACTATTGGCAAGTCAGTTGGTGTTTACAAGCACTTTTAAAAATCATCAAAACCTTATCGACTTAAAGAACAAAATATTATGGGCAAATTTTTTATGTTCATTGGCTTGTGCGCATGGATATGCTTTACGAGCTGTTCATCAAAAAAAGAGGGAAGGGAAGAAGGAATCAAATTCACAGTAACAAGTCCATTGCGAAAGGACACTTTGGTGATTAAGGATTATGTTTGTCAAATCCGCGCGATACAACACATTGAAGTGAGGGCACTAGAGAAAGGCTATCTTCAGAACATCTTTGTGGACGAGGGGAAATTTGTGAAACAGGGGCAACGAATGTTTCAAATCATGCCGTTGCTTTATCAAGCAGAGCTGCAAAAAGCCCAGGCCGAAGCTAAGTTTGCCGAGATTGAATACCTGAACACAAAGCAACTGGCAGACCGAAATGTGGTGTCTGCCAATGAACTGGCTTTATTAAAGGCCAAGTTTGACAAGGCTAATGCAGAGTTGTCACTGGCTCAAGTCCACCTGGGATTCACCGATATCAAAGCCCCTTTTGACGGCATCATGGACCGTTTTCAAGTACGGCTAGGAAGTCTATTGGACGAAGGGGATTTGCTTACCACACTTTCCGACAATAGTAAGATGTGGGTTTATTTCAATGTACCTGAAGCTGAATACTTGAATTATAGGATGCACCTGAAAAAAGACAGTCTAATGAAAGTAAACCTGTTAATGGCAAATAACCAGTTGTTCGAGTATCCAGGTATCGTTCAGACCATAGAGGCTGACTTCAATAATGAAACAGGAAATATTGCTTTCAGGGCAACCTTTCTCAACCCGAAAGGCTTGCTAAGGCACGGTGAAACCGGCAACGTGGAAATGACCGTGCCACTCATCAATGAATTACTCATTCCTCAAAAAGCTACTTTCGAAATTCTTGAAAAGAAATATGTTTTTGTAGTTGATAAAGATAAAGTGGTGCATCAAAGGGAAATTATCATCGCTGCTGAAATGCCCGATCTCTACATCATCAAAGAAGGCCTATCTGATAACGATAGAATTGTACTTGAAGGTATCCGTAAGGTAAAGGACAATGATAAGTTGGAAGAGTATGAATATCAGGATCCCAAAGTTGTGATCCGTCATCTGAACGTGTATGTTGAATAACAAATCGACATCAGTAGCAAGACGCAAATAGTAATATAGCCATAAGACAATAAGAAAAATGTTTAGCAAATTCCTTCAACGGCCGGTACTAGCCATCGTGATATCGTTGGTCACTATTTTTTTGGGCGCTCTGACAATAAAAACATTGCCGACATCACAATTTCCTGAGGTTGCGCCTCCAGTTGTTATGGTGGCTGCCTCTTATCCTGGCGCGAGCGCCAAATCATTGACAGAATCAGTCATTATTCCGCTTGAGCAATCTATCAACGGTGCTTGGGGCATGCGGTACATGACTTCGGCTGCTACGAGCGCTGGGGAAGCCAATATACAGGTAACATTTAATCCAGGCACAGACATCAACCAAGCCTTAGTACAAGTATCCAACCGTGTTCAACAGGTAACCAATAGGCTGCCGATACTTGTGCAACGGGAAGGGGTAATCATTACCCCAGTAATACCAAGCATGCTGATGTATGTGAACCTCTATAGTAAGGATAAGAATGCGAACATGAAATTCTTGTTCAACTATGCTGGGGTTAACATGGTGCCGGAGCTTCAGCGGATAAATGGTATTGGCCAGGTAAGGATATTAGGTAGCCGGCAATACGCCATGCGGGTGTGGCTAAATCCTGACCGGATGAGGGCCTATAAAATATCGCCTGATGAAGTGATGAGCGCAATGAGCGAACAAAGCATTATTGGGAAGGCAGGCCGGATCGGAAGAGGCGATAGTAAACGGGCAGAAGCACTTGAATATGTCTTATCTTACTCGGACAGGTTTAATGATCCTAAGCAATATGAAAATATTATCCTTAAAGCTAACCCAAAAGGAGAAATACTTAGGCTTAAGGATGTAGCAACGGTGACGCTGGGAAGCGAGTACTACGATATCTATTCGAGCCTCAATGGCTATCCATCCGCTGCACTTGTGTTGAAGCAAACGTACGGAAGTAATGCCAGTGATGTTATTGAAAAAGTGAAAACAAAACTGGAAGAGTTAAAGAAATCGTTTCCACCGGGAATGGAATACGAAATCAGTTATGATGTTTCTAATTTCCTTGACGCTTCCATCGAAAACGTTTTGCATACTCTGAGGGATGCTTTTATTTTGGTGGCACTAGTGGTATTTGTGTTCTTGGGCGATTGGCGCTCTACGCTTATCCCAACGCTTGCCGTTCCGATATCGCTGATCGGTGCATTTTTCTTCATGCAGCTTTTCGGGCTTACTATCAACATGATTACCTTATTCTCATTGGTGTTGGCTATTGGTATTGTAGTGGACAATGCCATTGTGGTGGTGGAAGCTGTGCATGCCAAGATGGAGCAAGAAAATGTTTCGCCCTACAAGGCAGTAAAGAAAGTAATTGGTGAAATCAGTGGTGCGGTAATCGCCATTACACTTTTGATGGTATCCGTGTTTGTTCCGGTCTCATTTATGACGGGTCCTGTGGGCACATTTTATCGGCAGTTTTCCATTACCATGGCCTCATCAATCGTTCTTTCAGGAGTTGTGGCGCTTACGGTCACCCCCGTGCTTTGCGCCATGATCTTAAAGAACAACCACGGAAAACACAAGAAGAAAAATTGGTTGAACAATTCCCTTGAAGGTTTCAATCTCGTGTTCGAAAAGGTTACGATAAGATATGTCGGCCTATTGCAATTGATTGCCCACCGAAGATGGGTCACTGTGGGCTTATCCGTACTATTTTGTTTGGGAATATTTTTAATTTCGGAGAACTTGCCTTCGGGCTTCATTCCTAGTGAAGATCAGGGGATGCTTTATGCCATTATTCAAACTCCTCCCGGCTCAACACTAGAAAGAACAAATGACTTATCGAACAAATTAGTGAAAATCATCAATAGCGTAGATGGTGTAAAATCAGTTTCCTCGATAGCGGGGTATGAGGTACTCACTGAAGGAAGGGGATCGAATGCAGGAACTTGCCTGATTAACTTGAAACCTTGGTCTGAGCGCAAACATACAGTGACCGACATCATCGCGGAACTGGAAGAAAAAGCAAAAGCAATCCCTGGTGCCACCATCGAATTTTTTGACCCTCCAGCAGTTCCAGGCTTCGGAGCAGCTGGCGGTTTTGCTTTGCAATTGCTGGATAAAACCAATAGCGGTGATTATGTGCAGCTTGAAAAAGTGACTGATGACTTTATGAACGAAATGAGAAAAAGGAAAGAGTTAACAGGATTGTTCACCTTTTTCAGCGCCAAATATCCTCAGTATGAGATTGAAATCGACAACCAGTTGGCGATGCAAAAAGGCGTTACCATTGGCAATGCCATGAATACTCTTTCTGTCTTCATCGGAAGTACCTATGAACTTGGATTTATTAAATACGAGCGGTTTTTCAAAGTCTTTGTACAAGCTGCTCCTGAATTCAGAAAGCTTCCCACCGATGTCATGAATTTATGGGTCAAAAATAATCACGGTGACATGGTTCCTTTCTCGGCATTTATGAAGATTACAAAGAAACAGGGGGCCAATGAGATTAACCGGTACAACATGTACAACACGGCCGCCATCCGGGGTGGGCCTGCAAAAGGCTACAGCAGTGGCGAGGCGATAAAGGCGGTGCAGGAAGTCGCAGAAAAAAAATTGCCCAATGGGTTTGATATCGACTGGGCTGCTCTTTCGTACGATGAGACGAGACGCGGAAACGAATCCATCTACATCTTCCTTGTCGTGTTGATCTTTGCTTATTTTGTTCTCGCAGGCCAGTATGAAAGCTTCATCATTCCTTTAGCCGTTATTTTTTCTCTGCCTGCTGGCGCGTTTGGATCGTTTATGTTGATTAAGGCGATGGGACTTGCGAACGATATCTATGCCCAGGTAGGGTTGGTAATGTTGGTCGGGTTGCTCGGCAAGAATGCAGTGTTGATCGTGGAGTTTGCAGTCCAGGCACAACATAAAGGTGCATCGGTTCTGGAAGCAGCGATTGAGGGAGCCAGGGTGCGCTTTCGTGCAATATTAATGACATCATTTGCCTTTATCGCAGGTTTGGTTCCCTTAGTAATCGCGCATGGTGCGGGTGCCATTGGTAACCACACGATTGGATCCTCGGCCCTTGGAGGCATGCTTTTTGGTACAGTGTTTGGTGTAATCATCGTTCCTGGGTTGTATTACCTCTTCGGTAAAATGGCGGAAGGTAAAAAATTGATTAGAGATGAAGAAGATGGTTCTCTCACCGAAGACTTGGTTCATAAAATAGACACTTTTCCACAACCTAATGAAAGTGAAGACAATGAAAAATAAATGGATCTTTGGGTTTATAGCGATAGGTTGCATTTTCATCGCGCACGCTTGTAAGGTGCCCTCCTCTCTCGTTCCGAGATCAGTGAACAAATCGGTGCCACCTCGTTTTGCAAATTCAACCGATACAATCAATTCGGGAAAAATCAAGTGGAAAGATTTTTTCACCGATCCAAATCTGACTGCGCTCATCGACAGCTCCTTGCATAAAAATCAGGAGTTAAACATCATTCTACAGGAAATTAACATTGCTCAAAACGAAGTAAGAGCCAGAAAAGGAGCTTACTTACCCTTTGTAGATCTAATAGCTGGTGGCGGTGTTGAGAAAGTAAGTAGATATTCGACAGCCGGTGCAAGCGAAGCCATCTCCGATATTGCTCCTGGAAAAAAAACGCCTCAGGCAGTTCCTAATATTATGGGAGGAGCCATTGCCTCGTGGGAAGTGGATATCTGGCGTAAGCTTCGGAATTCGAGAAAGTCTGCGATATACAAATATTTGTCTACTGTAGAAGGCAAAAATTTCATGGTCACTCATCTGGTTGCCGAAATCGCGAGTTCCTACTACGAACTAATGGCCCTCGATAATCAGTTGGATATCATAAAAAAAAATATTCAAATCCAAAACGATGCCCTGGAAATAGTAAGGCTGCAAAAACAAACGGCAAGGGTTACGGAACTGGCTGTTCGCAGGTTTGAAGCTTTGGTATTCGAAACCAAAAGTTTTCAATTTGAAATACAGCAAAGGATTATAGAAGCGCAGAACAGGATTAATTTTTTAGTTGCCCGATATCCACAACCCATTCCAAGGAGTTCTGAAACTTTTGGAGATTTGGTTCCCGATAGTATTTACAGTGGTCTTCCATCGCAATTGTTGGCGAACCGCCCGGATATTAGGCAAGCGGAACTAGATCTGATATCCTCCAAATTGGATGTGAAGGTGGCCAAAGCTAATTTTTATCCAACGTTCATGATTACTGCAAGTTTAGGGTATGATGCATTTAATCCGAAGTATATTGTAAATACGCCTGAAGCGTTGATCTACTCTCTTGCGGGCAGTCTGGTCGGACCTTTAATCAATAGGAATGCGATAAAAGCCTATTATTATTCAGCGAACGCAAAACAGATTCAGGCAGTCTATAATTACGAGAGGACAATTTTAAATGCCTACCTCGAGGTTGCCAACCAGATCTCAAATATTAGTAACCTTAAGAGCAATTATAGTTTAAAAGCGCAGCGGGTGCAAGCCCTCTCTGAATCGGTCACGATCTCTAATACACTTTTTAAGTCAGCAAGGGCTAACTATATGGAAGTGCTGTTGACTCAACGTGATGCACTGGAATCAAAAATAGAACTCATTGAAACCAAAAGGGATCAAATGAATGCCATGGTCAGTATCTACAAGGCATTGGGTGGTGGATGGAATTGAAACTATCCAGAAATGAAATACAGGGAGTTTATAATAGATATAAAGCCAATTATCCCCCGATCGTAAACGCGATATTTTCTAAAGGAAATGGTGCGCCTAGTTTTGTTAACTGCGATTGCAGTTTTGATCGAGAAATGGATTATAATTTTTGGATCTAATTCTATATATCGCCCAACTGTGGTCTTATAATTATTTCTTCCACCACGCTCCTATCCGAAATAGAGTAGGCATTAAAAATCACTTCAGCTACATCTTCGGGTTTGATGAAGCGTGTGTCGGGTAAATCAACACCCTCCCAACTGGCAGTTCTTGTTGCTCCTGGCAAAACGGCCGTTACACGGATGTTGTGTGCTTTCAATTCTTCCCTCAACACTTTAGAAAAACCAAGCAGCGCAAATTTTGAAATGGTGTAAGACCCGCCATTCGGATAAGCTTTAATACTGGCAATGGAGCACATATTAAAAATATGGCCCGACCCATTTTTCTTTAGGTGATCAACCAGTCCACGAGTGGTGTAATAGGCGCTATAAACATTCCCTTCAATCATGCGTTCCAATAAACCATCCGGTTCTTCCATAGTGGAGCCAGGAATAAAATGGCCTGCATTGTTGACCACCACGTTGATTGGCCGGTTGAGCGTTAAAATAAAATTGGTAAACTTGCTCACCTGCTTCTTATCCGAAATGTTGGTGACTTTCACAGCGACATTCACTTGATGCGCCTTCTCGATTTCAACTTTCACACGGTTAAGGTCATCTTCATTGCGGGCGCAAATGGCCAAATCGAATTTTGCCTTAGCAAACCGCTCGGCAATAGCCCGTCCAATGCCCTTGGTTGCCCCTGTGATCACGATCAGCTTGTTCATTGGAATTTATTTTATCTTTGAGCAATATAGCATATTGGCTCAATGACAGGGTTCGGCAAGTACATGATTTTCTTAGGTTCCCTTTTCGTGCGGAGGGAAACCTTTTCCACCTACTACAAATTGATCTTGGAAGAGTGTGTTCAGATCGGAGTAAAATCTGCCCTTCTCTTTATCTTGGTGTCCACTTTTGTCGGGGCCGTTACCACTGTACAGACCGCCTTCAACATGATCAGCCCGCTAATCCCTCGTTTTGTCATTTCACAAGTGGTGCGTGAAATGGTGGTGCTGGAGTTGGCACCTACCATCATGGCCTTGATTTATGCCGGCAAAATTGGGTCCAGCATGGCCAGCGGGTTAGGCACCATGAGGATCACCGAACAAATCGATGCGCTCGAAGTGATGGGCATCAATTCGTCATCCTACCTCGTATTGCCAAAAATAGTTGCTTCCGTTTTAATGTACCCACTACTCGTCATTCTCGCTGGTGTGTGTGCCATGCTTGGCGGATATGCTGTGGGCACATTTATTCAAATCGTAACACCAACGGAATACGTAACAGGGCTACGCTTTGGATTTAACAGCTTCGAGATTGTGGTTGCCCTTACTAAATCAGTTGTGTTTGCATTTTTGATTGCTTCCATTTCGTCTTTCAAAGGATACTTCACCAAGGGAGGGTCTCTCGAAGTGGGCATTGCCAGCACCGAGGCTGTCACGGCCAGCGTGATTGCCATTCTTTTAGCTGATTACGCCATTGTAAACATCTTGTTGCAATGATCAAGATCAAAGATATTTCAAAATCCTTTGGTGATAAGATGGTGCTGGAAGGCATCAGTTCAGAATTTGACCGGGGAAAAACCAATCTCATCATCGGCTCCAGCGGCACGGGGAAAAGTGTGTTGCTCAAGTGCATTGTTGGCCTCCTCCATCCCGATAAAGGAAGGGCATATTATGACCTACGCGATTTCACAGATGCGGACAAAGAAGTGAAATCAGAAATCCGAAGAGAGATTGGAATGCTCTTTCAGGGTGGGGCCCTTTTTGATTCTAAAAATGTAGAACAAAATGTGATGTTTCCATTGGAGGTGCTCACCCGGATGCCGTTCGATGAAAAACTAGACCGCGCCAATGACTGCCTGAAACGAGTGGGCCTTGAAAATATAAATAAAAAAGCCGTATCCGAAATCAGCGGTGGCATGAAAAAGCGCGTGGGCATTGCGCGCGCCATTGTGAACAACCCAAACTATTTATTTTGCGATGAGCCCAACTCCGGCCTTGATCCTCAAACCTCCATTTTAATCGATGAGCTCATCCATGAAATCACCCACGAACTTAACATCACCACCATTGTGGTAACGCACGATATGAACTCAGTGATGGGCATTGGCGAAAAAATCATCTTCCTTTTCAAAGGGCACAAACTCTGGGAAGGCAACCACTCGGAAATTACACATTCAGGCGTGGAGCAGCTTGACGATTTTGTGTTTGCCAATAAGGTGATGAGCAAGATGAGAGGAAAGTAAAGTAAAGTTCCCTTTCTATAGCCTCTTCATAGATTCGTAAGACCGAAATACGTCAACATCAGCTCGAGTACAAAATTAGGGGTCATGCGTTTGGCACTACAACTCCCAAACAAGTAAAAGTATTTTACAGAACGACCTACCGCCATTGTCGAAATAATCAAGAGGCAGCCTTGTTTAAATCTAAAATTTTGACAAATTTCGTCAAAACAAAAAAATATAGAATGGACAGTTTAGGAGATACCATCAGAAACCTGCGGGAAGGAAAGGAACTGCCTTTACGGACGGTGGCCGCTTACCTTGACATCGACCAGGCGATACTAAGTAAAATAGAAAGAGGTCAACGAAACGCCTCACGCGATCAGGTAAAAAAACTGGCCAGCTATTTTAAAGTTAAGCTAGACGATCTTCTTGTGGCGTGGCTTTCCGACAAGTTGGTCTACGAATTAGAAGACGAGGCCGTGGCCTTGCAAGCTTTGCAGGTGGCTGAAGAAAAGATCTCGTATGCACCGATGCGTAAAATCAACCGGACAAAAGTGTTTCAGTCCATCGGGAATTACTTAAAACAAGACGGGCGGGTAGCGAAGGCTTGGGTTTTTGGTTCGTTTGCACGAGGTGAGCAATCCACGAAAAGTGATTTAGACCTGATGGTGCGTTTTAAGAAATTAGAAAAACTAAGCCTCTTCGATTATGCTGACATTGCTTATCAAATAGAAAAAATCATTAACATCAAAGTAGACTTGGTGGAAGAAAGTTATTTGCGCCCCTTCGCGCAGCAAACTGCCGCTAAAGACCTGACCTTGATTTATGGATAAAACCACCACCCAAGCCAGGTTGGAACACGTGAAACAAGCGATCATGCTGATTCAGTCTTTTGTGACAGGCCAGAGCCAGAAAAATTTCTTGAAAGACATAAAAGGGCAAAACGCAACGCTTTATCAATTTCTCATCATCGGTGAAGCCATCCGCCATATCGATCCGTCCATTCTTAAAAAATATCCGTACCCGTGGCATATTCCCAAGGCATTCAGGAATTACATTGCACACGAATATCACCACATAAAAATAGAAAGCGTTTATCATGCGGCCTGTAATTTAGATGACATGCTGAACGCGGTAGATGACATACTGAAAAACGAATTTTAACCATGCCCACACTCCAATTCAAAGGAAAGACATTCGTTCAAAATCATCATTTAGCTGTTAAGTATCACCAGCTCGTGCCACAAAAGAAACTAAGCTTGACAGACAAAGTCTCATTGCACGATAACCTGATTGTGCAGGGAGATAACCTGAAAGCATTG
Organism: Bacteroidota bacterium; assembly: GCA_043758895.1. Taxonomy (GTDB): domain Bacteria; phylum Bacteroidota; class Bacteroidia; order Cytophagales; family Cyclobacteriaceae; genus ELB16-189. Next base: position 27,487 of record JAYVMP010000193.1, read on the forward strand.
AAGGCTCTTTTGCCTACTTATGCTGGTAAAATAAAGTGCATCTACATTGACCCGCCATACAACACTGGAAATGAAAGTTGGATTTATAATGACAATGTTAACAGCCCGATGATTCAGCAATGGCTGAACGAAAATAAGCCTGTTGATAAAGAAGATTTAACAAGACACGACAAGTGGCTTTGCATGATGATGCCACGCTTGAAACTACTTCGGGAATTACTCCACGAAAAAGGTGTTTTGTTTGTTTCCTGTGATGATAATGAGCTGTACAATTTACGAGTTTTATTAGAAGAATTATTCACAGAATCAAACTGGGTTGGTACAATCGTTTGGAGAAATGTTACGGACAATAATCCATCAAACGTTGCGATAGAACACGAATACATAATATGTTACGCAAAGAACAAAGAATCATTAGAGCCAGTTTGGAAATCAAAGATATCTGATTCAAAAGAAAAACTTATTGAAGTTGGCGACAAGTTGATAAAAGAAAATAGCAAGCAAAAAGACCTTCAAGAAGCATATACAAATTGGTTCAAAGAAAATAAAATTTTCCTTGGTCAGCTATATAGATATAAATTCATTGATAAAGATGGCGTGTACACGGGCAGTCAAAGCGTTCACAATCCAGGAAGAGAAGGGTATCGTTATGATGTTATTCATCCTATTACTAAAAAACCTTGTAAGCAGCCCCTTATGGGTTATCGGTTCCCAGAAGCAACAATGAAAGACCTACTAGATAATAAGAAAATACTCTTCGGGGAAGATGAATCAAAGATTATAGAGTTAAAAGTTTATGCTAAAGATTATGAGGATAAATTAGCAAGTGTAATTCAACTTGATGGAAGACTTGGCTCATATGACCTCAAGGAAATTTTCACTGAGAATAAAAAATCATTTGATAATCCTAAGCCTGTTCAATTATTGAAACAAATTTTCTCCTATTTCATTTCAAACGATGATATTATCCTTGACAGCTTTTCAGGGTCGGGAACAACGGCTCACGCAGTATTAGAACTCAATAAAGAAGATGGTGGCAACAGGAAATTTATTCTGGTAGAACAAGAAGACTACGCCAATACAATAACAGCCGAACGAGTTCGCAGAGTAATAAAAGGAGTAAAAACATCGAAGGACGAGAATCTTAAAAAAGGATTGGGCGGCACGTTCAGCTACTTTGAACTTGGTGACCCTATTGAAATGGAAAGTTTACTTCGCGGAAAGAAACTTCCGAGCTTCAAAGAATTTGCTCGTTATCTTTTCTATACCGCCACAGGAGAAGAGTTTGAAGAAAAATCAATAAATGAGAAAACAGGGTTCATTGGCGAAAGTCGGAATTATGAAGTGTATCTGTTTTACAAAGCAGAGCTTGAATGGTTAAAGTCCAATGCACTCACATTGGAAAAACTAAAGGAGTTGCCTAAACATAAGGGAAAGAAGCGGCTTGTCTTTGCACCTACAAAGTATGTGGATGACCATACGCTTTCAGAATTTAGGGTAGAGTTTTGCCAGTTGCCTTACGAAATCTATCGAATGCAAAAATAAAATTATGAGCAAGTTAGGGAGCAAAGAAAGGCCGGCAATAGTCAAGGTGCAAACGGAGAATCGTGCAGTCGAAATTTTAAATTTTTGTAATAGCCGGGGATGGCAGGTTATTGTAGGCCTCGAACCTCACTCAGATGAAGATATCAGTGACGTTGAAAAATTATTAAATCCCCCCAGCCATTAATCACACAAAAGGTGGATGGAAATACGCCCTGCCCTTGCGGTAGCGGAAAAAAGGCCAAAAAATGTTGTTACAGTAATTAGTATGAAATTAAAGCACTATCAGGAAAAAGTACTAAAGGAACTTAAAGAATATCTAAGTTCGCTGTCAACCTTTAAAGCCAAATATGAAAAGGCTTTACAGTTTGATGCGGATATGGCAAAGGACTATAATTTCCCAAAACGGGCGTGGGAAAATTCAACCGGGCGGACAATCTACCATTCCAAAACCAATGGGCTTGGAGAGCCACTCCCTGATATTTATTTAAAAGTGCCAACAGGCGGAGGAAAAACATTGCTGGCTTGTCATTCGATAGACCTGATTCAAAAAACATGTTTAGAAAGTCAAACAGGTTTAATTATTTGGATTGTCCCATCCACTCAAATCTATAGGCAAACCATTACTGCGCTAAGAAATAGAGAGCATCCCTATCGGCAGATATTGGATATTTCAAGCGGAGGCCGAACATTAATTAAGGAGAAAGCGGAATTATTCAACAGGTTAGATGTCGAAGAAAATCTGGTTGTGCTTATGCTGATGTTGCCATCGGCCAGTCGGCAAAATAAAGAGACCTTAAGAATGTTCCGCGATTCAGGAGGCTTCACAGATTTTTTTCCGCCAGAAGATAATTTTAAAGGGCACGAAGAATTATACAAACTCTTTCCTAATCTCGATTGCTTCACTATGCCCGGTGAAGTTTTTGGCACACAAATAAAAACATCGCTTGGCAATACATTACGCTTATTAAAGCCTTTTATAATTATTGATGAAGGTCACAAGGCTTATAGCGAAACTGCCTTAGACACCATTAGAAATTTCAATCCATCATTTATACTTGAACTTTCAGCAACCCCGCCACCTCACAGTAACGATCTTGTGAAAATTACAGGACGGGAATTGCATGATGAGGAAATGATTAAACTGGACATTCACCTCATTAATAAAACTACACCTAAGTGGCAGGATACACTTCTAAGTAGTTTTGAAAAATTAGCTGAATTAGAAAAAATTGCCAGAGAGTATGAGGCCAATACCGGAAAATATATCCGGCCTTCCTGTTTGATTCAGGTAGAGCGCACTGGAAAAGATCAGCGGGACAGCAAATTCATTCATGCCGAAGATGCAAAGGAATTCCTGATCAAGAAATGCAATGTTCCGATGGAGCAGATAGCTATTAAGAGCAGTGAGAAGGATGACATTGAAGGGATTGATTTGTTTGCTAATGATTGTCCGATACGGTTTATCATTACCAAACAAGCGCTACAAGAAGGTTGGGACTTTTCTTTTGCCTATGTTCTCACCATACTTACTAATCCATCATCGGCAACCGGAATTACTCAATTGGTTGGAAGAATATTGAGGCAGCCTTTTGGGCAAAAGACACAGATTAGAATGCTGGATGAATGTTATGTATTTACATTCAAACAAAACGCAAGCAAGCTCGTGCGCGAAATCAAAATTGGTTTAGAAGGCGAAGGGCTTGGTGATATAGCAGGAAGAATTGTAACGGATGAAGGAGTTGTTGATGATGGACTATTTAAAGAAGTAGATGTTGAGTACCGTCCGGGGTTTAAGAAATTTGAAGGTAAAATCTACTTGCCAAAATTTGTAATACAGGAAAAAGAATCATGGCGGGATGTGAACTTTGATATTGACCTCTTAAGTGCAATTGATTGGGAAGCAATTGAACTTACCGAAGTCAACAACATAACGCTTAATCCACAACAGCGAGTTGGTGAGATCGATTTGACAATCGGTTATCCCGAAGAAAACTGGAATGAACTGATACAAAGAGGTGTAGTTAAAAGCAAGGGAACATTAGAAATAGACGAAACATTCCTTGCCCGGCAATTAGGCGACCTGATTCCTAATCCATGGATTGCTTATAAAAAAGGTGACGATGCATTGGCAATTCTCAGAAAGAAATATAAGACCCACGAAAACAAAACTATCGTTGAAGCAAACTTTGTTTTCATTATCGAAGAACTAAAAAAGATAATAGAGAAGGAAAGAAACCGATTAGCCGAAGATGTTTTTCATAAACTGATTGATGATAAGAAACTGTTCTTCTTCCTGCTTGAAGGTAAAGGACATCATCAAATACCTTCCCGAATAAAAGTTAAAGGGAACAAACAATTAGTTCAAGCAGACAACTCACCCATTCAAAGGTCATTATTCGAGCAATCATTCGAGGAAGAATATAATGAAACAGAGAAAAGGGTTGCCATTTACTTAGACGAACAGGAAAAACTACTTTGGTGGTATCGAAATATTTCCCGTCAACATTACCACATACAAGGCTGGAAAAAGAATAAAATATATCCTGACTTCATTGCTGCCGATGTAGATCCGAAAGACAAGACTGATTACAACACAGTATTTGTATTAGAGACTAAAGGAGTACAGTTAAAAGCAAATGACGACACCCGGTACAAAGAAAGTGTATTTGCTTTGTGTAATGAGCTGGGGTCGAAAAAACCCTGGAAGGAATTGTTTGACGATTTTCCAGACCACAACTTCGAATTTCAAGTAGTG
>JAYVMP010000194.1:0-4547 GCA_043758895.1 Bacteroidota bacterium
CACCAAAAATCGGAGCAGGAGTGAAATCGCAAAGGTGATTACCAAAACAATTGCCACAAAAAAGAACTGTTCCCATTTTTTTTCCATTTCCATCATCGCCCGAAATTAGTGAATAGTACATAGTCAATTGTCCATCGCCTATTTTTTTTTATACGTACCACAAAAATACCTAAGCTATCGACTACGGACTATTGACTATTGACTATACTTGCACCAATGTCTTTGGATTTGGACGATATTAAAAGACCCGTTGCCCGGGAGATGGAGGAATTTGAGCCCAAATTCCGTGCCTCGATGAAAACCAAAGTTTTGCTGCTCGACAAGATCATGAATTACATAGTGAAGCGGAAGGGTAAACAGATGCGGCCCTTGTTTGTGTTCTTAAGCGCGGGTGCCTGTGGAAAAATCAATGAGTCCACTTTTCGCGGAGCTGCATTGATTGAACTCGTTCACACGGCAAGCCTTGTGCACGATGATGTAGTGGATAGCTCCAATTACCGAAGGGGTTTTTTTTCGGTGAACGCTCTTTGGAAAAACAAGATCGCGGTGTTGGTCGGTGATTTTCTTCTCACCAGAGGGTTATTCTTAGCCCTGGAGCATAAGGACTATGACTTGCTCGGCATTTGCACCCAAGCCGTAAAAGAGATGAGCGAAGGGGAATTAATGCAAATAGAAAAAGCGCGTCATCTTGATATTTCTGAAGACATCTATTACGAAATCATCCGGCAAAAGACGGCATCATTGATCGCCTCCTGCTGTGCGGTGGGGGCAAGTTCATCCAAAGCAACCGAAGAGCAAGTGGAGGCCATGCGGAAGTTTGGGGAGCATGTGGGCATGGCCTTTCAAATCAAAGACGATTTGTTTGACTATGGCGAAGAAGAAATCGGCAAGCCATTGGGCATTGACATCAAGGAAAAGAAAATGACGCTTCCCCTAATTTATGCGCTATCCAAAGCTTCCTGGTTGGAAAAGCGGAAGATGATTGGGCTGGTGAAGAACGAAAGTGAGAATCCAAAAAAAGTGCAAGAAGTCATTGCCTTTGTGAAGAAATCAGGTGGTATTGAATACGCAAGGCAAGCTATGGAAGGTTATCACAAAAAAGCCTTGGACATCTTGAACACACTGTCGGAATCGGAATACAAGACCTCACTTCACCAACTTGTACAGTTTACCATTGAGCGAAAAAACTGATTACCGCTTCCTGCCGATTCTCCCTCTTCCGGCTTCCAATACGGCATAATCCTTTAAGCTGCTCAGCGTGGCCTGATCGAGTTTTTGAAAAGCCGGGCCGGCCGTTTCGGGCATGAAATTACCTTCACTCTCCCACCACATTTTAGCATGGTGGCGCGCTTCATTTTTGTCCACCTCAAAATAATTGATCACCGAATCCGAGATCATCCACGGTTTGGAAACCGAGGCGTATTTTTCAAAGATCATGTTGCGCATTTGAGTGCCGCTGGGCTGGTTATTGAAATGGGATATCGTATAGGAAAGTGTTTCCGGCTCGGTCATGATCAAATCCCAATATTTTTTTGAAGAAATGACCTGGGCCGTGGTAAGCAAATAACCAAAGCCACTCTCTAATGGCTCACGCGTGATGGTGCAAGAGGCTTTGAATTCTTTCTTTTTCTTGCTGAAGATGCTTAACAAGGCCATGTGGTTGGGATTTATAATGTATAAGATACTCCTTCACAGCAAAATAGTTGCACGAAAGGGCAAAATAAATTTTACATTGTATTAGCAACTGGCTTGACGCTAAATTATGAACGTCATCGCTAAGCACCACGATGGATTTGTACGGTTGCGCGAAGCATCCTTGTATGGGGGATCGCTTCGCCTTTCTTCCCTTCGCTGGAACTCGTGATGACGTCAAATTATTAGTTTTGCGTAACTTCAGTTACGTAAGCTTGAAAGTGTTGACGTTTTGCCTACTATTGACCGCTACCCACTGGCTTCCCCGTCTTCTTCGCGTGTACAAATTTTTCATGCTTGGTCAGGAAATCATCTAATTGTTTGATGGGCAATTTCTTGGCAATGATCTTTCTTTTGTCATCCAGGATGTAGATGGTGGGTGTGGTGTCAGAATGGTAAAATTTGCTAAAATGTTCCTTGGCGTAACTCCGCGGTCCATCCACTGTGATCCAAGGTGTTTTAAATTCCTTGATGAAATCGCGCAGTTTTTTCATGGAGGTATCAGTGGAAACGGCATATATTTCCAAATTGAATTTCATTTTACTTTTGTTGTAGAATTCTACCAACTTCGGTGTCTCCTCCCTACAATGACCACAGTCGGGATCAAAAATGAAAAGCACTGTGTACTTGGCCTTGATGTCATACATCGACTTAGGTTGAAGATTTTGATCTTGCATAATCAGGTTGGCACCGGTGCGCCCGATCATACACGACCGGATTTTGTCCGCATACTCCTTTAAGTTTTGTTTGATCTTTGCATTTGCCCAATAGTCCATTTTGCCTGAAGCAAAATATTGATCGTACAAATTGACGAACACTTCGTCCATGCCCATGATCTCGGGTTGCTGGTACATGTAGACACAGTTCCAAACCAAATACTTATAGGTCTCAGGGTTTTTCTCCACTCTCGACACCAAGGCGTTAACGGCTTTGGTAATAGAATCAGGCTGTGGCACAAAAAGCTTGTCCAAGTATTCCTTTAGCTTTTCTTGATACATCGGTCGCGGCAAGTGGATGAGTGCATCGTCCGACAAATCGAAATTATCAAAGAAATGCTGACGGTAATATCTTAGCTGAAACGTGGAGTCGATATTTCCATTTGCCTTTTTGGGTGGGTCAGGAATAATAATGGGCAAAGAAGCTTTTAACCACCTTGCCGTCATAGAGGTTGGATTTTTTTCAATCAACTCTTTCTGATATGCCAGCACCTTGTCGTTGATTTTTGAAAAGCCAGCACGGGCCTCTTTCTTTTGATCCTCCTTTAATGTGGTGTCTTTTAAGGTTTTGATGAACGGCTCTGCTTCCTTATTCCTTTCCATGCTGTAGGCAACGTTTTCAAAAAACAACTGATTATCCTCATCCCCGTTCACCCTCATGTTTTTGAGGTATTCATCGATCTTCAGATAGCCGTCAGCATGGGTTTCCAAGGAGAAGAATTGGTTTTTGCCGACAACAAATTCAAAAAGTTTATTTTTTGCCAACACTAAGTAATAGAAACCCTCTACGAGCGGTTTCTTTCCATCGAAATAAAATGCACCCGATTTTACCTGTGCCGTATCGACCAAATTGGTAATCTCGCCATAGTACGTGCCCAAATATACCGTGGTGTCTTTCCAGTTTTTGATTTCAAAATTGATTTTGTAACCCGCTTGCGAAAATGCCTCGCCAGCAATAAACAGCATAAACAAAACGAACTTGATTTTCATAGTGCAAGAAATTATTGTCAGCAAATTTCCACAAATCCATTTTCACTTCAAAATGTAACTGAGGTGTTACGTGCCGAAGTATTGGTGGTTGGATTTGTCCGATAAAAAAAATTAAAAGTCATAAATCAATGTTCCGGTAGTCGCTATGTCCCAAAGTCCCAAAGGAAAACAAAACTTATTGCTCGATACATTTCGCCTACTGCCTATTGTCCACTGCCTACCGGGTTCGTACTTTTGCCGTTTATGTCGTTGCATATCCAAAACCTCACCAAAAATTATGGCCACCAAAAGGCGGTTGACGATGTTTCCTTTTCCATTGGCGAAGGCGAGATTGTTGGTTTCCTCGGGCCTAATGGTGCAGGCAAGTCCACCACAATGAAAATTGCCACGGGCTATATCCCGCCCACAGCTGGAACGGTAACCGTTGGCGGTTTTGATGTGGTGCAAATGCCCATGCAGGTAAAAAAAATAATAGGCTACCTGCCCGAGCACAACCCGCTTTACTTGGATATGTTTGTGCATGAGTACCTTCACTTTATTGGAAGAGTTTATCAACTGCCGTTCCGTGCTTTGAAAATACGCACCCGAGAAATTATTGAAATGTGTGGGCTTGGACACGAACAAAATAAATTGATCGGTTCTCTATCAAAAGGTTACCGTCAGCGGGTGGGGTTGGCACAGGCACTTCTGCACAATCCGGACGTTCTGATTTTAGACGAACCAACTTCAGGCCTCGATCCCAACCAGTTGGTAGAAATCCGAAAACTCATCAAAGAAATCAGTCAACATAAAACCGTACTATTTTCTACTCACATCATGCAGGAAGTGCAGGCGTTGTGCGACCGGGTGGTTGTCATCAGCCACGGAAAAATTGTAGCTGATGATTTATTAAAAAATCTAATGGGCAAAAATGAAAATACACCTGTCATTATTGTTGAATTTAAAGAAAAAGTAGGTGTCGAAGAACTTGCTGCGCTAGTCAGTGTGGAAAAGGCAATAACCCAAGGAAAATTGTTTCGGTTGTTTCCAAAATCAGGCGCTGATATACGCCAAGATCTTTTTCGTTTTGCCTCGGAAAGGAATATCTCATTGCTCAGTTTGAGACAGGAGGAGCATTCGATGGAGGAAATATTCAGGTCTTTAACTGCC
>JAYVMP010000195.1:0-24996 GCA_043758895.1 Bacteroidota bacterium
ATTTTTCAGCCCGCTCAAAATCATCAACCACCGGCAACAGTGTTTTTAACAATTGCTCGTTGGCAGATTGGATCATCTCTAATTTCTCTTTGGCCGACCGCCTGCGGTGGTTGTCAAACTCGGCATAGAGGCGCAAGTACTTGTCTTTGGCTTCTGCCAATTCGTCCTGAATTTTTTTTACCTGATCGGGAGGTGATTCCTTTTTTTCAAGAACTGCTGGCTCTTCGCTCTGAAGCGGGGTGCCATCGGGCATGGTATCGTCATGTTTTCCTAATTCCGGCTCCTTTTCCACAGTATTTTCCATTATCAATTATTGATTAAGGCTGCAAAATGACAAGAATTTTGCCAATAATTGAATTATGACAGGATGGCATTTTTAAAATCATGTTTTTAAAAATTAAAGACCGATAAAAATTTTTGAGCGAGTCGATTGAAAATATGCAGCCAAAGCAAAAAAAGATTTGTGCAAAAAGCGGGACCAATCTCTTCATTCAGGACTTGGTATCCCTTACGAAATTTTGATGGGTGGGTTAATGCAACTCTTTCCAGATCATGTCTTTTAATTCTGTGAGGCCTTGATTGGCAATCGAAGAAATAAAAATCGAGGGTATCCCTTTTGGCAATTCTTTTTTGAGGCCTGTTTTCAATTCATCATCCAGCATGTCGGCTTTTGAAATTGCCAAAAGCCTTTTTTTGTCGAGCAGTTCGGGATTGTACTTGCGCAATTCGTTCAATAGTATTTCAAACTCATCGTTGATGCTCTTGGCATCAGCCGGGACAAGAAACAGAAGCACCGAATTCCGTTCAATGTGTTTTAAAAACCGGATGCCGAGTCCTTTGCCCTCAGCCGCACCCTCTATAATGCCAGGGATATCGGCCATTACAAATGATCTATCGTTGCGATAAGGGACTACACCGAGGTTGGGTGTGAGTGTAGTGAATTGATAGTCGGCAATTTTTGGTTTGGCGGCTGAGACCACCGAAAGCAACGTGGACTTGCCCGCGTTGGGAAAACCGACAAGACCAACATCCGCCAATAATTTTAATTCAAGTACGATCCACTCATCCTTGCCCGGCTCACCGGGCTGTGCATGTTGTGGTGCTTGGTTAGTCGAGGTAGCGAAGTAGGCATTCCCTTTTCCGCCCCGGCCACCGGGCGAGAGGATCACTTCTTTCCCGTCTTCATTGATTTCGCAAATGATTTCGTTGGTATCAAACCTACGGGCAACCGTGCCCAGCGGCACTTCCAAAATTTCGTCTTTTCCAAAAGCACCTGTCATGTCTTGGCCCGCTCCACCTTGACCAGCTTCAGCAATTACATGCTTCCTGTATTTCAAGTGAAGCAGGGTCCACAGTTGAGCGTTACCTTTTAAAATGACGTGGCCTCCGCGGCCGCCATCGCCACCGTCAGGACCACCTTTCTCAATAAACTTTTCGCGATGAAAATGGCGTGAACCAGCACCCCCATGCCCGGAGCGGGAATTGAATTTTATGTAATCGATGAAGTTGACGGTGGACACTTTCTTTTAAACAAAATTTCACAATCTAACCAATTTGTAATCTTGATTTTTTTATTTACCAATCACTTTACAAATGTTGCTGAAGATTTCATCGATGCTTCCGATGCCATGTACGGTGTTCAACCGTTTTTCCCTTTCGTAGTAGGGCAACACATGAATGGTCTTGGTAAAATATTCGGTAATGCGTTTGTTTAGTTTTTCTTCTTCGTCATCCACTCTGCTTTCGGTTTCCCTGCGCTTGGCGATGCGGGTGCGTACTTCAACTTCAGTGACATCCAGGGCTACCACAAATTGAATGGCCGTGCCGTTGTCTTTCATGAATTTATCCAAGGCCTCGGCTTGCGGAACAGTTCTGGGAAATCCATCAAACAAAAAACCTTTGACCTGCGGATTTTTGTCCAACTCCTCCTTCAACATCGCAATCGTGATCTCATCGGGCACTAACGCCCCACTGTTCATAATTTCTTTGACACGCTTGCCAAGGGAAGTATCGTTTTTGGTATGCCAGCGGAACATATCTCCGGTGGAGATATGCACGAAGCCATACTTTTTGATAAGCTTTTCACTTTGCGTTCCTTTGCCTGCGCCTGGGGGGCCAAAGAGTACAAGATTGATCATTTTCTCTCGGTTAGGTTTTTGAAAAGATGGGCAAGATAATTTTAATTCGTTAATTGGACAATTAACCTATCCTTCAATTTAAGTGAGATGACCTACTTCAATGGGCTAATTTGATCACTGGCGCCTGGACACATTAATAGGAATCATCCAACGCAAAGGTATTCTTGCGGCCTTTCCATTGACCGTTGGTAAAATCCGGAAAATCAACGCTGGCACCATTTTGCTGAATTGACTTTTCTGATAAAGGGGTGATCGCGCTCCACGTTACGGCATCATAGACATCTTGTGGCGTGTTGGTCTCCCTTTTCACCGCTTCGATGAAGGCGTTGAGCACAAACCAATCCATGCCACCATGGCCCGCACCGGCTGCATCGTTGCCGTATTTTTTCCAGAGCGGGTGATCGTATTTGTCGAGCCAGGTTTTGGCATCCTCCCACTGATGCGGTTTGGCACTTTGCCCTTCGATGTAAATCGATTTGTTCACATCCATCCAAATGCCTTTAGTTCCTTGAACCCGAAAGCCAATGGAATAAGGCCGCGGCAGGTTTGTATCGTGCTGCAGCAAAATCGTTTCGGCATTGGCTGTGCGGATCATGGTGGTAACCACATCGCCCAGTTTAAAATTGATTTTTGCATTCGGATGATTTTCTCCACCCACTTTTACGATATATCCGTGAAGGCCGCGTGCCTTTGTGGAGTATGAAACCAACTGCGTGAAGCGATTGCCTCGGTTGATGTTGGTCATCATGGCAATTGGCCCAATGCCGTGGGTTGGGTAAAGGTCACCATTGCGGGTAACGGAATGTTGCGTGCGCCACTGGGCTTCAGAAAATCCCTTTTCTCCGAATTCTGCCCCATGACCGTACGCGTTTATTCCATCGTTGAATTTCACTTCACGCAGGTCATGTTGATAGCCACCTTGCAAGTGGATCATTTCCCCAAAAATATTTTGTCGCACCATGTTGAGCACGGCCATCACATCGCGCCTGTAGCAAACATTTTCCAACATCATCAACGGCATTCCAGTTTTCTCGGAAGTGTGCACAAGCTCCCAGCACTCATCCACAGTCATCCCGGTGATCACTTCGCAGCCTACGTATTTTTTTGCGTTCATCGCATCCACGCACATCACCTTGTGCCATTCCCAAGGCGTGGCAATGATCACTGCATCGATGTCTTTATTTTCCAATAACTTTTTATAGCCGTATGGGCCATCCAAAATTACCTGAGGTTTTAGTTTTCCTTCCTGAGCTATCAGGCCCAGGCTCATATCGATCATTCGCTGTTGAACATCACAAAGGGCAACGACTTCCACATCTTCTCTTTTCAGGGCCAACTCCAAATGACTTTGTCCGCGCAAACCAACGCCAATGATTCCAAGCCTTACTTTTTTTTCTTCCGGTTTTGAAAAAACCGAATGGGATGGAAGAATGGAAATGGCAGCTCCTGCCAAGGCGGATGTTTTTATAAAGTCTCTTCGTGATTTCATGTAGGTTGGATTTTAGTTGAGTTGAGATTAAAGTTAACAGCATTGCTGTTAATTAAAAATAAAAAAAAGGCCTTCCAAATAAGAAGGCCTTCGATAAATGGAGTAGAGCAGATTACTGTTCAGCTCCCTTCTTTACAAGAACCTTTGAAAGAGCGGCCTCCTTGGATATCTTGCCCGAAGAATAATCTTTCAGTATAGCATTTTTTATAGAGAGCTCAAGCGTGGATGGAATGCCACAATGCGGGCAGCGTGTCAAGTTAATTTCTACGGTTAGGGTTTCTTCATCTTTCAAACTTTTGACGGTGCGGCCATATTCGAGCAGGTCTTCCTTAATGCTTTTCTCAAATTCAGGGTAAAATTCCTTTACCTTTTTGTCGCGTGTCTCCGTGTTCACGTCTTGCAGACGCGCGGTGGGCATATCAAATAAGTCTTCATCGGTTTGATTGCTGGCGAAAACCTGCATGTGGTAGATCGCACCAAAATCTTTTAGCCGCTCGTAATAAATAGTTTCATCTGTAAAAAATGTTTTTGAAAGATCGCGACTGTAAAGTCGGTTTAGAATACTCGAAAGCAACTCCAGGTCCGGTTGCAGTTCATTGCTGACCTCGCTGTTTACAACTACCAATTTTTTCATCAACAGGTCACGGGTTATTTTTCCTTGGCGGAATTGGTTGACATCTTCTTTTGTTCCCTCTACGGTAATTAGGTTTTGGCCAGGGGCTTTTCCGAAAGAGCCAGCCCACACCAATTGAAAATTGGGACCTTCACTTTTATTGGTAACAATAATTTTCTCCTTCGGCTGCAACTGGGTGAGTAAATCACCATAGTCAGCAACAAAATTTTTCGCAGCCTCAAGGATTTTTTCCTGGTAAGAATTTTGGACGCTGTCGGTAGTCACTTTGCGTTTGCTTGAATGCTTGGTTTTGTTTCCTTTCTTGGATTTGATATAATCGCTGTCAGACCGATCACGGGTAATATTTTCATTGGTGCTATAGGAGTAGCTGACCGTACCAGGGCCATTGGGTGGCATGGGGGGTTCGGGTGCACCCATGTTCCACACCTCATCGCCACCTTGCATGAAAAACATGTTGCCAAACATTTCGGAAGGCACGCGAAAGGTTACACCATAACCGGGCAAGTAACTGCCCTGAACTTCCATGGGAAAGAACTGGTGCTTGCCGTACTGTTGCTTAATCAGTGTGCCCAAAATATTTTCAGCTACTTCCATGTCGCGCTGCATGCGCGCTTCATCCACCTTGCTTTGGCCGAGCACCATTGTGCCAATCATTATCATCCCCATTATCAATATTTTTTTCATAATGTACTTTTTAATTTTAATAGCTATTTTTCTTTTTACTTGGATTGGAAATTAAACTGGTAATGATTTGCTCCGTTTCTTGTTTGAATTGGTTGTTGTTCATTTCCAAATAATTCATTTTGTTCTGCACAAATTGAAGGTCTTGTTTGCGCTGCTCTTGCAGGTAGGCGGAGAAATCAACCAATAGCTTTTCTGTGTATTTTTTCTGATCTGTCGCAGAGAGTTGAAAATAGTCTTTCATCAATTTTAAATTCTGCTCTTGCAGGTTAGCTACAAATGAGCGCACTTGTTCTTGGCTTGCCTGCGAAACGTTTTTGGTCATCGCATCTATTTTTTTTGAATTGAAGTCAACTAGTGTCTGCATCAATTTCTTCTGATCATCCGTCCGTGCGGCAGCCAGCGTTTCATTATGCTTGGTGAGCGAAGCGGAAATCAGTTCATTCACCTTTTGTTCCGTGAGGTCCGTAGGCGGAGCGATTTGTTCTGCTTTTTGGCCAAAGCTGATCCGTAGCTCCCCTTTTGAATAATTGATTTCCGGCCCTACTAATTTTCCGGCTACCAAAAGAAACAGAAGGGAGGCGGCTATACTCATCGCCAACTTGAAATACGGAGATCGCCACAGCGGTCTCACGCGTTCATCATCCATAAAAATAGGAGGCGCGATCACTTCTTTGTCTTGCACATGGCCTATGACGGCCCTCACCTCTTCCAATGCGTGCAATTTTTCCAACTCTTCTGGATGCAACTGAAAATAGGCTTTCAATTTTTCTGTTTCCTTTTCGTTGAGTTCACCATACAGGTAAGCAATCAACACACTTTCATCGGGTTTATAGTTCATAACCAATTGTTTCTTTTGTAATCTTTCTCAGTTCCAACATTTTTTTCAGGCCGTCCAATCCATAATACATTCTCGACTTCACCGTGTTTTCCGAAATATTCAATGCCTCCGCAATTTCGCGGAACTTCAACCCTTCATATTCTTTCATAATGACCACTTCACGCTGTTCGGGATTTAACTTCATCAGGCATTCTTGCAACAAATCTGAAAGTTCACTATGCCTCATCATGCGTTCGGGGTTTTCATTGCGATGATGGCTTTCTTCCCATCGGTAGCTTTCTTCTCCTTCGCCAGGGTTTAGGTTGTTTAGGGATATGGAGCGACTTCCTTTTTTCTTTCTGGCTTCTTCGCGGCAGTAATTCACTGCGATGGTATAGAGCCAGGATTTAAAACGTGTCACTTCTTGCAAGCCTGCGAGGTTTTTATGCATGCTGATGAAGGTCTTCTGCGATACTTCCATGGCCAGGTCGTGATCGAAGAAAAACTTGTAGCTGAAGTTGTAGATGCGTTTGTACCAGAGCTGCACCAATTTTCCCTGGGCATTCTTGTCCCCTTCGCGGGCGCGGGCGATCAGGGTGTCGGAATGCATCATGCCAAGGTCAAGTAAAGTTTCGGCCACAAACCTTTTTTCAATTGTTACTGCTATAAAGATGGGGGATTGAAGGAAATAGTTTTAAGCTGAGGAAAAGATTCTTGGTACTGAAGCCCTGCCATGAGAAAAGGCTTCCTATTGTTAGTCGGGTATAGGGGTTACTCAGTTTTTTGAGCTGTTCTTCATCTTGCATGGTCTAATTTATCAAAAATTTATGTACGAATGCTAAGATTTTACGTCATTTAACCTGACCGATTATCTTTGCAGCGTAATGAAAAAAATAATTTCCTTCTTGATTCGCCATGTGCCGCGAAAATACCTCCAGCTTTTTACAGGCGCAGGATTGAAGACGTTGGGGTTTTTCTACTCGGGAAATGAAGTGGAATGCCCCATCTGTAATCATCAGTATAAAAAATTCCTTCCTTACGGGAGGATTAATTCAAGGCCGAATGCGCTTTGCCCGAATTGTTTGAGCCTTGAACGCCATCGCTTGATCTGGCTTTACCTGAAGGAGAAAACGAATTTCTTTTCCGAGAGACTGACGGTGTTGCACGTTGCGCCCGAGCATTGCTTTATGAAAGCATTTGAAAGCCAACATCGTGAAAATTACCTCACCGCTGATAGGGAGTCGCCTTTGGCGAAAGTTAAAATGGATGTCCATCATATTCCTTTTGGGGATAATCATTTTGATGTAATCCTTTGCAACCACGTGCTTGAACATGTAGAAGATGACATCCGTGTGATGAAGGAATTCCATCGCGTTCTCAAACCCGGAGGCTGGGCAATTTTACAAGTCCCATTTTTTAATCCCGTCCCTGAGAAAACTTTTCAAGATATTTCGATCAAGGATCTGCGTGAACGCGAAAAAATTTTCGGCCAGGATGATCATTTAAGAAAATACGGAAAGGATTATGGGCAACGGATTAATCAAAGTGGGCTTCAGGCCATTGAAGACACGTTCAGCCAAAATTTTTCCAAAGAAAATGCTTTTCGGTTTGGGATCGTCCGTCAGGAAATTATTTATGGAGGAATCAAGCAATAGTTAATCAGCATTCTGAATTTTAAACGGAGGTGTCAAGTATCCTTCTTCCGCCCGCTGTTTGCCCATTCGGTCATATACCTCCGGATCATCCGGAGCCCAAGTGGCCAGCCCATCAACGTATCGGTTGAACATACAAAAAGCAGCCGCGATTAGAACGGTGTCATGGATTTCGATATCCGTTGCTCCTTCTTTGCGGGCAGCATCAACATCTGCAGTAGAAACTTCTTTGCCACTCAGTTGAACTTTCCCAGCTATTCTTAACAATGCTTTTAATTTATTGCTGATCGGTGCATTGTCGGGATTGGACTTCACACTTTCCACTATGTCCACGTTGTGAAGATGGTGTTTTGCAATCGCTCCGTGAATGGTTGAGCAATACTTGCAATGATTCAAACTGGAAACATAAGTAGCAATTAATTCTCGCTCACCTGGACTGAGCGTGGGGTGAGGATTGTGAAGCAAAGTTTGCACCAGAGCATTTAATGGAGCTGCCGTCTCGGGACGAAATACAAACAAACTCCGGATTCCCGGATGTTCTTTGGGAAGGTTAATGTGTGGCATAGGTATTAATTTTATTGTTATCTAAACTGTTCTGTTTGAGGATGAAACGTTTTCCAACTGTGCCAAAATTCCTGGTAAGCATTTACTTTCTTTAAATGTTGAGGAGTTTTAGCAAGATTGCTCCCCGAGAAATCGTAGAGCTTTTCACTGGCGAATAGTGTGTCCTCGCGAATCGCAAAGGTTTCTGCTTCTGACGAGCGTTCGAAGGCAACAAAGCTCTGATTATCTAAAGCTAAGGCAAGAACGATGGGCTTGTCTCCAACGTTGTCGTTGATAATACGAGCTGCCTTTAGTTTGTTCCAGTCGTATGCTTTGCTGGATGATCCTACCTGAACACCAACTACCCACGATTTATCGTTCCATGATAAACTATCCGTTCGCGTGAGTTCGCCTTCACTTTTTCCTCGTTCAAATTTCCCGAGTGAATCATAATGTGTTTTTGAAACTTCGTCCAATTGCATGACCGTTGCATTCGGATAGAGCTCAAATAATTTTTCAATTGTAAGCTGTTGCGATTCAACTCCGGGTAAAACTTCTCCTTTCAATTGGCCGGTAATCGCTTCTCCATTGGCCTGCCTCCACCAGCTTTTAGTAGCTTCATCTTCGACCATAGCATTGAAGTGATCCATCCCAACGAGACGGAATTTTTCAAGTTTACCCTTTACAATGGGCTCATAAACTCTTCCGGTTCTACAAACACTACAATAGGTTATGATCATCGCCTTGCCGCCAACCTCGTCTTGAACCTGGTGATGATAGACAATGTATCGTATGGGATAGGCTTTGACTACGCCATTGTTTTCCACAATGACCACAAGGCTGCTATCGTTCAATAAATTTCTACCTTTTGATTGAAAAGTAAGTTTTGCGGGCTGCTTGAACATGTGGTCAGCCACCAACCTAAAATTAAAAAGATAAACGACAGTCATTGCTAAAACGAAAGCCAGCGCTGGAATCCATTTGTATTTTATTTGAAATGCATTGGTTGTTCCGACAGCAGTCAGAAGGCCAAAAGCGATTCTAAAATACCATCGATGGCGATAAAGAAAGTAAGCCACATCAATGCTGTTCATGCGCTGACTTCCAGGCATGGGCATAATGAAATATATGTTCAAAATTTCAAATAAGATTATTCCAACGATGCCAGCGTAAAATATTTTTTTCATTTTTATAACTTTGATTTTATGAATTAGTCATTCATCCACTTCCACTATATCTTAGTCAATACGTTTTTATATAGGCCAACATCATTGGCTATATTCGATGATGGTCTTATTTAACGACTTATTGCTCAAACCTTGCTCGGCAAGACATATCCCTTCTCTCCCAAACGCACTCCCATTTCTTCGTATGCTTTTGGGGCCGTTGGCGTGAAACTTGCGAGTCCATCCACATAGCGATTGAACATGCTGAATGTTGCTGCAATCAAAACCGTGTCGTGAATGTCTCGATCACTTGCTCCGTGTTTACGGGCTTCCACAACATCTTCGGGCAAAACTTCTTTCCCATTTTTCTGCACTTTGCCAGCAATGTTCAATAATGCTTTCAGCTTTTCGCTGATCGGTGCTGACTTATAATCCTCCAACACAAAATCAACTACTTGCTTTTTGTCTTTGAATAAAAAACGAGCGGCCGCTGCGTGGCTGTCCCTGCAAAACCCGCATTCATTTCTTGACGAAACATAAGCGGCAATCAATTCGCGTTCGGCTTCAGTCAAAGGTGATTCACTTCTTAATAAGACTTGTGCGAGTGCGTACAAATGTTGCCCCGACTCCGGGCGAAACATCACCAGGCTGCGAATGCCTGGAATTCCTTCGGGTACTTTGATGTGTGCCATAAGTAGTTCGCTTTAAATTTTTATTCCTAGCGATAAATAAAATGTTCTGCCGTCTGCGGGAAGAATACCAGGCCCAGGATACATATTGATCCTGCGCGTGAAGTACATCAGGTTGGTCAAGTTGTTAATCCCGCTTGACAAGCGATAAATCTTTAAAAAATTCCAGGCAACGGAAAAATCCCACACCCTGTAACTCGGAACGACACCTGTCGCACCGGTAAGGTCGAATGCCGTATTATTGGCATCGCCATAATTCTTGCTTACATAACTGGTTTGAAAAGTAGTGAGCAAGCCTTTATACCTGAACTCAAGCCCTGTCCGGTTGATCCAGTCGGGCACTCCTTCCAAATAATTGCCTTTGAGGCTTTTGTTTTCTCCATTATAATTCATTGCACCACTGATGTAACGCGCATTGTTATAACTCATGGAGTTAAAAATCCGGATATCCATCGTTTGATTGGTCACGGCCAACAGTCTCCACAAAGAAATATTGACATACGCTTCCATGCCCTTGGCTACTGCATTGCCGATGTTGGTTGTGTAGAGATAGGTGGTATTATTCGGATTGTTCAAATTGAGTTGTCCAATTCGGTTTCCATAATACATATAGAAACCATTGATATCGAACTTGACAATATTTTTATAGGAACCGCGGTAGCCCAGGTCAATGTCATAGCCCTTGCTGTCTTTGAGGTTAGGATCGATTACACCCAATTGGGTAGCAGGCGTAATGTTGGCGTAAAGAAAGGGACGATAGGCCTGAGAAATATTTCCATAGAGTTGACTAAATTCATTCGCATGATACTGCAAACCTATTCCGAAAAGAGGAAAGCTTCGTTTGTTTTTATAGGACACAGCAAAAGTTGCATTATTAATGGCTCCATCAAGAAGCGAGTTGATCACTTCATACCGGAACCCTGGCGTTACCGAAAATCGGGGAGTTAACTCAAAAAGGTTTTCAACAAATACAGCATAGTTGTGGGTATGAAGTTTTAAGTCGATGCCATACGGCTTTACGAAGCTGAGGTTAAAATCGGAGCCTGTGGTGCCAACTCCTTTTTGCCACCGATTGGTAAGCTCAGTAAAATACCGAATTCCTCCAGCCAATGTGCTTCTAATGGAACTGATTCGGTAGCGGTGGAGCAACCGCACCTCGGTGGTAAAGGCATGATAAAAATCACGATCCACTTGCCTTGGATTATATGCCCCGGTTGATTTGTTGATCGTGTCAGCAACATTTGCCGGATTGATAAACTGCACACTGCTCCGCTCTCCAACCAATCCATGCGAAGTAATTTGA
The DNA here is from genome assembly GCA_043758895.1 of Bacteroidota bacterium. Classification (GTDB taxonomy): domain Bacteria; phylum Bacteroidota; class Bacteroidia; order Cytophagales; family Cyclobacteriaceae; genus ELB16-189. The sequence goes on from JAYVMP010000195.1 coordinate 11,116, forward strand.
AGTTCGGATTTGGGTGAAAACCGGTAATTGAAAATTATTGCCGGAATATTAATAATGGGACTGAAATAATTTCTTGCCCGGGTAGACTGCCTGGCGTTTGAATTAAATTGGGCATCGGTCAATCCGCCTGCAATTTGCTGAACATAGTTCATTCGCGAGAACTGAAACGACAAACTTCCTTTTTTGCTGAATTGATAGTTGACATTAGCAAAATACGCTTGATAATTGAAAGCGGCATTTGGACGCCAGCCATCGCCATGCCGATCATCGAAGTACGCATAGTAATTTACTTTTCCTATCGTGCCGCCAACGGCATTGTAGGAGTTAAAAAATTTATAGGGACCTGTTGTCTGTTCGCTTTCAAGCGAAAACCGTTTGGTGCTGTCTCCCTTTTTCATCACATAATTCAGCATGCCGCCAAACTGGCTTCCAAACTGAAGAGCCGCTGAGCCCCGAACTAACTGGATCTCTTGCATGCCTTGCATAGGTGGTGTATAGTGATCTTCCGGGTATCCGAACATATCCGAATTGGTATTGTACCCGTTTTGCCTCATATTCATTTCAATGGAGCGGTGCATATCGGTAGCGCGAGTACCGATGTTGATCTGTGTGCCGGCACCGTCCATGTCCCACACGTTCAAGCCGGGCACTTGCGCAAAGGCCATTCTTCCTACATTTTGAGCAAGGTTGGCAGAGCCTTCGTTCAACTGGACCACATTAGTTTTCTTTCCTGCAAACAGATAGAGGCCTTCAATATTCTTTAGGAATTGTTGGCGATGTCCTTCAACGATGACTGTAGAAAGAATTTTTGACGGAAGAGAATCCTGAGCTGATTTCTTCTGACAATATAATTCAAAAGTGTAAAAGCTTATTGCCGATGTCATGAAAATTATTTTTATACACTGTTTGCGGCTTAATCTTATCATAGAAATTAGTTATTTTTTTTTAATAGTAGAAATAAAAAACCTATCAGAAACACGAAGGAGAATGTAAACAATGAATTGCCATACCCTCCAAGGGAGATCACCAATGCGCCCACAAAGAATACGGCTGCCGCTGTGAAAAATCTTCCCACATTAAAGCATAAACCCGTTGCAGTAGCACGAATGGAAACCGGAAAAAGAAGGGGGATGTAAACTGACAACAGCCCTTGACTGATTCCAAACATGAAGGAAAGGCAAGTGATTTCGATAATCGTAATCGTAGTGAATGACGTGTTGAGTTTGAACAACAAAGACGATAGAATGAAACAAGCAGAGAAACACACCAGCATTGCTCTGCGTGTTCCGAGAGAATTGGCTATCCATCCCGAACAAAAACCTCCGCTCAATCCACCTGCACCCAACAACATCAAACTCAACCCTCTTTCTTTTTGCCCATCTGAATTTATCAATAAGCTTTGTACCCACGTGGGCACCCAGGAGAATATTGCCCACAAGCCAATGAGCATTGATCCGAAAATGACAGTGCCATTGAACAAGTTGCTGCGGTACTCACGGATGCTGGTTTCATTTTCTGTTTTTGTTGTGCGAGATTTTTTCCAGTGTTCCGATTCTCTTAAAGTCCAAAAAGAAATAATCCCAACCGCCAACGGAAGTAGGCCGAACATAAAACCTTGGCGCCAACCTGATACAAAATAGTTGATGGCACCCGAAGAAAATATGCCCACCGGAAACCCAATGGAAACAAAACCCATGAAGATCGCCCTGGTTCGCTCAGGCCACGCCTCAGACAAAAGTGTGGTGTTCATTACCAGCACACCGCCTACACCAAATCCACAGAAAAATTGGAAAACCAAAATTATTTCCCATGTGGGAGCGAAGCCTTTGAGCACGGTGAACAACCCGTACATGCTCATGGCCATGGCCAATGATTTGGCGCGTCCGATCTTATCACCGACCATGCCCCAGACCAAACCACCCACAGCCCACCCAATAAAATACAACGCGTTGATATAAGCACTCACTTCGTTCAACTGATTTTCATCCACATGTCCGAGTAAATCGTTAACCACTACGGGCAAATAAACTGACATTAATGTTGACGCAGCACCGGCCAGTGCATTGCTCAAAAAACATAGTCCAAACATAAGCCAATGGTAAATGCTTATCTTTTCGGCTACAGTTTCGTTCGCTAATTGCATCCTACTATTTCTTCTTCAAATGATCATAGCCTTGCGGCAAGCGTTGGTATCCTTTTGAAATTCGTTTGGCTAATCCTTTATAAAAATTCGGATCGGTAGGAGTAACTGTTGAAAGTCCATCCACATATCGATTGTACAAACAGAAGAGCGCTGCAATAAGAACGGTATCATGAATTTCGATATCGGTTGCTCCGGCTTCCTTGGCCTTTGAAATTGATTCATTCGTTACTGCCTTGCCGCTTTTCTGAACTTGTGATGCTATGGTGAGCAAGGTTTTCATTTTTTCACTGACCGGTGCAGTGGAGATATTCTCTTTTATTTTTTCGGTGGTCTCGCATTCACCGAGTAATAAATCGGCAGCCGCTGTGTGAGCCGCTGTGCAGAACCGGCATTCATTGCCATACGAAACAATAGTGGCAATTAACTCGCGTTCTCCATCTGTTAAAGAAGACGGCCCTCGCAGTAATAATTGAGTGAGTTCACGAATTGGTTCTGCAGTATCTTTTCGGTATTCCAGCAACCCGGTGACTCCTGGCAAATGGTCTTCTAAAGGAATGTATGGCATAGTGTTTTGCGTTGTTGATTTTAAGAAGTTGTGGCAACCAGTCTTGACCCTAACAAGAGCTGGCGCCACGCCTCCTTCATCTAAACTATTATTTTTATTTGTTTTTTTGGATTGTCAATGAAGTTTGTCAGGCCCGACCCTAACCGGGCACTGACTCGCTTCATTCTCTTCTAAACTATTTTCGATTTAATTTTGATCTGATCTGCGTAAAAAATACAATTCAACACGATGACAACTATGGTCAAAAAGTTGGGAACGAATTTTACAGCAGAAATTGGCTTACAGAATTGAAACTAATTAGCTCCTATGACGGAACTAAGAAACATCAACGATTCTGGTTTTGGACTAAAGGTTGCTGCCGTAAAATTCAGCAGCTATGCTCTGGAGGAGGAGAAAATTCAGGACAATCTTGTGTTAGGATCAAACTATTAAAGAAGGCAAAAGGATTTGCCAGTTCTATGCTTTCACGCAATGAAAAATTGATTTCGGATACTACAGGGCTGTAGTCTTTGATTACGCTGGCAATCGTTTTGGTGTTATGACTATTTGGAGAGGATGATTGATCGGTAGATAATTTTACGAAATCCGAAAAAACCCGGAAGGCTTTTTTCTCTTCGTTGTTTTTGAGGCAAACAATGTAAACGGTGTCATTTAGATATTTCTGCTTCACCAGTTTATAAAACTCCCCCTGGTGCTCAAAAGCACCTTGCACCCTTTCAAAATTATCTTGCTGAACAGGGTAAGGCAAAGTCAAGGGAATTTTGAAGGTAACGGTTTGACCTACCGCGTATTCATCATTGTCAATCTGCTGATTCACAGTTACATTAGCTTGGCGGAGCATAGCCATATAAATTCCGTAATATCCTATCACATTAAATAGGAATACAAAAATCAATACTATGGATAAAACTCTCTTCACCTTTTTTTGTGATTACATAAGTAGAAGTTTTAACTGAAAAATCAAAAAAAAATCATTTTTATTTCAGTTGTCGCTGGATTAACGTCTAAATTATCTTGCTTGATCCATAGTTTAAATTTTGAATTCTTGCGCAGCCGTATGCAATCTTGAATTACTTCAATTTGTCGAGCACATCCATCACTTCCTTCACGTGTTTGCGGCTGGTTTCAAGCAAGGCTTTTTCCTCTGCATTCAATTCAAGTTCGATTACTTTTTCGATTCCATTTTTTCCTAAAACGACAGGCACACCGAGGTAGCAATTCTTAATTCCATATTCACCATCCAATTGCATGCATACCGGCAACACTCGTTTTTGATCTTTCACAATCGATTCAACCATTTGAGCCGCAGCCGAGCCAGGTGCATACCAGGCCGAAGTGCCGATAAGTTTTACCAGTTCACCACCGCCTACTTTAGTGCGTTCGATAATGGCATTGAGTTTGTCGCTGGCGATCATCTCGGTCACCGGGATCCCGGCAACGGTAGTATAGCGGGGTAGTGGCACCATGGTGTCTCCGTGGCCACCCAAAATCATGGCTTGGATATCCTTTGCCGAAATGTTTAAAGCTTCGGCCAAAAATGCTTTGTATCGGGCCGTATCCAAAATCCCGGCCATGCCCATCACCCGTGTGCGGGGGAATTTTGAAATCAAGTGTGCTTGGTAGGTCATCACATCCAGGGGATTGCTGACTATAATGATGATCGCGTTCGGTGAATGCTCCACCACATTTTCTGTCACTGTTTTAACAATGCCCGCATTAGTACTGATTAAGTCATCGCGCGTCATGCCCGGTTTTCGTGGCAAGCCTGAAGTAATGACGACCACATCAGAACCTGCGCTCTTCGAGTAATCGTTCGTGGAGCCGGTGGTGCGGCTGTCGTATAAATTGATCGGGGCTTTCTGCCAAATGTCAAGGGCTTTGCCTTCGGCCAAACCCTCTTTGATATCGACCAACACAATTTCGTTGGCCACCTCTCGGTAAGCCAGCACATCGGCACAGGTTGCACCCACATTGCCAGCGCCTACTACAGTTATTTTCATGGTATTCAGTTTTAGATTTATCTTCTTTGGATTGCGGCTGCGAAGTTATAATGCCTCCCTCGCAAAAAGAAAATTATTGCAGGATAAATAATTAAGACCGTAACCCTTCCTAATTTCAGGACAGACAATACCTTTGCTGGCTCTTTTTAACGAGATTAAAACAATGTTAGTAGTAAAATTTGGTGGCACATCGGTAGGCAAGCCTGAACGGATGAAAAAAATAGCCAACTTGGTTTTGACTATGCCGGGAAAAAAAATTGTGGTCCTCTCTGCACTGAGTGGCACAACCAATGCACTCGTTCGGATAGGCGACTCACTTCTCGCCAACCTGCCCCAAGAGGCGGAACCTGAGATTTCCACCTTAGAAAAGCACTATCTGGCTTTTATTGCAGACCTGTACGATTCGACATCTTACAAGGCCATCGGCCAAGAAATTGTAAGTCGGTACTTCAGCCTTTTTAGGTTGCTGGCAGCCGGCAAATTTGATGACCGAAGCTACCGCGAACTCTTGGCTCAGGGCGAATTGATTTCCACAGAATTGTTTTATCACCATTGCCAAGAACGAAAGATCAATGTGCGCCTGTTGCCCGCGTTGCACTTTATGTCGATCGATGAGAACCAGGAGCCAGAGCTTGAAAAGATCAGTGAGCGCCTCCGGCCAATCCTTGCCACCATGGCCAATGCCGATATGCTGATTACGCAAGGCTACATCTGCCGAAACCATAAAAATGAAATCGATAACTTGAAACGGGGCGGCAGCGATTACACGGCCTCACTGATTGGGGCTGCAGTGCGCGCATCGGAAATCCAAATCTGGACCGACATCGATGGGATGCACAACAACGATCCCCGTATCGTAAAGAAAACATTGCCCATCGCGGAATTGACTTTCGATGAGGCTTCAGAGCTGGCTTATTTTGGCGCCAAAATTTTGCACCCGTCCACCATTGTGCCTGCTCAGAAATACAGTGTGCCGGTTCGCCTTAAAAACACAATGGACGAAAAGGCCGAAGGGACTTTGATCAGCGAGCGTGGAAGCCGGGGCCAATTCAAGGCCATCGCAGCTAAAGATGGGATCACTGCTATTAAAATAAAATCTTCACGCATGCTGTTGGCTTACGGTTTTTTGCGTCAGGTATTTGGTGTGTTCGAAAAATACAAAACTTCCATCGACATGATCTCCACTTCGGAAGTGGCTGTGTCCGTAACCATCGATGACCATAAGTTTCTGGACGAAATCGTTAACGAATTGAAGGGCTTCGGTTCGATTGACGTGGACAAAAACCAATCCATCATTTGCATTGTGGGCAACATGCTGGCCGAAAAGGAAGGTGTGTTGAAGGAGGTGTTTCAAACGTTGGCCAAGGTGCCTATCCGCATGGTGAGCTATGGTGGCAGCAACAACAACATCTCGCTATTAGTGGAAACTTCGCAAAAAGAAAAGGCGCTCAATCTGTTGAACGAAGGCTTATTTGGGCTGTAACCACCAAATTTATCTTTACCCTATTTTTAATGGTTTTCTAATGGGTTTTTAAACTATTTTTATCTCAAGCCTTTTTTAAGCTACTTTTGCCACCGTGTTGAGATCATTCCAGCTAAAACATCTTCTTTTTCGCGTGGCATCCGTGCTGCTGCTGACTTCTATCACCGGCTTCTTTTTGACACCGGAGCCAGGCACTTACACACTGAGCAAAACGTTTATTAAATCTCATTCACCCAGTGCATCGGGCTATCTTTTTTCAACTTCTTTGGACGATAGAGAGGACACTGATGAAGATGCATCGGTAGACGTCAATATTCCCTCTGACCTTTCTGCAGCATCCATAGTGCGCGTTTTGTTTCATGACAGTCGCCTCATACTGGGTGACCCTTACATGAACTTGTTAGTGACTGAAGTTTACCTGATCCATCGACAGTTATTGATTTGATGTCTTGTCGGCACAATCTAGCATAGTTCAATTTTTCCGTTTTCACCGTTTTAGTCTATGAATAAAAAGTCCCTGATCGGCTGCATCGTTTTTTTTGTCTGGATTACTTCCGTTCAATCTGGTCGGGCGCAAGATTCCGTGTTGACCTTGCTTCAGGCAAAAGAACGCCTTCTCAAAAAGAATTTCTACTTGCTTGCGGCCTATTATGAAATCAGTCAGGCTGAGGCGCAGGTAATTCAAGCCCGCCTGTGGTACAATCCAACAGTTACATGGAACCAAGAGGCCTACAATACAGAGAAGAACAGCTATTTGCAGGCGCGCAATCAGTATGAAGCCCAGATCAATCAAACCATTTCCATTGCAGGCAAACACACCAATACGGTAAAACTTGCTAAAATCAATTTGGAGATCAATAAGATGCAGTTTACGGATGTGATGCGAAGTTTGCTTTATGATTTGGGAAACAATTACAATAACCTGGCTGCGTTGGAAGCGAAAGAAAACCTGTACAATGCGGTTTTGACGAGCTATGAACGCTTGATTGCAGCAAGCCGCAAAGAATTGGAAGTAGGTGCGATCTCTGTAACGGAAGACCTTCGCATTAAATCAGAATACATTGGCGTGAAGGCGCAAGCACTCGATAACGCCAACCAAAAGGAACAATATCTTTCGCAATTGCGCACCGAATTGCAATACCCCAAAGACACGCTGATCAAGGTGAGTCAAAAAATGCCAGTGTATAACGGCAACCTGGTGCTCGATAGTTTGATAACCCGGTCGCTCATGGTGAGGCCCGATTTGAAAGTCTCTTACCTGATGCAGGAATACCAACTGCAAAACTTGAAATTGCAGCGTTCACTGGCCGTGCCGGATGTAACCATTGGATACGATTATGACAAGGGCGGGAACTACATCCGCAATTATTCAGGCCTGGTGTTGCAAATGCCTTTGCCTGTGTTCAACCGGAATCAGGGCAGCATCAAGGAAGCGCAATTCAACATCAAACAATCGCAATTGCAAAGGGATTACCTCAAAATCAATATTACCAATCAAGTAATTGCTGCTTACAATCAGTACAAAAAAAATTTTGGGGGGCTTTCCAATTATACCGATGAATATTTGAACAGCCTCAGCCAGTTAAACAAAAACACGAATACGTACTTTCAAAAGAGAGACATCAGTTTGCTGGAGTTTGTGGACTATCAGCGCATTTATATCAGCACCAACATCCAGCTCATTGAATTGCGGCAAACCTTTTTAAACAGTGTCAACACCTTAAATTTCAGCGTAGGAGAAACCGTCATTGATTACTAATCGAATTTATTTATGAAGCTAATTTCTTTTCTTTTTCTGCTTACTTTCTGGCTGGCCTCCTGCGGGGGAGAAAAGAAGCCCGCCAAAACCCAGCCACAACAGTCCATCAAAACCAGGTTGGTGCTCGGCCAAAGTCAAATGGCCCACATTAAAGTCGATAGCATTTTCAGGCAATCGCTTTCGGAACAACTGACGGCAGTAGGCGAGGTGAGTTTTGCGGAAGACAACGTGGTGCGCATCTACCCGGTGGTGAGTGGCACAGTGGAAAAGTTGTTTGTTTCCCTGGGTGACTATGTGGAAAAGGGGCATCGGTTGGCAACTCTTCTAAGTATGGACATGAGCCAGATCCAGCGCGACTACAATGTGGCAAAATCAAATTTTTCAGTCGAAGAGAAAAACCTGGCCCGCGCGCAAGAACTTTTTTCGGCCGGGATGATGAGTGAAAAAGAATTTGCCAATGCAAAAAAGGACTATAACAATGCGCTGTCCGAGCTAAATGAACGTACGCAAATCTTGAAATTGTACGGGGGCTCCTCTAGCGACCTTGATGCTATTTATAATGTGTCCGCACCCCGCTCCGGCTATATTGTGGAACGGAACGTGACGGAAGGCACTCAAATTCGGAACGACAACAACACCAATATTTTTACCATCTCCGATTTGAAAACCGTTTGGGTTTGGGCCAATATCCACGAAAGTGATCTTTCGTTGGTGGCCGAGGGCGATGAGGTGCAGGTGACTACCATAGCCTATCCCGATAAAATTTTTCGAGGAAAAGTGAAGAAGATTGGAACTGTGTTGGACCCCAGCTCGCGGGTAATAAAAATCCGCACCGAGCTAAACAACAACGAAGGTTTGCTAAAACCCGAAATGTTTGCTTCTATTATTGTTACTTCTCAACACCGTGTTTTCATTAATGCGCTGCCCCAAACTGCGGTGGTGCTGGAAAACAACCGCAACTATGTGATGCGTGAAGTAGGCAAAGGCCAATTTGAAAAGGTGATCGTCACCATTGGTCGATCGTTTGGCAGTTTCTACGAAATAACCAGTGGACTAAAAACGGGCGACCGCGTAATTTCGGAAGGATCTCTGTTTGCCATTACCGCCTATAACCGTCTTTGATCTGAGCGTATGAACAAATTTATTAAGGGCCTCATTAGTTTTTCCCTCAAAAACAAGCTGATGGTTTTTTTGGGAACACTGTTTGTTATTGCTTGGGGCATACGCAGTTTCCTCACCACCCCGATTGAGGCATTCCCGGATGTAATCAATGCTCGGGTGATCATTATTACACAATGGCCAGGACGTAGTGCCGAAGAACTCGAAAAATTTGTAACGATCCCCATCGAAACAGAGATGAACGTGGTGCCTTACAAGACCAACCTGCGGTCTATCTCCCTTTTTGGTCTTTCGGTAGTAACCCTGTTGTTTGAAGACGATGTGGATGATTTCCGGGCCCGGCAAATGGTGAACAACCAATTGGTGAATGTAGATTTGCCCGATGAGGCTGACTCTGAAGTGCAGCCGCCTTCCGGCCCCACAGGAGAAATTTACCGCTACACGTTAGAGGGCAAAGATTATACGGTTAGGCAGTTAAAGGAAATCCAGGATTGGGTAATCGATAAGCGACTGAAAGCCGTGCAGGGTATTGCCGACATTGTAAGCTTTGGCGGGGAGGTAAAGACCTATGAAGTAACGCTGGATCCCAAAAGACTAGGCGCCTTTGATTTTTCGGCTGAAGATGTTTTCAATGCCATCAAATCCAACAATGACAATGTGGGCGGTGATGTGGTTGAAAAGGGGACACAGTCCTATCTGGTACGAGGCCTGGGTTTGATCAACGACATGGGCGATATCGAAAACATCATCATCAAAAATATCAATGGCACACCCATCTTCGTAAAAGAAGTAGGCACGGTGAAAGAATCTTTTCGGCCAAAGCTGGGCAAGGTAGGCCGCGATGGCGATCCCGACTTGGTGGAGGGCATTGTGCTTTTGCGCAGGGGCGAAAACCCAAGCAAGGTATTGAAAGACCTGAACGTAACCATTGACGATATTAACAACCGGGTGTTGCCCACTGGCGTGAAGATCAAAGTTTTCTATGATCGTACTACCCTGGTCAACCACACCATCCACACGGTAATGGAAAACCTTACCATTGGCATGCTGCTGGTAACCACCGTGCTGGCTGTATTTCTTTTGGATTGGCGGACTACGGTAATCGTTGCAGTAATTATTCCACTGGCCTTACTCTTTGCTTTTATTTGCATGCGGTTGAAAGGCATGTCGGCCAATTTGCTTTCCATAGGGGCCATCGATTTCGGCATCATCATCGATGGTGCCGTGGTGATGGTGGAGGGTGCGTTTGCCTATTTGGCCCACAAGCAAGTAGAGATGGGTGTGCGCAAATTCAACCTCGTTTCCAAAATGGGCATGGTGAAAAAAATCTCCATCGAAATGGGCAAGCCGATTTTATTCTCTCAGATCATCATCATCACTGCCATGGTGCCGATTTTTTCTTTTCAGAAAGTGGAAGGCAAAATGTTTTCACCGTTGGCTTTTACGATGGGCTTTGCGCTAATGGGCTCGTTGCTTTTCACCCTCACATTGATCCCTTTAATGACGCGCTTGTTGCTTTCCAAAAATGTGGCCGAGCGAGAAAATTTCTTTGTCCACGCCATTCACCGGGTGTATGAGCGCTCGTTGGATTGGTGCCTGAAGAACTCCAAAAAAGTGATTCTGATGGCCGTGTCGCTTTTGGCCGTAAGCCTTTTAATAGCTACTCAGTTAGGTTCAGAATTCTTGCCTTCGCTCAACGAAGGTTCCATTTATGTGCGTGCCAGCATGCCCCAAAGCATTGCTTTTAGCAAAGCGAATGTGCTCTCAGATTCGATGCGACAAATTTTTCGCGGTTACCCGGAAGTCAAAGGAGTGATCTCGCAGAATGGGCGGCCTAATGACGGCACTGACCCTACTGGTTTCTTCAATGTGGAATTTTTTGTTGACCTCTACCCGAAAGAAAATTGGACGCGTGGTGTGAGCAAGGACGAGATCATTGGCAACATGCAAGATAAGCTGGCGGCTGAATTTCCGGGCGTAGTGTTTGGTTTTTCTCAACCCATATCTGACAACGTAGAAGAGGCCGTATCCGGTGTGAAAGGACAAATGGCCATCAAGGTGTTTGGCGACAACCTGCAAAAGATTGAACAACTGGCCGACAGTATTCAAGACATCATGAAGACCGTGAGGGGCGTGGAGGACTTAGGTATCTTTAAAAGTTTGGGGCAACCCGAATTGCGCATCGAGATCGACCGCATCAAACTGGCTCGCTATGGTGCCAACATTGCCGAAGCAAACAACATCATCGAGATGGCCATTGGTGGCCAGCAAGCCACCACCATGTACGAAGGCGAAAGAAGATTCGACATCCGTGTGAGGTTTTCGCCCGAGTACCGCACCAATGAAAAAGAGATTGGCAAGCTACTGATCCCTTGCACCAACGGCACGAAAATCCCGATGCGCGAGATTGCCGACATCAAATTGCAAACCGGGCCGGCCTTTGTCTATCGCGAAAGTAACTTGAGGTTCATCCCCATTAAATTTTCTGTGCGTGGCCGCGACCTGGGCGGCACTATTGCCGAAGCACAGCAAAAAGTGAACGCTGCAATTAAGTTGCCTCGTGGCTATTCGATTGCCTGGAACGGTGAATTTGAAAACCAAGTGCGCGCCACTGAGCAATTGAAAGTAGTTGTGCCTATTTCTATCGGCTTAATTTTCTTGCTTTTATTTTTTATGTTCAACTCACCAAAATATGCAGGCATTGTATTAATGAACGTGCCCTTCGCACTCATCGGTGGAATTTTAGGGTTGTATTTTACGGGCATCCACTTTAGCATTTCTGCGGGGGTAGGCTTCATTGCGCTGTTTGGAGTGTGTGTTCAAAATGGGGTGATCTTGGTTTCTGTTTTTATCAAGAATCAAAATGCCGGAATGCCTTTTGAAGAGTGTATCCGCCAAGGTGCCCTAAGCCGGATGAGGCCCGTGCTGATGACGGCCATCGTGGCGAGCTTGGGATTACTGCCCGCAGCACTTTCCACAGGCATTGGTTCAGAAACACAAAAACCGTTGGCCGTGGTGGTAATCTGCGGTTTGGTATCGGCAACGCTACTCACCTTGCTGATTCTTCCTTCGATTTATAAGTTGCTCAATCAGCGCAAGTTCAAACATTATAACTCATCGCCTAAATTAAATTGATATGAAGCGGAGTGTGTTGATCACAGTATTATTGATGGCAGGAAAATTGACTGCCCAACATTTTGTTGCCCCGGCAGATAGTGTCGGAAAAAGTATTTTTGACAAGAAATTCATTTGGGGATTTACCTACACACAAAGTTGGTCAACGATAAAAGGAAACAACCTGGCTGCCTCTTATTTTGGTAAAGCTTCCGTTGGCTTACTGGTGTCTGCTGAATATTATCCATTAAAATTTTTAGGGTTTACTTTGGGTGTGGGCTATCAACAGCGCGGCACGGGAATCAAAAATTCAACTAGCTACCCTTTGGGCACAGTCGATTCCACCTATCGGGATCGGCTTCGCTTCAATACATTTGAATTTCCAATTGCAATAATCCTTCGCACCCCCAAAGATGTAATCAAAGGGCTTCGCTTCAGTGGCTCTCTTGGAATAGTGCCCCTCATCAACGGCAGCAGCCGCGATGTAAAAATTTCGCTGGAGCCCAATGTTGCCAACCTTGATAAAGTGAAAGACGTGTCGGCCAATTATTTTAAAAATGATGTGGCGATACAATTTACCGCAGGGTCAGAAATCGACATGGCTGCGAGCCAGGTGATTAAAGTGCAATTCTATTATTCAATGGGCACAACCAATGTTTACACCACCGGGCAGGGAACAGGCCACAATCAAAATGCAGGTATCCGGTTGAGTTGGATGTTTTGAAGCAAGCTGGCCACTGTTGCCAACGTAGGTATGATCGGATGTAACAGGTTTAAAAAAAACTTCGGCCAACAAAATCTAAAAATCGAAGCATATAGAGAATATAATAATCCTTTATGGAAAGAAAATATATGATTATCAGCATACTGATTATTTTGATTTTAGCGTTGACAGGATACATCATTTATAGAATCATAGATTTGGAATGGCGGTATGATATTGGTAAAAACGAAGTTTACTACAAAGGCTGGAGCGGCAGCAGCGGTTATTTTAATAGATTGGTAGAAGGAGCCGATCCCGATAGTTTTGAGGTGTTGAAAAGTAAATTTTATGGGAAGGATAAAAACCTTGTCTTTTTTCGAGGAGATAAAATACCAGGAGCTGATGCTTCCTCTTTTGTTTCAGTGGGTGATTTTTACGCTAAAGATAAACGCAGGGGCTACTACAATGGTAGCCCTATTGAGTCATCGCACGGCACAGACTTTAGGATAATTGACAATGACTATTCTACTGATGGCATTGATATTTTTTACGGAAGTATTCCTTTGAATGTACGCTCAGCAAAAGATTTTAAATTCATTTATCCGATACCCCTATGGGCAACCGATGGCTTTTTTTATTACTTTAAGAATTATAGGATACCTTCAGATGACTATCAGAATGTACAGGTTTTTGAAGGGACAAATGGTGTTGCGAAAGACAAGTCGTGGATTTATTACCAGGACCGTAGAATCAACTACAATTTGAAAGGCGAAAAATTATTTGACGTAGATGTAGCTTCCTTTACCTATCACGATCCATTTATTGACGGTGGCCAGGATAAGGATGGGTGTATCGATGCAAAAGAAGGCCGCGTGAAATGCAATTAAATCCTTCTAGGGTGCATTTCAAAAATACACAGGAAGCGATTAAATTTATAGGATTAAAATAAAACCCAATACATATGGAAAAGGAGGGATTTTTAGCACTAGCGGAAA
>JAYVMP010000196.1:0-9146 GCA_043758895.1 Bacteroidota bacterium
CCGTTTTAAAAATCGGAACAATCACCACGTGGATCGGTGCCAGTTTAGGAGGCAACACTAACCCATCATCATCCGAATGTGCCATGATGAGCGCCCCCATCAAACGGGTACTCACGCCCCACGAAGTGCCCCATACTAATTCCAATTTGCCTTCTTTGTTAGTGAATTGCACATCAAATGCTTTCGCAAAATTTTGTCCGAGAAAATGAGAAGTACCCGCTTGCAGCGCTTTGCCATCTTGCATCAAGGCTTCAATGCAATAGGTGTCAATCGCACCGGGAAATTTTTCGCCCTCTGTTTTTTTTCCTTTGATCACAGGCACAGCCATAAAGTTTTCAACAAAATCGGCATACACGTCCAGCATTTGCCGGGTTTCTGTTACAGCTTCCTCCGAAGTAGCATGGGCGGTGTGCCCTTCTTGCCAAAGGAATTCGGAGGTGCGCAAAAATAACCGTGTGCGCATCTCCCATCGCACCACGTTGCACCATTGATTGATCAACAGTGGCAAGTCGCGGTAGGATTGAATCCATTTTTTATAGCTGTTCCAAATCACCGTCTCTGAAGTAGGCCGCACGATCAATTCTTCTTCCAATTTGGCATCGGGATCAACCATTATGCCGCTGCCATCCGGATTGTTTTTTAAGCGGTAATGCGTAACGATGGCACACTCCTTGGCAAAGCCTTCCACGTGACTGGCCTCTTTGGCGAGAAAGGATTTTGGAATGAAAAGCGGAAAGTACGCATTCGAATGGCCCGTATCCTTAAACATCTTATCAAGGGCCTGCTGCATTTTTTCCCAGATGCTGAAGCCATACGGCTTGATGACCATGCAGCCACGCACGTCTGAATTTTCAGCCAGATCAGCCTTTTTAACAAGATCAATGTACCATTGTGAGTAATCGTCAGCCCGGTTGGTAATTTCTTTCCCCATTTTTTTAATATGATTTTAATCTGAATTTCGAGCCACAAATATATTCAGCAGATCGGCAGCCTCACGCTTAAATTTCAAAAGAAAACGCTTAGATAAAATATCCAAATTGATTAGATTTACGTTATAACTGCAAGAGCAATCTTGAAATCTTATGAAAACAAAATCCATTTTGTTGTCCCTGTTGGCCATCGCTTCAGGGATTTGTGCGTTCGCCCAGGAAAATGACGACATGTATTTTACCGCGAAAGACAGGGCAAAAATAAATCTGTCGAGCCGCGAAGAAGTAGTTTTAGCATCCGCTAAAGTAAATCCATCACTTCAAACAATCAATCCCTCGGATACTTACTCCGCGAGAAATGAAAACCCGGATTATGTGGCAGGAGCAATGGTGGGTTCCAACGCATCGACAACCTCATCGTATTTTACACCAAGCTACCAACCTAATTTAAATCAAAATTTGTACAGCAGCACTTGTAATTGCGACAATAGTTATGGCAATAATTTGTATGGTAATAATGGATACGGCAATTACAACAACTACGGGTATGGAAGCGGTTTTGGGTCTGGTTACGGCAGTCCTTATTATGGTAGCATGTATGGCATGGGCTATGGAATGGGCATGGGCTCGATGATGGGCTATGGAATGGGGATGGGCTATGGAATGGGCTTAGGCTACGGCAGCCCTTACGGGATGGGAATGGGGTATAATAGTCTCTACGGAATGTATGGCAGCCCTTATATGGGTATGGGCTACGGATATGGTATGTTTGGATATAACCCTTACAGTTATGGAATGGGTTACGGAATGGGGATGGGCTATGGCTACGGAATGGGTTACCCTTCTGCTGTAGTAGGCGCGAATGAAGGTGGCCCTGCGTATGGCAGACGTCCTTCAAGGAGCAGCGTATCAAGTTTAGGCCATTCCACTGCACCAACCGGATATTCCCGTGGAAATTCAGCTTACTATAATGGCAGCACAGGTCGCACTTCGAGCGCATATAGGGGTGGCGCTGTTTCAAACAATTCTTCCTCGTACTACAACAACGCCTGGAAGCAAAGCGCTGCCAATTCGTCAAGCCGCAGCGCTTGGGGCAATTCGAGTTTTGGAAATGGATCGACTCGCTCCTCATGGAGCAATCCCAATACGAATTGGAATAATGCTAATACAAGAAGTTCATGGAGCAATCCCAATTCTTCTTTTGGTGGTATGCGCAGCAGCGGCTTTTCGGGTGGCAGCTTTGGTGGTGGCCGTTCAGGTGGCGGATTTAGCGGAGGTGGTGGTGGCGGAGGCGGTGGTCACGGAAGACGATAATAGTATTCAATCGTCTCTCTACTCAATTTAATTTTTATGAGAAAAATTTTTAGCCTCGCGCTAAGCGGTCTTTGTTTGTGCCTTTCGATAGCCACTTGGGGGCAGTCGTATTCAGAAGAAGCCTTAATTTTCAGTCGGATCAACCCGGGAGGCAGTGCCCGGATACAGGCGATGGGCGGATCACAAGTTGCATTAGGGGGCGACTACAGTTCTGCTTTTTCAAACCCAGCCGGTCTGGGTTTTTTTAATCGCTCGGAGGCAACGCTTTCATTGGGCACCAATTTCTATAATTCCAAATCCAGCTATTTGGGTAACTCCACAAATGATTCAAAATCAAATTTTAATATTCCAGGTTTTAGCATTGTTTTTCACAGCGATAAAAACAAAGGCAAATTGGTCAGCGGAAATTTTGCAATTTCTTTCGTCCGCACTAATAATTTTAACCAAAATTTTGCCTACCAGGGAACAAACTCAAACAATTCTTTGATCGATTATTTTGTCAGTCAAAGTAATGGGGCAACCCCAGGTCAATTTAGTCAAACCGGAAATGCTTACTACAGCTTATCGCGGTTGGCTTATAATAATTATTTGATTGGGCCGGTCAGCGAAGTTATTCCCAATGGAGACTCAACGCAATACCATACTTATGCCAATCAGATTCCTGTTCAGCATGAGCGCGTGCAAGTTACTGGCGCTCAAAATCAATTTAACCTTTCTTATGGCCTCAACTTTAATGATTTCTTTTATTTGGGCGGCACGGTAGGATTTCCGAGTTTCAATTATCAATCGCAAAAAAGCTATACCGAAACTTTCGCGAGCGGACCGCTTTTTGGCTTTAATTTAAATGAAAACTATTCGATTAAGGGATCAGGAATAAATACTACCCTTGGGGCGATTATAAAGCCCATGGATTTTGTTCAGTTAGGCTTTTCCATTGCAACACCCACCTATTTTTATTCTGTTGCCGACAACTACAATGCAATGCTGACGTCTGGATGGAACAACTATAGCTTTATTGATGCTACACATCCAAGCCATAACACCGTGTTGAATGGCGTGAGGGATTCCATTTCTCAACTCATCGCCAATTATTCACTTGTCACTCCTTGGCGAATTAAAGCGGGGGCTACCTTCTTTATAAAGAAACGCGGATTGATTACAGCCGAGGTCGAAAAAGTGAATTACAGCAAATCAAGTTTGTCGTCCCAAACAACTGGTCTTGATTTCACTCAAGACAATGCGAGCATAAAAAGTTTGTATGGCAATGTGTTCAACATCCGGCTCGGTGGCGAATACCGGTTTGGAAATTTTCGCGGAAGGTTAGGCTACAGTTATATGCCCGATCCCTATATCGCTATTCAAAACAAGACTGATAATTTCATCACCAGTTTTTCGGGGGGCATAGGCTATCGCACTGACCAATTTTTTATTGACCTTGGTGTGATCCAAACCCAATGGAACTCTTCCTATCGGCCTTATACGTTAAATCCAGTTTCTTCTCCTGTAGTTATCCTGAAAAATAGTAATTTTTCCGCGATGATTACTGTGGGTTATAACCTTTGATTTTTGGGATCATGTCCTCCACACTTACTGCCGGGTTTTGAAAAACCAAATGGGCTTGCCGATAAAAGATAATTCGTTGCGAGCGCAAAAATTCGATTTTATCTTTTAATGCCTCATCGTTCATCTTCGCCAATAGTGGGCGGTCGGAAAGGTTCGTTTTCATTAACCGGTCGGCAATTTCTTTTGATGGCACATCCAGAAAAATAGTTGTGCCAGATTGGTTCATCGCCCTCATAGTATCATGAAAACAGGGTGCACCACCACCTGTGGCCATGACAAAACTCTCGAAGAGAAGACAAAATTTCTTTAGTAGGTTGGATTCTATTTCACGAAAATGATTTTCTTTTTTACTTTCAAAAATCTCGCTGATGGTTTGGCCTTGTATCTTTTCTATCTCGGTGTCCAAATCAATAAAAGGCAATTTCAATTTTTTGGCAAGTTGTTTGCCCAACGTTGTTTTACCGGAGCCGGGTAGGCCGATCAAGAAAATTTTCATTTCCCGGAAATAAGGTTTAGAATTTTCTCTGCTGCTGGCGTGTCATTATTGTGCCAGTTGCCCAAGACATTTCCATGTTGCCAAAGGGCTATGCCGGGATTAGAACGGATAATCGTTTTCAAAACGGTAGCATCCGCAAAGTAATAGGGCACGGCCAATTGGTTTTCGTGACGGAATTTTTCAGTCGCCTCGGCACTTGAAGCGGTAAGGATAAAGCAATCCACTTTGCCTTCCAATTTTTGTGTAAGCTCGCGGAGGGCACCGATATTCTTGGCCGAAGCTTTGTCGATGTTAAAGATCACGATCAATAATTTATTTTCTTCAAAGGTGTAAGCCGTTTTGTCTTCGCCTTCTGCAGATGAAACACTATAGTCTGTGATTTTTGGTTTAGTCTTGTCTTCGTTCAGCACTTTGGATGAAATGTATTTATAAGTTGAATCCGATAAGTATTTCAGTGATTCGATTTTCTTTCCCTCTTTTTCAAAAACGTATTCAATTACCGGTTGCTCTTGTGGCTTCATTTGTTGAGGAATGTTGTTGCCAATTTTATAGGCTCGAAAATCGATAAAAGGCAAATGGTTGATGGCATGGATGCCGGCCCACAAACTTAACGCTACCACCGTAATGATCACGGCATCACCTTCTCGCGTTCGCAGCGCAGGCACATAGTTATGCCTGTACCAGAATAAGTGAAACACAAAGGCCATCAGTATTACATCTTTCGTGAACGACTGCCACGGGGTAAGCTTGATGGCATCGCCAAAGCAACCGCAGTCGGTAACTTTGTTGAAGTACGCGGAATAAAAAGTGAGGAACGTAAAGAAAATCAGCAGCAATAAGAGAGCCCATGCCGTTCCCTTCATTCGCCAAAAAATAAGGATGGCCACGCCAAGGGCTACCTCCAGCACGATCATTATCATGCCAATCTCCAGCGACCAAGAAACAAAATGATGAAAGAAAGAGCCAAAGTCATCGGCAAAGACTTCAAAGTATTCTTCCATCTTGATTTGCGTGCCAATGGGATCGTTGAGCTTAATCAGTCCGGAGAAGATGAAAAGGCATCCTACAAAATAGCGGGAAAACTGATCGAAGAATTTTTGCATATCAAAATGCCAAATTTTGGGTTAACAAATGCTTTCCAAACTTCCAATTTCTCAAACTTAAACGCCATATCTGTTAACAGAGGTCAGTCGGCTGTTGACGATTTGATCAAACAAAACACCGAATAATTGATCATATCCTGATAATTTGCTTTTACGCCTTCGCTCGCCAATGTTTTTCCTTCGTTGTCTTCAATCTGTTTGGTGCGGAGCAGTTTCATCAAAATAATATCGGTCATGGAGCTAATGCGCATGTCGCGCCAGGCTTCATCATAGTCGTGGTTCTTAGCGAGCAGTAAACAGAAGGTTTCATCAGCTGCTTGGTTGTACATCGGCTCCAATTCTTCAAAACTTAAATCCATTTTATCGGAATGGATCAAATCAATCTGAATCAATGCAATCAGGCAATAGTTGATGATGCCAATGAATTCGTCTTTGATGTCGTCTTCTATTTTTTGAACCCCTTTTTCCTGGATACTTCGAATGCGCTGGGCTTTGATGAAAATCTGGTCGGTAATAGAAGGAAGTCGCAACACACGCCAGGCCGTGCCGTAGTCGTGGGTTTTCTGGGCAAACAAGGTTTTGCAGACAGCCATCACCTGTTTATATTCGTGAGCAGTTTTATTGTTCATAAAAGGATGCAAAGTAAAATATTTTCGGTCAACAAAACACTGAACGTTCGTGGCAAGCTGATGGATCTTTCTTTTCCGAAAGTGATGGGCATCTTAAATGTAACGCCCGACAGTTTTTACGATGGGTCGCGCTACACCGAAGAAGCATCCATTTTGGGGCAAGTGGAGAAAATGATGCTGGAGGGTGCTGATTTCATTGATGTTGGGGGGAACTCAACCCGGCCCGGTGCTCAAGAAATTACGGAAGAAGAAGAACTGAAAAGGTTTTTGCCCGCAATGGCGATCATTGTTAAAAACTTCCCAACGGCAATCCTTTCGGTGGATACTTTCCGGTCGGGGGTGGCAAGGCGTGCGGTTGAAGCGGGTGCTTCAATTATTAATGATATTTCGGGAGGCGGACTTGATTCAACCATGTTTGAAGCCGTTGCCAAATTAGGCGTGCCTTACATCCTCATGCACCTGCGAGGTACGCCACAAACCATGACCCAACAAACGGATTATGAAAATCTTTTGAAAGAGATGATCGATTATTTCCATCAACGGGTTTTCAAACTTCATCAGCTCGGGTTTAAAGATATTATTGTGGATCCCGGCTTTGGATTTGCCAAAAAGGCTGCTCAAAATTTTGAATTGCTTTCCAAGCTGGAATATTTTCAGGTTTTAAAAAAGCCAATTTTGGTTGGCCTTTCGCGCAAGTCGATGATCTGGCGAACGCTGAAAACCGATCCGGAAAACGCATTGAATGGAACGACCGCTTTACATACCATCGCGCTGCTGAAAGGCGCTGCTATCCTGCGCGCGCACGATGTGAAGGAAGCAAAAGAAGTCATTGATTTAGTTGGGAAATTGAATGCCTAAAATTCATGAAAAAATTAATACTCGAAGAGTTGGGTCGTATTTCCGTTGATGAATTCAAAGAAGCTAACAAAATTCCTGTTTGCATTCTATTGGACAACGTGCGCAGCCTTCACAATGTAGGCTCGGCCTTTCGCACAGCCGATGCTTTTCGTATTGAAAAAATTTACCTCACGGGAATTACGGGCACACCGCCCCATCGCGAGATACACAAAACAGCACTTGGTGCCACGGAGTCTGTAGCCTGGGAATATTTTGAGAAACCCGAGGACGTTGCCAAAAAACTGAAGGACGAATGCTATCAAATCATTATTATAGAACAAACCACCGAAAGTGTGCCGCTGCAAAAATTTGATCCATTGAAAGACGAAAAATATTGCCTGGTGTTTGGCAACGAGGTGCATGGCGTGAGCGAATCGGTTTGCGAACTGGGCGATGTTGCCCTTGAAATACCACAATCAGGCACTAAGCACTCCTTGAATATTTCGGTTTGCCTTGGCATTGTGGTGTGGGAGGTATTTTGCAAGTTGAATTTTATTTCCTGATGAAGATACCCCGCTTTATTCTAATTTTGAGATCAGATGGTATCGTCTGTTTATAAACAGAAGGCCAATGGATCACCATGATACAAAGAAAGCACACAGCCACGAAGGCCAGAATGCTTAGTGTTTATTGTGGTTCTTTTTGTGAACTTCGTGACCGGCAACGTATCAAACAGAAAAGTGTAAATGTGATTAAATTGATTTTATGAAGAAGCTCCCCCTCTTTGTCTTGACTGTTCTTTCTTTCACCGCTTTCGCGCAAAAAGGAATCCACGAAAGTATCCTTTTCGAAAAGCCCCCGGTCATTGACGGAAAAATGGAAGATTGGACTGCCGAGTGGTGGCTGGATCCGGACGGAAAATTCCTTTCGAATGTTGGCAACGATGCCGATAACCTTTATTTCCGGTTGAAGATTTCGGATGAACCTACCCAGCTAAAGATTGGATGGTTTGGCATGTCGTTGCGGCTTAACCCGAAGGGGAAAAGAAAGGGAAAAGTGGGCTTGAAATACCCCGTTGGGAAGGATGCCAGCGAATTGAAAAAAGAAAAACCGATAGCAGCAGATGCGGATATCGCTACCAAAGTGGCCATGAAAAAGGAGTTGGTCAGTGATGTGGAGGTAGTGGAGCTCATCGGATTGGCCAAGGAAAATATTGTGTCGAGCCGGTTGGGTTTGGCCAATGGTATTGAAGCGATCCTGCTGGCGCAAGATGATGGCACTTACGTGTATGAAGCGAAAATCCCCTTCAAAGCTTTTAAAATAAAAAGAGAAGAGGTTCCGCTGTTGGGGGTTGAATTTGAAACTGGCCGTTTAGTACAAAAGAGTGCTGCACCGACAAGTAATCCGGGATCTAACCCAATGTCACGCGGACCGGGTGGCTATGGCCAGCAGCAGCCCAGACAATACTACAGCAGTTATTCGTATAACCCTATGTCAACACCGGGCTATCTATGGCTGGGCATTAAGTTGAAGTAAATCCAGTTGAATACCGACCGCTATACGCTACGTGGTGTATCCGCTTCAAAGGAAGACGTTCATCATGCCATTAAAAATTTGGATAAGGGCCTTTTTCCAAAAGCATTTAGCAAAATTGTTCCTGATCTTTTGGCCAACGATGAAAAGTATTGCACCGTGATGCATGCCGATGGGGCCGGCACAAAATCCTCCCTTGCCTATATCTATTGGAAAGAGACAGGTGACCTTAATGTGTGGAAAGGAATCGCGCAAGATGCGATCATCATGAACATTGATGATTTATTATGTGTTGGTGCCACTGGGCCAATTGTGCTTTCATCGACTATTGGAAGAAATAAAAATTTAATTTCTGGAGAAGTGATCTCCGCCCTCATTGAAGGAACAGAAGAAGTGCTGGCCATGCTGCGCCAGTATGGAATGAAGGTCCACAGCACGGGCGGTGAAACGGCTGACGTAGGCGATGTGGTAAGAACAATTATTGTTGACAGTACGGTAACCGCGCGACTGAAACGCAGCGAAGTCATTGACAATGGCCGCATCCAAGCAGGCGATGTGGTAGTGGGGTTGGCTTCGTTTGGCCAAGCCAATTATGAAATGGAATACAACGGGGGCATGGGCAGCAACGGCCTCACTTCCGCGCGACACGATGTATTCCATAAAGAGTACGCCACCAAATATCCGGAATCATTCGATGGAAATGTTCCGAGTGATTTAGTCTATTCAGGAAAATACAAGGTAA
>JAYVMP010000197.1:0-5374 GCA_043758895.1 Bacteroidota bacterium
CATGGTATCAAACTACCCTTGGTTTTTGTTGGGCTAATGACTTTCATTTTGATTATGTCGAGCGTAACCATGGTATTGGCCGTAGAGGCTGGCCATCGCATGGATCGCAAAGCCGTAGAAAAGTGGATGCTGTGGACGATCGTTGGCGGGATTACTTTTTTAAGTTGCCAAGCGTGGGAGTGGACGCATTTTATTATAGGAACAGATGCCGGCACGGTGATCAAAGAGTTTGCGAATGGCGAATGGATAACCCGGACAATTTATGGGGCCAACCTCCACGAAAACCAATACGGCCCACACGACTTTGCGGATTTCTTTTTCTTCATCACCGGCTTTCATGGATTCCACGTATTCAGCGGAGTGCTACTCAACTTTTTGATTTTCTATAGAACAGTGACCGGCAGGTATGAGCGTAGGGGCAGCTATGAAATGGTTGAAAAAGTTGGTTTGTACTGGCATTTCGTGGATCTGGTTTGGGTCTTTGTATTTACTTTCTATTACCTCGTTTAATTATAAAAAGTTATGGCACATCAGTCACATGAACCACAGGTTGTAGTTCTACCTCCCAACAAAGAGAAGATCCGTCTTTTGTGGAAGACGGCAGGCATCTTACTGTTGATTACTATTTTTGAATTTATCGTAGCTTTTAGTGTGCCACACGGACCGGCCAAGACAGCAATTTTCGTGCTGATGACCATCGTGAAAGCCGCTTATATCGTTGGCGAATTTATGCACCTGCGCTATGAAGCAAAGTTTTTACTCTGGTCTGTTTTGATCCCTACTGTTTTTATCATCTGGATGTTGGTAGCTTTTGTGTATGAAGGCATCAAGCTTTCGGATATTAACTTCTTAGGATTCTGATATTAAAAAAATATTTCTAATGAAGAAGGCTAAGGTTGCAGCAACTTTAGCTTTCTTTTTTTTCGCAACGGCCACAAGGTTCATGCTCGCAGTGATTTGTTGTGCATTTCGTGCCCTGAATTTTTTATAATTTCAGATGAACAGAAAAGTCACCTATCTACTAATTGCGTTGGTCTTACCCGGCCTGCTATTTATTTTTCTGAAATTTTTTGGAAAAAATCAATTTGATATCCCTGTTTTCTTTGAAAAAGGCAATGCGAATGCGCCAACCGAGTGCGTAACGGTCGCAGGAAAACAATATCTTTTGCCAGACTCAGTCCTGACAACGGTCAAATGGGGAAAGGATGTTGCACTTGTTATCAATGGAACAACGCGTGAAGAACAAAGTGAATTGAAACGGTTAATTAAAGAACCCAAGTTGGGCAGTCTTCAAATTATTTCGTTAGATAATATTGAAGCCAACCGCTTGCAGCGGTGGAAAGACTGTGTCTTCTTTTTGAAAGCACCTTGGAAAGCAATACTGATTGACAGTCAAAAAAGAATCCGTGGATATTATGCACTTGATAGCCGCGAGGAAATTGATCGGTTAGAAGTGGAGTTAGAAATCCTTTTAAAAAAATAGTGATATGCAGGAAAGCCCTGAACCTTATAAAAAATTGATCGTTGTACTCTCCGTTGTTATACCAGTTGCGGTTGCGGCCTTGTTTGGTATCCATGTTCCAGGCTACAATTTTTCTTTTCTTCCGCCCATCTATGCCTCGATCAATGGGCTCACCGCCATGTTGCTAATTGTTTCAATGGTTTCGATTAAAAATGGAAATAGAACACGGCATGAGTTATTGAATAAAACTTGCCTTGTTTTGTCGGGTTTGTTTTTGGTGATGTACATCCTCTATCACATCACCAGTGAGGCAACTCCGTATGGAGGAGATGGGTTTATTAAATACATCTATTATTTCATTTTGATCACGCACATTATTCTGTCGGTAACCGTTATTCCCTTTGTGTTGTTTACCTTTTCACGTGCTTTGGCGGGCAACTTTGAAAGGCATAAACATTTGGCTAAATTTACTTTCCCGTTGTGGTTATACGTGGCTGTAACTGGGGTTGTGGTTTATTTGATGATCAGTCCTTATTACAAATAGTTATGAAGGCATTAATTATAATTTTGATCATGATATCTGGCGCGAATGTGGCATCAGCCCAATGTGCCATGTGCAAGGCCACCTTGGAGAACAACATCAGTAATGGGCATATTGGGATTGCTGCGGGAATCAATTTTGGGATTTTATATTTGTTTGTAGCTCCTTACCTGTTTGTCAGTGTGATTGCTTACCTGTGGTACCGAACCAGCAAGAGAAATGATGCGAAGTCGATTAGCAGCAATTGGGCAGGGTAGGTGCCCGCGCTGTCGCGAAGGGTTCATTTTCAAATACCCACTTGTAAAGTTGACTAAGTTCAGCGAGATGAATGAATCCTGCTCAAATTGCGAGGCGACCTTTGAACCAGAGCCTGGATTTTATTTTGGCGCAATGTATGTGAGTTACGGGTTTACGATTATGCTTTTTATTTTGGTATGGGCAGCCTTACGTTTTTTCTTTAACCCTTCCGATTTGGTTTATATTTTGGCTATCGTTTCTGCGGCTGCAATTTCTACTCCGGTAAGTTTTCGCTACTCACGGATTTTATTTCTGTATTGGTTTGGTGGGTTAGTACGGAAAGAACCCCTGAAACCTTTCGGTTAAGCAATAAATCATGTAGGTTTATCGTAAAGACTGCATGTTAAAAAAGTTAATCCCATTTCTACTTGCCGCATTGCTTCTAATGATTGCAATTGGCTGGGATTATTTCAGTCGGGTGTCATTTACTACCGAATCCATGGTAAAGGAATTGGGCAAAAACATTGATCGGGAATTGGCCGCTTTGGAGGGAGATGCCGCGAAAATTTTGACAGACACGACAAATTTAAAGTGGTCATCGTTTAACCATTCTTTCTATCAAACTGAACGCGGTAAAATTATTAATTGGAGCAGCAATGATTTTGCCATAAGCATTTCTGATTTGGAAGGCGATTATAAACTGAAGTTAAGTCAAACTCCACGTACGGATTTACTTCTTTACAAATTCTCGAAGGGGACAAAGTCGCTGATAGGTATTCTTCCTTTGCGCAATGGCTACGAAATTGTGAACCGGTACCTGACAACTACATGGAATGAAAAAATTTTCCCTGTTCAAGGTTTAAAAATATTTTCCGCAAATGATAGCTTGGGGCTGCTCGTATGTTCGGTGAATCAAGGGTGTCTTTTTAGAATTCAGCTACCCGATAATTTTTTTTTTGAGAACAAGATTTCTCTAAGCATAGCCGTATTGGCAATTTTATTTGCCCTATTGGGAGTTTACTTCATTGTTCGCGATCAACACAGAGGGCATCATTTTTTTGAAGCATTTCTGATTTTATTTGGTTCGCTGGCTGCGCTGAGAATTGCGATGGTTCAATTTTTATTTCCTGGGGGGTGGATGTACACTGTTTTTTTTGACCCCAAGTATTTTGCTTCTTCTTCCTTTAACGCTTCGGTGGGAGACTTTTTTTTTAATGCATTGATCGTTGCTATTGCTTCCGCCTATTTGTTTAGAGTTTACGCGAGGCTGGTTTTCGTCAAGTGTAGTTACCAAAGGCACACTTCGATTAAGGGCTTGGTGGCGGTACTTTTATTGGTGGCCTCTTTCTTTTCTTTTTTGTTCCCTCATCTTTTTGTCGAGTCGGTATTTCATGACTCTGCCATTTCGATGGATATAACGGCAAGCGTTTTCTTTGATGGGCTTCGCATCATGGCCTTATGTGCGCTCCTCTTAGGTTGCCTAAGTTCTTTTTTCTTCGTTCATGTTTTTGTTCGCTGGGCAAAATTATTAATTCCATCAAACGGAAAGTTTCTTCTTTACCTTTTGATAAGCGGAGCACTATTCGCTTGTTATTTTGTTTTCTCAGAATTGAATTATTGGCCTACGCTTTTCATTGGAGCAATCTTTTTTTTGTTGCTGTATATGTCCAAGTATTTCCGTTCCTTATCGGTTATTGGCTATCAAACGTTTTCGTTTTTGCTTGTGGTGGTGATTGCGTATAGCGTACAAGGTGCATTTGGAATTTGGCGCTTCGCGGAAGAAAGGGAAGTTCGCTCCATGTTTCGGTCGGCCAGCAATTTGATCAACCACGATGTGCTTGGCGAATACCTTTTAAATGAAACCCTAAAAAAAATAGCGAATGATGAGTTCATTATCTCACAAATGGCCAATCTCCCTTTGACGAAGGAAGCGGTTCAACAAAAAGTGAGGCAAGCACATCTGAATCAATATTTTGATCGCTATGAAGTGAAAGTGAATTTGTACCATGCGGACGGCAGCCTAAGCGATAGTGAATCCGAGGATTTTGAGACTTTGATTCAAGCTGTTGAAAGTGAAACGAATAAAACAACGTATGATGGGATTTATTTTATCCGAAATGCAGCCTCCGAAAGCGTGAAACGTTACCTGGCCGTAGTGCCAATAAAGGCAAGCACATTAGTTGGATATGTTGTCCTTGACCTTTCATCCAAGCAAATTGTGCCGCAGCAAGTTTATCCTGAATTATTGGTTGACAATCGGTTTTCGCAATCACTTCGGAACAAAAATTACAGCTATGCTTTCTTTCGGCAGAGGAATTTGGTCAGTAGTATTGGCGGGTTCAATTTTGATCGGGGCTTTAACAACGAATTCCTTGGTAATCCGCTTCTTTATTCCAAGGGCATAAAGGTCAATGGTGTTTGGCTCGTGGGGGCCGAAGATGAAACGGGTAAACAGGCGATTGTATCTTCGGAAATTTACCCAGCGTTTTATGCCTTGGCCAATTTCTCTTTTCTCTTTGTTCTTGGGATAGGTTTGATCTTTCTCTCTTTGCTTTTTTATCTGATCGCACGATGGCGAAAAAAACTTAACTTGAATTATTCAGCCCGGATCCAATTGTACATTTATTTGTCGTTTGTTCTTCCCCTTGCCGTAGTGAGTACCATTGCCTTACGGATGATTAGCCAGTCGGACGAGGCGCAACTTGAAAGGGAAATAAAGGAGAAGGGACTACGGATAGCGGAAAGTATGTCTGAGCTTATTCGCCCAACGGCAGTTGATAGTTTACGGGCTTCTGAAGGATTGCAAAAGAGACTAGTGGAGGTGGCGCAAAGCAGTTTTGCCGATGCTAACCTCTATTTACCTTCGGGTGAATTAATTGCCTCAAGCCAGCCCACAATTTTCAGTAGCCAATTGGTTATGCCACTGGCCGACCGCGGCTCTTGGGAAATGATTGTGAACGAGCGATTCAACATGGTGCAAGCGCGGTGTCGCATTAGCTTGCTTCAATACAACAGCTTATTTTTTGCAATTAAGCCGTTAGGAAAAAATCAACTCATTGGTATTTTGGAGCTTCCCTTTTTTCAATCCAATTCGGAATCGACAAAAGTAAGCGTACTGGCCAATATCTTGGTTA
>JAYVMP010000198.1:0-6775 GCA_043758895.1 Bacteroidota bacterium
TGAGCGTGCAAGCTGCCACGCGCGTGATCTACATCGCTAGTCTTCTTTTTCTGGGATCGGGATTGCTCGGTATATCGCATAATTTTTATTGGAATGCAAAACCTGTCTTTACCATGGCGTTGGGTTCGGTGTTCTCAACACTGCAAGTAGTACCATTGATACTATTGACACTGGAGGCGTGGCGCTTCAGGAAATTGCCTGGGCAACTGTCAGGCTATGGGTTGACGAGCACTTCATCACAGGCGTTTGGTTTTCCTCAGGTGTTTCTGTTTTTGCTTGGCGTCAACTTCTGGAACTTCTTTGGTGCGGGAGTGATGGGCTTCATCATCAATCTGCCGATTGCGAATTATTATGAGCACGGCACTTACCTTACCGTGAACCACGGCCATGCAGCGCTCATGGGTGTGTATGGCAATCTCTCGCTCGCGGCTGTCTTGTTTTGCTGTCAGTTGATCTTCCGTTCTGAAAGATGGGATCCAAAGTTAGTGACAACAGCTTTCTGGAGTATTAACATCGGACTGTTGCTGATGGTGCTACTAGATTTGTTCCCGGCGGGTCTGCTCCAACTAACAACGGTGATTGAAAAAGGATTATGGTATGCCCGCAGCGCAGAGTTTATTGACAGCTCCGCTTTTCAAACACTCACCTGGATGCGCATCGTGGGAGGCTCCATCTTTGTGCTTGGTGGCGTGATCCCGCTTACCTGGTTTATTCTTTCACGAAGAAGGAGTTTGAAGAAACCTGAATCAGAAGATAGTGGAGCGAACATTATTTCTCTTCGCGAAACGGAGGTGATCATGCAGGTGGAGGAAGTGGAGTAAATCAGTTCCTCAAATTACGCAATGACCTTTAGATAAATACTTAGACAATTTTTTCAGCTAACTAAACACCACTACCTATGGAACTCAACCAACAAATCCTAAGCGACATTGTCGTTCACATGAAATATGCCCGTTACATTCCCGAACTGCAGCGCAGGGAATTGTGGCCGGAGATATGTGCTCGCTATGAATCCATGATGACAAACAAGTATCCTCATCTCACTGATGAAATTCATGACGTCATGCAATTTGTAGTGCAGAAAAAAGTTTTGCCTTCGATGCGGGCGATGCAATTTGCTGGTGCACCTATTATCAAAAACAACAGTCGCATTTACAATTGTGCTTACATGCCGCTGGACGATATCCGTGCCTTCAGCGAAGCAATGTTCTTGCTGCTGGGTGGAACGGGCGTTGGTTTCTCCGTACAATTTGATCATGTAGCGAATCTGCCACCTATTCGCAAAGCAATAAAACATAGAAGATATTTAATTGGCGACAGCTTGGAAGGATGGGCCGACTCAATCAAAATGATCATGAAGGCTTACTTTGGACAAAGCGAGGCCTTGCCGGATTTTGATTATTCTGATATCAGGCCCAAAGGTGCGCGGTTGATTACCGCCGGCGGTAAGGCACCTGGCCCCGAGCCATTAAAAGTTTGTCACGCTCACATCACTGCCGTACTCGACCGCAAGAAAGACGGTGAACGACTGTCGCCTTTGGAATGTCACGACATCATGTGCCACATCGCCAATGCTGTATTGGCTGGGGGCATTCGCAGGTCAGCCATGATTTCGCTTTTTTCTCCAAACGATGAAGAGATGCTCACTTGCAAATTTGGCAACTGGTGGGAGTTGAACGAACAGCGAGGGCGTGCCAACAACTCGGTTGTACTCTCCCGCGAATTCACGACCAGGCAGGAATTTTTAGCACTGTGGAAAAAGATTGAACTATCAGGTGCAGGCGAGCCTGGATTCTATTTTAGTAACCATCCTGACTGGGGTACAAACCCTTGCTGCGAAATTGCCTTGCGTCCATTTCAGTTTTGTAATCTTTGCGAAGTAAATGTGTCAGATGTAGAAACACAGGAAGAACTGAATGCCCGCGCTCGTGCGGCTGGATTTCTGGGAACGCTGCAAGCCGGGTTTACTGATTTCCATTACCTGCGTGAAGTATGGAAACGAACAACAGAACAGGATGCACTCATTGGCGTAGGCATGACAGGTATAGCAAGTGGCCGCGTTGCCAAACTGGACCTGAGGGAAGCGGCTGCTGAGGTGAAACACATTAACACAGTCGTTTCAAAAAAGATCAATATTGAATTTGCAGCACGTTGCACCACCATCAAACCTTCAGGCACAAGCTCACTGGTGTTGGGCACATCTTCAGGCATCCATGCATGGCACAACGACTATTATTTGCGGAGGATGCGCATCGGGAAAAACGAAGCACTTCACGAGTACCTGGCTATCAATCATCCGGAATTACTTGAAGATGATTTACTAAATAGCAAGCAGGGCATCGTTTGCATTCCGCAAAAAGCACCGGAGGGAAGTGTACTCCGCAATGAAAGTGTTATGGATATTCTCGAACGCATCAAAACATTTAATCTTGAATGGGTGCGCAGTGGCTATCGGCTAGGATCCAATGCCAACAACGTGTCCGCCACTGTTTCGATCAAAGACAATGAATGGGAAACCGTAGGCGAGTGGATGTGGACCAACAAAGCATCCTACAATGGACTTAGCGTGTTGCCTTTTGATAACGGAAACTACAAACAACCTCCGTTTGAAGATATTGCAACCGAAACATTTTGTGATCTGGAAAAATCACTGAAGAATATAGACCTCTCACTGGTTTACGAACCAGACGATGCCACCGACTTACAAGCAGAGGCAGCATGCGCAGGAGGGGCTTGTGCCATTGTGTAAATCGTAAGGTATGATCAGGCAACATTGGGCCGTTGAGAATAATCTTTCACTGGTCACTGGACGTAGTGTTTAACGAAGATGCCCTGTTGATGAAGTCCGGGAACTCAGCGGTCAACTTCTCCATCGTCAACAAGATGGCTTTGGCATTGTTGGACAGAGAAAGATCCACCAAAATGTCCAAGCCTTCAAAGCGGCTAACCGCAGCCCTCGATGATGACTACCGAAGCTTGGTGCTAAATAGTTAAAAGCGATTTCCCTATTTGAATGGAAAGCTAGGCCCTATGACTCGGAGAGATTCTCCAACGAAGAACTCTACTACATCATTTCCTCGCTATTGGGCTTTGGGGTTTCCAGGGCACAGCCGAGAATCGCAAACTGCTTTCCATTAATTTGGCATTACTCTGGCTATTGCTGGGGTGTTAATTAAAAAACCTCCAACCCAAAACTATTTCCGTATATTTTTCATTGGTAATTCCTCGGGAGTTATGTGCATTAATGTAAAAAGAATTTGCGGAGGGTACTTGCCATGTATTTTCAATTCCTTTGAAGTACATGTCTTGCCTGGAGACGCTAATTCGATAGGTGATTTGAACATGCTTGAACTTCATTCCAAACTCGATCCGTTGAAATAATGGATTCTTAACTGCCATAAATGTCACATCACGACTATCCAGATAGTTTTTAAGTGTCGGAGGGGGCAATAATCCGGAATTGCTAAACGTAAAGGACACCTCACTGGCCTGCTCAGAAATATGAGCATAGTTTGTCTGATTGAAGCTCACGCCGGCCCCGAAAAATACACTCCAATTTTCTACCAGTGCAAATGGTCTCCAATTGACTCTCGCAAGCAATGGTACTTGCAAATACTGCATTTCTATGTTGGTTTTTTCATAGCTATAGGATCCTGATCCGAGGGAAATGGCAAAAATAGACGTTCTGTTAAATCCGTTTGGTAGATAGCTTAGTCCGCTTACCAAAGATAAACTTATTGGAGAATACTGTTTCAGATTGAATTGCCTTTCAATTTCAATACCCATGATGCCGTAGTTGCCGCCATTGGCATAACCGCTATATGCTTCGCTCATTTTGGTTGTATTCAATCCAACAAAAGGGGTTATGCTGAATTGAGCGATCAGTGGAAGGGGGCACAGAATCAATATGAAAAAATATTTCTTCATCATTTTCCAAGCATTATAAATGCCCCCCAATAAAAAGGTTCAGGATAAATTTCTCTTAGCTTAATTTGTGCCTCCCTGAATGCCACCACATTATTTTTTTCGGCTCTTAACTGGTAAAAGGTTTCCATCAATTTAGCAGTCGCTTCATCATCCACTTTCCAAAGCGACATTAACAAATTTCTTGCCCCGGCCACAATGATCGATCGTTGTAATCCATAAACAGCTTGTCCATTTCTTACTTCGCCCAACCCCGTTTGGCATGCTGAAAGGACTACCAAATCAGTACCTGCCAAATCTAAGTTTGTTGCCTCATAGGCAGTGAGTATCCCGTCCTCTCTGGTTTTGTTTTCAGGATTGCGTACACCTGCCAATATTATTCCCGAACGAATCATCGGGCTCACCGTTCTAGTTGTATCGTCCACGAAAAAACCATGGGTGGCAATGTGAAGAATTTCTGGATTCTTGAGAGCCTTTACATTTTCCTCCAAAGCATCCAGGCCAAGGTAACTGGTAACATTCATGTCTTGCTTTTTCAATACCGAAGCAATGATGGAAACCTCTTCCGCAGTTCCGGGCAAGTCAGAGAAATTTTGGTCTTTAAAACTAACCAACTCCTCACTCGCCAGGCTTCTTGTACCATTTGGCAGTGAGCCTGAGGGAGCAAGTGCAGCCGAAATTTCGGATTGGGTGAATTCAAAGGCCGGCCGTCCCATCAAAACACCGTCCTTGTTTTTGTTGGAGGAAGGCCGGATCAACAAGTCTCCCGTATTAGTAAGCACAACAACCTCGATCTCATCAATTAAATAGCGTTTAGTGTCTGGATTTTGTAGAGTGTTTAGATTGATTTCGTTGTACACACCGTCCGCGGAAAGAAATATTTTTGGAATCCCATTCAAATGAGCCTTTATAGGTCGCCAAAAATTATCGTACGATAGTTTGTCTTCTGTTTTCGTCATAATTGAATTTCGATAATACGGCAGGAAATGCTTCTCAAGTTGAGTTCCTTTAAGCTGAAAGCATTCAGGCTGTTTTGAACCAGGGGTCACGATAAGTGCTACGTAAACAGATGAATCGGTGAGACCATTATGCACGGCTGACAATCTTGGGTTTTGTGTATTGAAAATATTTGCTCGAACGATTTCAATGGCCGCCTCCCCTTCCCTCAAACTCGACTGCACACGCTGCCACGACACGGTCGATTCTTTTAATTGAAATAAGCTGGATGATTGATTGATTTGTCGCTCCAAAACCTCAATAGACTTTTGAAGTGAATCAATTTGTTCAGTAGAGTTTTTTTCAAAATAAAGAGCTGCCAGTTGGTCTTTGTCTCCCTCCCATTGGCTTAGCTTTTTAATCAAGCTTTGATTACCACTTTGTAGAATCTGATTCTTTAGTTTATTAGTTTCATTCAGCAAGAGCGCTTTGGTGTTAAGGATGTTATTGTACATCTCACCGTATAAATTAACTTCGGTCAGGCCGGGGTTTTGAATTACAAAGGAATTGAACAAATCAAAATCATTTTTGAGTGTATAGTAAAATTGCTCGCGTTCGTAATCACTCATCGCAGCAAAATTTGTTTGAATACTTACGCGATAGGCATCGATCAATTTTTGAAATAGCTGAGCAGCGGGATCCAGTTGATTTCGATACCAATATAACAAGGCCTCAGTCTTCAGTAACTTCAATTTCGTTGCCGAAACCATTAGACTTGCCGGGTTATAATGCTTCGCCTTTTCAAGGTATTCTTGTGCTTTTTTAAAATTTCCGAAGGTTAAATAGAAGCGGGATTTTAGTTCAAAAACTCTAGCCACCTCCAATCTATCAGCAATATCGGAGCTAAATTTTCCAAGGCCAGCTGATGCCACGGCCAACCGGTTAATGTATTTCAGTGCCTCATCTTCCTTATTCAGAATCAAACACAATTCAGCAAGGTCATTCAAAAACAAACGGTTTACATTATCGAAGTCAAATCCAGTGGTGGTGGCCCGTGAAAGCATATCCTGGGCCAAACTAAATTGCATATACGTTTTATCATACTGTCCTTTTCTAAAATAATAAGAGCCCATCCCCACCACAGGAAAAATCCGATGGACATTGTGGGCAGGGAAAAATTGATTACGTAAGGCTATCGATTCTTTAAAGAGTTGCTCTGCCTGTTTCAGGTTTCCTATAGTGAGATAAAAGTAGCCAAGTCGATCGACTGGATCGAAAAAGGTTTTTTGAAGTTGCTGCTTGAGAAGATAATACTTATGATGCTTCTGGGGTAAATGTTTTTTTGCATCTTCATAAGCTTCAATGAACGCACTCTCAGCCAGAACAAACTCGTCCATCTTTTCAAATTGTTCACCAAGTAAGAGTTCATAGTAAATGGCCATTCCGAACTTACCCCTTGCTTTACCGGCACTAATCAGGGATTGCAAGTTGGCCACAACTGCCGAGGAGTTTTTTTCTTTAGCAGCCTTTGAAGCCAAAATTCTCCAATGCGTTTTTTTAAAACCGTGATCCTGTTGAACCTGAGCTCTGGCTGAAAAGCACATTATAAAAAACAGGATATATAAATCAGTCTTGCTCATCGGATTCGGCATCCTACTTTAAAGCCTCCAATAAAAAAATCCGAGTAACCGTTTGAATTCAGAAAGGTAGACTCTTGCGCATTTAATCCCCAATGATCAGCCAGACCGTTGATCGATTGCTGGCCTTTTGTAATCGGTAAATAGCAATACACAGTTTTTGGCAAATAAGAATACACAGAAAATGGCAACAAGAGTGCACAACTAGAAACGACATTCGTGGGTTCAAATAACCCCCGAATAATGAATGCACATTTAGCCAAATTCATCATGTATTA
>JAYVMP010000199.1:0-14579 GCA_043758895.1 Bacteroidota bacterium
GGAGCAGGTTCGTAGGTTATCATGAATTTTAAAACTACCATAAAATGCAATTGACCAAAAACATAGAAGCACCGCTTTTTAATCTCAAGGATATATATGGGAGGATGATCGACCTCAATGACTACCGCGACAAAAAAGTTTTTATTGGATTTTTTCGCCATGCGGGATGCCCGTTCTGTAATATCCGGGTTCATACTTTGCAAAAAGTGAGGGAGGAATTGAAAGCAAAAGGACTGGAGATGATCTATTTTTTCGAATCAAAAGAAAATGTGCTGAAGATGAGCATCTTCCATCAGGAAATTTCGCCCGTGCCGCTTATCTCTGATCCAGAGAAAAAAATCTACGCGACTTATGGGCTTGAGAACTCGGGATATAAATCGGCCGTGAGCCACCTTACTTCTTTTGTGCAAACGGCCTACAAAGCAAGCAAGCTTGGTGTACCCATCCATTTGATGGCGGATGGTGAATCCATTAGCACTATGCCCGCTGAATTTCTTTTGGATAAAGGATTAATTGTAAAGGAAATCCACTATTCAGAAAGACTTAATGATCGGATGAATCTGGAAACGATTCGTGCTTTTGCTTCGAGGAAAAATTAAGGGTTTATTTATATACTCGGTTGCGGCCTCGGACCAACAATCTTTCGTCATAAAAAAATATTCAGCTTCCGATTAGGAGTGCATGCTGGACGCTCGCGATAGGTTTGGCAAAAACTATACGGCTTCCATTTTCCTTTTGGCAAAATGATCCCACACTAAACTGCTCGCCCCTAATATGGGAGCGGCCTGGTTTTGCAAGGCCGAGGGATACACCTTTACTTTGCCACGAAAGAGCGGCATCAGGTTAGCCTCCATGTGGCGGATGGTTGGTTTAAAAATCAAATCGCCTGCCTGCGACAGCCCCCCAAAAAGAAAGATGGCCTCGGGGTCGGTATGCACTACTGTTTCGGCCAATTTCATCCCCAGTATCCTTCCCGTATATTCAAAAGCTTCCTTTGCCACGATGTCGCCTCGTTGGGCAGACTCGGTGATCATCTTCGTGTTCAGGTTGTCAAAACTAATTCCCCTCAGTTCACTCGGCTCCAAGTGATCGGCCAATAATTTATAAACCGTTCGC
Organism: Bacteroidota bacterium; assembly: GCA_043758895.1. Classification (GTDB taxonomy): domain Bacteria; phylum Bacteroidota; class Bacteroidia; order Cytophagales; family Cyclobacteriaceae; genus ELB16-189. The sequence goes on from JAYVMP010000199.1 coordinate 1,117, forward strand.
TTTATTCCTGTTGCCGAAACATACGTTTCCAGGCATCCTCGCTTGCCGCAATTGCAGTAGCGCCCTGTGGGGTTTACGGAGGTGTGGCCCAATTCTCCCGCAATGCCATGATGGCCGTTCAGCAACAAACCACCACACACAAATCCAGAACCCAAACCTGTGCCAAGGGTAACCACCACAAAATCTTTCATGTTCTTGGCATTGCCATAAACCATCTCGCCCACGGCCGCGGCATTGGCATCGTTGGTAAGAATGCAGGGCACATGAAATTCTTCCGTAAACATTTTCGACAAAGGCAGGATGCCTTTCCACCGAAGGTTCGTGGCGTGCTCAATATTGCCCGTGTAGTAATTTCCGTTGGCCGCGCCTATACCAATACCGGCAATGGTCGTATCCGAAGGCAGGCTTTTAAAGCTTTCACGAAGGGCAGAGGTCATTCCTTCAAAAAAATCTTTGAACTCTTCATAACCGGTTGTGTGTATGTTCCCCTGATGGATCACATGACCATCCCGATCCACGACTCCAAATTTTGTGTTGGTTCCACCAATGTCGATGCCCACCGTGAGGTCTTTCATTCAGGATAAATTTTAGATGGAAAGGATTTTTGCAATTCGCAAGGATTCGGTATCGATATGGTGTTTGTTGTTGATGATCTGATCAAACCCATTAAAAACGATTTGGTTGTTGCGGATGCCAACCATGGAGCTATGGTTTCCCTTGATCAATCCCTCAACAGCGCCAACGCCCATTTTGCTGGCAAGGACTCGATCAAAATAAGTTGGTGTTCCGCCCCGCTGCAGGTGCCCGAGTATGGTTACCTTGATGTCAAAATAATTATTTCGTTCGGAGAATTTTTTGGCGAGTTCGAGAGCTCCTCCAATTTTTGAGCCTTCGGCTACAACCACCAGGCTTGATTTTTTGTTGGTCTTTTCCCCTTCATCCAATTTGGCAAAGAGTTCATCCAAGGTCATGTTCTCTTCAGGAATGATGGTGGCAACGGCTCCACCCGCTATGCCGCAGTTGATGGCGATATAACCCGAGTTGCGGCCCATTACCTCAATAAAAAATAAGCGGTTGTGTGAAATCGCAGTGTCGCGGATTTTGTCGATCGCCTCAACGGCCGTATTGGTGGCCGTGTCAAAGCCAATGGTATAATCTGTTCCTGCCAAGTCGTTATCAATTGTCCCCGGAATGCAAATGGAAGGAACTCCAAACTCTTCGTAAAAAACGTGCAGGCCTGTAAATGTGCCATCGCCACCAATGGCCACCAACGAATCGATGCCGTTTTTCTTCAGGTTTTCAAAAGCTTTCTTTCGCCCTTCTTTAGTGCGGAACTCTTGACTGCGGGCGGTTTTTAAAATCGTGCCACCTCGCTGGATAATATTGCCAACCGAGCGCGCGCCCAGTTTGACGATATCGCCAGCGATCATGCCTTCATAGCCCTGGGTAATTCCAAAGACCTCTTTTTTATAGAAGATGGCCGTGCGCACAACTGCACGGATGGCAGCATTCATTCCTGGAGCATCGCCCCCGGAAGTGAATACGCCAATTTTTGAAATCTGTGTTTCCATTTATCGAGAAAGAGGGTCAAAAATAGAAGATCAAATTAACTTAACAAGCCTTGTACTTTTTAATCGGTCAAGGTTGTTACTTCAATCGTTTGAAATAGTTGATCAGCCCATTGGTGGACGAGTCGTGCGAGGTTATTTCTTGTTCCGAGGCCAGTTCGGGCAAGATTTTTTTTGCTAAAATTTTTCCAAGCTCTACGCCCCATTGATCGAAACTGAAGATGTTCCAGATGACACCCTGCACAAAAATTTTGTGCTCGTACATCGCAATTAAACTTCCCAACGTGCGCGGGGTAAGTTTTTTAAATAGGATTGAATTGGTAGGTTTATTTCCGGTAAATACACGAAAGGGAGATTGGTGTTCGATTTCATCGCTGGCCATCCCAGCTGCCTTCAGTTCCTGTTCTACTTCCTCTAGCGTTTTGCCCCGCATCAAGGCTTCGGTTTGGGCGAAGTAGTTAGACATCAATTTTTGATGATGATCGGATAGGGGATTTTGACTAACCGCAGGAGCGATGAAGTCGCAGGGGATAATTTTAGTTCCTTGATGGATCAATTGATAAAAAGCATGTTGGCCATTGGTTCCCGGCTCTCCCCAAATGACAGGTCCGGTGTGGTAAAGTACCGGATTGCCCGACCGATCAACCGACTTGCCGTTGCTTTCCATATTCCCTTGTTGAAAATAGGCAGCGAAGCGGTGGAGGTATTCATCGTAAGGTAAGATGGCCTCGCTGGAGGCATCAAAAAAATTCACGTACCAGATCCCGATAAGGGCGAGGATCACAGGAATATTTTTTTGGAAAGGTTCATTCTTAAAGTGGTTGTCCATGGCATGGGCACCCTCCAGCAATTGCGAAAAATTTTCAAACCCAATCGTGCAGGCAATGGACAGACCAATGGAGGACCATAATGAATAGCGGCCGCCCACCCAATCCCAAAATACAAACATGTTTTCCGGTGCGATCCCAAAAGTGGTTACTGCTTTTGTATTGGTAGAGACGGCCACAAAATGCTTGGCCACATCTCCCTTTCCATTTGATTTTTCGGTGAACCAGGCTTTGGCCGATTCCGCATTGGTCATGGTTTCTTGCGTGGTGAAAGTTTTTGAGGCGATGATGAACAGGGTAGTTTCCGGATCGAGGTGTTTTACGGTCTCTGCCAAGTGCGTGCCGTCCACATTAGAAACAAAATGTGGACGGATAGCTGCATGATAAGGCTTCAATGCCTCCGTTACCATCAACGGCCCAAGGTCCGAACCACCAATACCAATATTAACAAGGTCAGTGATGGCTTTGCCGGTGTAGCCTTTCCATTGGCCGCGGATTAGCCGTTCGGAAAATGTTTTCATTTGATTTAAAACGGCATTCACTTCCGGCATCACATCACTGCCGTTCACCAAAACCGGGGTGTTGGACCGGTTTCGTAGCGCAGTATGCAGCACTGCCCGATGCTCTGTTTGGTTGATGGGGACACCGTCAAACATTGCCTTTATGGCTTCGGCAAGCTCCGTCTCATTGGTCAATTCCACCAAGGCATCCAATACTTCTTTTGTGACCAGGTTCTTCGAGAAGTCAACAAGGATGTCTTCGAATTGTAGATTGAATTTCTGAAAGCGGTGGGGGTCTTCATCGAATAGTTCTCGAAGGTGAACGGCTTGAAGATTCATGAACAGGAAGGTGAGCTTTTGCCAGGCAGGCGTCTCAGCCGGGTTGATTGTGGGGAGCATCGGTTTTTTTGTTGGAAAATTAGGGCAAGCGATTGGCAGGCGCAAATTATCCGCCCACAACCTCTTTTAATTTTTCCACCAGGCCATTCCATAGGTCTTGCAACTCTTCCATGTCGTCAAAGTCGGAATAGTCGGTTACTTTCAGAAAAGTAGATTGTGTGAATTCGTTTACCTCAAGACGCAGTTCAAAGTAGGAGGGGTCCTTTTCGTCAGCCTTAGATTCGGGCAAATATTCAAAACGGGCGAAGTGGTTGGTCCGGTGTGCAGCCAGCACGGCCTTGTGTTGTTCATGGTCCCACACAAAAGTGAAAATCTTTTCAGGGCTTATGGTGGCATTGTCGGCAAACCACTCGGCAAGGCCACTGGCAGTTTCGATATAGGGATACAGCATTTTTACTGATGCATGGATCTCGTAATCGGCAGTGAATAAATTTTTGGTAGCGGTGGTCATACAACTTTTCTTGATTCGATTATAATTTAGAATGTTTTTTTGTTACCGACAAATAAAGTTTTTTTCAAAAAATTGTGAGTAGTTGAATCCGTCAAAAGTTTGTATGTTTGCGCTCCTTTTTTCTTGATTTCAGTTTCTAGGGGAAGATGGATCAATTTGTATGGCGAGGTAGCTCAGCTGGTTAGAGCATCGGATTCATAACCCGAAGGTCGGCAGTTCAACTCTGCTCCTCGCTACTTTCCCCAAAACTTCAGTGTCATCAACAGGATTGCCCTGAATTTGTTAAAAAATGATGACCCAAGGGAAGCATTAAACGGAAAAGCCCTAAAGCAGCATGGAACAATAAATATCTTGAACGCGTGCTTAGAATTTAGATGCGTCAGCCCTGAGGTAGAACCTGACCATCAATTGCTAATTACTACTTGCGTTGTATATTTGCAGGCTTAAACCAAGCAACTTATCTTACTTTTGAGGTTTTAACCGTTTTATGAGGAACTTGAAATTATTGAATGGCTTCGTTCTCGCGGCATGTGTGGCCGCCACTTTAGGATGCAGTCCTTTTCGTAGGCTTGAGAAAAGCGAAGATTGGCGTCTAAAATACGAGGCAGGGCAAGACTATTTCAAGAAAAAGGATTACTATCATACGGCTATTTTATTTGAACAAATACTTCCGATCGTTCGAGGTTTGCCGGAAGGCGAAAAAGTAGAATTTTATCTGGCCTACTGCCAATATTATCAGAAGACTTACTTGTTGGCATCCAATCAGTTTAAGGTTTTTTATGAAACGTACGGTAGGAGCCAACTTTCCGAGGAAGCCTATTTCATGTATGCCTATTCGCTTTACATTGCCTCGCCCGATGAACAACTGGATCAGAAAAGCAGCATCGAGGCAATGGGTGCGATGCAAAATTTCCTGAACCAATTTCCCGGTAGCCAGTTTATCGACAAAGCCAACGAGGTAGTTAACAGCAGCCAACAGAAATTGGAGAAAAAGGAATTTGAAAACGCCAATCTATATTTTAAGTTGAGGTACTACCAAGCGGCAGTCATCTCTTTTAATAATTTCAGGAAGACCTTCCCCGACTCTAAATACCTGGAAGAAATGGGGTACCTGAAAATCTCCGCGCAATTCAAATGGGCAGAAAAAAGCATTGTTGCCAAACAATTAGAACGCTATTCTAACGCGGTGGATTTCTACCGCGAATTTTTAGATAGTTTCCCCAATAGTACCTATTTAAAGCAGGCTGAATTTTTTTATACAGCCAGTCTCAATCAGATCAATTTTCTTAAAATAAAAACCAAAAAAAGCTAAACAGTTAAAAAAGTATGGCAACCCAACCTTCGCTCATCACCCGTGATGTTGAAAAAATTTCTGATTCTACTGGCAACCTTTACCGGTCTGTAGTTGTCATCTCAAAAAGAGCGAGACAAATTTCCGTCAACCTGAAAGAAGAGCTCAACAACAAATTGGCCGAGTTTGCCACCACCGTGGACAACCTGGAAGAAGTTTTTGAAAACCGCGAGCAGATTGAAATCTCTAAATTTTATGAGCGCATGCCCAAGCCCACGACCTCGGCCACCGAAGAGTTTCTGGAAGGCAAACTGAACTATCGCATGCGCGAAGCCATGCCTGTGGTAGAAAGCAAAGCGGAATAAATCATGCTGTCCGGCAAGCGGATACTGTTAGGCGTAACGGGCAGCATTGCTGCCTATAAATCGGCTGCCTTAGTGCGCTTGTTGGTGAAAGCAGGGGCAGATGTAAAAGTGGTGATGACGCCCACTGCAAAAGAGTTTGTAACCTTGCTCACCTTGTCCACACTTTCTAAAAACCAGGTGCTTACCCAGTTCGTAAAGGATGAGACAGGCGAATGGCAGAACCATATTGAGCTGGGGCTTTGGGCCGATGCCTTGCTGATCGCGCCCGCTTCGGCCAATACGATTGCTAAGATGACAACTGGCCAGTGTGATAATTTATTGCTGGCGATTTATCTGAGTGCACAATGCCAAGTTTTCTTTGCTCCCGCTATGGACCTCGATATGCTTGAGCATCCTTCAACGCAACAAAATATTCAAAAATTAGTAAGTTGGGGAAACGAATTGATCCATCCCGCATTTGGGGAGCTAGCCAGTGGGCTAACTGGAAATGGAAGGATGGCTGAGCCTGAAGTGATCATCTCTAAACTTGAAAGCTTCTTTGCGGGCGGACAGAAATTAAAAGGTAAAAGGGCGTTAGTGACCGCAGGGCCAACACACGAGGCGATTGACCCCGTGCGCTTTATTGGAAATAATTCCTCAGGGAAAATGGGCTTTGCCATAGCCGAAGCATTGGCTAAGCAGGGTGCCGAAGTGGATCTTGTTTCAGGCCCCACTGCTCTTACCGTAACCAATCCCTTGATACGGCTAAAGCAAGTAACATCGGCCGATGAAATGTATCAGGAATGTATTTTGTTATTTCCTTCCACAAATATTTTAGTTATGTCGGCAGCGGTTGCAGATTTTAAACCGGCTATACGAGCAGACCAGAAAATCAAGAAAAATAATTCTTCGTTAATTATTGAGCTTGTAAAAACGAAGGACATTGCAGCCGAATTGGGCAAAATGAAAAAGCCGGGGCAGTTCACAGTTGGCTTTGCCCTGGAAACAGAAAATGAGATGGACAATGCGGAAAAAAAGATCGTTTCAAAAAACCTTGACCTGATTGTTTTGAATTCGTTGAATGACAAAGGGGCCGGGTTTGGGCATGAGACGAACCGTGTTACATTCATTCACCGTGATGGCTCCTCCAAAAAATTTAATTTAAAATCAAAGCAAGAAGTGGCCCACGATATCGTTACTACGATTATTGAAAATGTTACCTCGTAATTTTTTTTGGTTGGTATTTTTTTTTAGCTGCCATGCTTCTTTGGCGCAGGAGCTGAACTGCAAGGTAACCATCAATGCCGACCAGATACAGACTTCAGAGCGATCGGTATTTAAAGATATGGAGCGTTCTTTTGCTGCCTTTCTCAATACACGCAAATGGACCACAGATGTTTACAAACCCTATGAGAAGATCAACTGCTCGCTTTTTATCAATATAAGCCAAATGCCCGCTATTGGTGTTTTTACTGCCAATGCCCAGATTGTTGCGGCACGTCCCGTTTTCAACACCAATTATGAAACTGTACTGTTCAATTTTGCCGACCGTGATTTTGAATTTGAATACATCGAATCTCAACCGATGGAGTATAACGACAACACCTACATCAACAATCTTACTTCCATGCTAGCTTTTTATGCCTACACCATTTTGGCTTACGATTATGATTCGTTCAGCGAAATGGGTGGCAATCCCTTTGTGCAAAAAATGCTCACGGTGGTCAACAATGCGCAAGGAAGTACCCATCCGGGTTGGGTGGCATTGGGAAGCAACCGCAGCCGATTCGCGTTGCTTGACAACGTCAATAACCCTCAAATGATTGACCTGCGAAAAAATTCGTACAAATACCACCGGCTCGGTCTGGATACGTATGATAAAAATCCCGATCAGAGCCGTGAACAGATTCTGGATGTGCTGCGAAGCGTTAAAAAAATCTGGAGTACCTTCCCTACGGCCATATTGATTGTTTCTTTTTTTGATGCCAAAGCTGTTGAGATGACCAATATTTTTACGGATGCGCCTTTGGCCACTAAACGGGAAGCTTACGATATTCTAACGGCACTTGACCCCAAGCGCACGGTGTATCAAAAAATTATGGCTAATTAACCGCAGGTCAGGAACACTCCAGGAAACCTGGCCACAAAGCTTACATCCCCTTTATTTTTACTTTCTGTTGAAAGTAAAATAATTGACTGCTAACTTGCTCCGCTTCAGTTCATCATGCTCATTCACCTTTCCATTAAGAATTACGCACTAATCCGACAATTGGAATTGCGACCTTCAGCGCACCTCAACGTAGTGACCGGAGAGACGGGTGCAGGTAAATCCATCATGCTTGGCGCGATTGGTTTGTTGCTTGGAAACAGAGCCGATGTGAAAACCTTGTGGAATGAAAATGAAAAATGCGTTACCGAAGGCACGTTTGATATCTCACTGTACCCGTTGAAGGAAATCTTCCAAGAAGAAAATCTTGACTACGAGCACCAAACGGTCATCCGCAGGGAGATCAGCCCTTCCGGCAAAAGCCGTGCTTTTATTAACGATACACCCGTCACTCTGGAGGTGATGAGAAGAATCGGAAGCAGGTTGATGGATATCCATTCACAACATGAAACGTTGGAGTTGGGGCGCCAAGAATTTCAATTGCAGTTGACAGACTACTTTGCGGAAAATGAAAAGGCAAAAAATGAATACGATGAATCGTGGCGAAAATTTTTGGATGCAAAAAGGCATTACAATGAACTGTTGAGCGAATCGGTTGTGCTTCGGCAAGAATCGGATTTTATAAAATTTCAATTGGATGAATTGGTCAAAGCCGACCTAAACGAAGGCGAACAGGAAAAGTTGGAAGCCGAGCTTTCCATTTTAGAACATGCCGAGGAAATCAAAACAAGGCTCAATACGATTATGCACGTGCTAGGTCAATCAGAAAATTCAGTTGCCGCTTCCTTGGCCAGCATGAAGGGTGAGTTTCAGTTGATCGCTAATTTTTCAAAAGACTACGCCCAACTGTTCCAGCGCTTCGAGAGCGCCAAAATAGAATTGAACGATGTGCTGGATGAAATGGAACGCGCTTACGGGAAAATCGAATTTGATCCGGGTAGGACAGAGCAAGTTAACGATCGGCTTAGCCTGATTTATCAGTTGCAACAAAAGCATCGAATGCTCACAGTAACACAGCTTTTGGAATTACTCCGAACTTTCCAAGCCAAAGCCGATAGAACAACCAACCTCGATCAATCGCTTGGTGAAGCCCAACTGGCTCTGCGGAAGGCGGAAGAAACACTTCAAAAAAAAGCAATGACATTGAGCCAAACCCGAAAGAAGGTTTTTGTGCCGCTGTGCAAGCAGTTGATAAATCTATTGAAAGAGTTGGGCATCCCCGAGGCGCAGCTCGAGATCAATCACGACATCGTTGAGCCTTTTGTTTCCGGTATTGACCGGATTGAAATAATGTTCAGCGCCAACAGAGGAGTTGTAGTTCGTCCGTTGGCCCTAGTAGCATCAGGTGGTGAATTTTCACGTGTGATGTTTGCTATTAAATATGTAATGGCTGAAAAAAAATCCTTGCCAACGTTGATCTTGGACGAGATTGATACCGGTGTTTCTGGCGAGGTGGCGATTCGCCTCGGCAATCGCATGAAAGAAATGGCACAACGCCATCAGGTGATCGCCATCAGTCATTTGCCCCAGATAGCGGCCAAAGCAGATACTCACTATTTTGTGTTTAAAGATAATTCGTCATCGAAAACCGAAAGTCAAGTCCGTAAATTAGAAAGCAACGACCGCATCACGGAAATCGCCAAAATGATTGGTGGCGATAAGCCTTCTTCTGTTAACTTAGAGAATGCCAAAGAGTTGATGGCGAATTAAACCCCGATTAGACAATAGAGTGATCGTGACATTGGAATAATGACGACCCCTTCCTATCGTCAGGATTTTCATGGTTTACCCTTGCTTAATACCAGTAACTAAAAGCCTATCGTTTTGTAATGGCTTTAAGAAATTTTATCTCTTCCACACTGAATGCAGTTCCATCTTTTCGAAAGATGTCGTGAAACCAAACTTTCGGCTCCGGGGTTTCCTCCTTCGATCCCCACGGGAAGATGGTGTTTGTTTTACCGCTCACTAAACCCCAATTGATCGCGCCAACGTTGTATTTTTTCAAAACAGGAAGATTAGTTTCAAAGCGGCTGCCATTAGTGCGGGCCATGTATTCGCTGCAAATGAAAGGCCTGCCCGTTTTTTGAAGTTGGAGGATTTCTGCTTCCAGGTTTTTCGGGTCACTGTAATTATGAAACGTGAGCACATCGGAGCTGGTCAACTGAAAGCTATTCAAATAGTTGAACTTCTCATCACTGTTCCAGGTAGCGCAGGTAAGTGGCTGTGATGGACGGACTGCCCACGCCCATTCAAAAACCATTTTAAGAAAGGGCAACGATTTGTCGAACATCCCTTCATTGCCCGGCTCGTTGTAAAGGTCCCACATCATCACCCGCCTATCATCGGTATAAGTGATCAGTAATTCTTTGGTGTAATTTTCCAATGGTTTCCACGTAGTTGGATCATTCACCCTTGCTTGCCCCGGGGCTTGCATCCATCCTGAGTTATGCACACCCGGCTTAGGTTCGGGCTGCGTCCCTGTTTTCGGGTCTCTGTTCCAACAATCATCGAACAAAACAAAAAGTATCTTTATTTTATGGCGGTCGGCCATTGTAAGAAACTCATCGATGCGTTTTTTAAATCCATCTTTATCAGTCTCCCACACCAGGTTGTGAAGGTAAACGCGGGCCACATTAAAACCGATATTTTCTGCCCAACCCAACTCGCGATCGATTGTCTTAGGATCCCATGTGTCTGCCTGCCACATTTCTAATTCATTAATGGCCGTGCTCGGGATGAAGTTGCAACCCACCAACCAAGGCTGCTGCCCGTACCATTGATTAGCTCGATCAAGTGACCAATTATGTTGGGCCCAAACTGAAGAAGCAGCGAGAAAGAAAAAAAGAGTTGGTAAATTTTTTCTCATATCGATTTGTGCGAGCAACGAAATTAAATAAACACAATTTACAACCAACAGGATACCCTCATTTATTTAAGCAAGTTACTTCTTACCTTTGCGGCATGCAAGCTGTGGAAATAACCAAACGCGATATCCGCAAACTGAATCCCGAGGAATTAAAAAAGTTCTTTGTTGACCAGGGCGATAAGGCTTTTCGCGCCCAGCAGGTGGACGAATGGCTTTGGAAGAAATCGGCTAAAAGCTTTGACCAGATGACCAACCTTTCGGTAGCAACCCGTGAGCTCCTGAAAGAACATTTTGCCATCAATCACATCCACGTGGACAACATGCAACGCAGTGCGGACGGCACAATTAAAAATGCGGTGACGCTGCACGATGGGTTGATTGTTGAATCGGTGTTGATCCCGGCAGAAAAGCGGATCACAGCCTGTGTTTCTTCCCAAGTAGGCTGCTCGCTCGCCTGCAAATTTTGTGCAACGGCACGGCTCAAACGGCAGCGCAACTTAAGTGCAGATGAAATCTACGATCAGGTTGCTGCCATCAAAGAGCAAGCGGGACTCTTTTTCAATCGGCCACTTACCAACATTGTGTTCATGGGGATGGGAGAGCCCCTTTTGAATTACAGCAATGTGGTAGCAGCTATCGATAAGATCACTTCGCCAAAGGGATTAGGCATGGCCATGAAAAGAATTACTTTATCTACGGTCGGCATTGCTAAAATGATCATCAAAATGGCCGATGATGGCGTGAAGTTTAATTTGGCCGTATCGCTCCATGCCGCCTTTGACGAAACAAGGTCTTCCATCATGCCCATTAATGATTCCAATCCTTTAATTGAATTGGCCGGTGCCCTTCGGCACTGGTACCAAAAAACCAAGCGGAAGGTTACCTATGAGTACGTGGTTTGGGAGGGGATCAACGACTCGGTGGAGCACGCGCAGGCTTTGTTGAAATTCTGCCAAGTCATTCCGTCCAAAGTAAACCTGATCGAGTACAATCCCATTGATGAAGGAGAATTTAAGCAAGCCAGCGGTGAAGCCTTGACCATGTACATTGACATGCTGGAAAGGAACGGGATTACTGCGCGGGTCCGCAAAAGCAGAGGAAAAGATATTGATGCCGCATGCGGACAACTGGCCAACAAAAGTTGAACCTACACAATTTTTTCTATTAAAATTCCTTCCTGGAAGTATATTGCGGAGTTGATGAAAAGACGAACCCTACTTTTTATATTGTTAATCACTTCTTTCAGTTTTTCCGCATTGGCGCAAAGGACATTGAAGGGAATTGTGGTGGACTCCATTTCATTAAATGCCGTGCCGAGTGCCTCCGTGAAAGTGAAAGGCACCAATTGGGGAACCCTCACCAACAGCAACGGTGTTTTTTTTGTAAAAGTAAAAGAAACCGATACCCTCATCTTTTCCAGCATCGGCTACAATGTGGCGGTGGTGCCCGTTTATCTTGACGAAGACATTATGCTGGTGCGGCTTTCACAAAATGTCATTATGCTTAGGGAAATAACAGTATTTGGTAGACCGGAAGCAGCAAAAAAAGAATTCCCCTCGCTCAAGTTAAAGAGTAAATCGCTTCCCTGGGGTGGCGCCATGCCCAACTCTGGCGGAGGCGCGGCTGTAAACCTTGATTACTTTTCAAAGCGGGAGAGGGAAAAAAGAAAATTGGCGAAGCTCAATACGGAGCTGTCAAGGACACAAACGTATGTGGAGATCGTGACCAATACGGAGGTGAAACAAGAGTTGATGGATCGGTTTTCAATAAGTGATTCTACGTTTTATCGGATACTCACAAAATTTAATGTGCAGCACCGTGAAGTGACTCACTCGGGGAATCAAGGAAATATACTCAACTCCCTGTTCTCATTTTTTGAGGCGGAAGTCCGCTACCAACGGTACCACTGACCATTATTTTTTTTAATCTTCCCCATCCCGTAGATTCGTGCTATGGAAGAAAAACATTTTCAGTCATCAGAAAAAGTGCGTGACTTTGTGATCGGCATGAGCGATGGCCTTACTGTGCCCTTTGCGCTCGCTGCTGGCCTAAGTGGAGCAGTTGATGGCACGGGCATTATCATTACAGCCGGGTTAGCCGAAATTGCGGCTGGATCTATTGCCATGGGGCTGGGTGGATATCTTGCTGGCCGCACCGAAATTGAACATTACGATGCCGAAGAAAGGCGTGAGTATGAGGAAATTGAAAAATTGCACGAGGTAGAGATTAGGGAGACCAAAGAGATTTTTGCCGGGTATGGTTTGAACGACCAATTGCAAGAGACCATCGCCCGTGAGATGGCCAAGCGTCCCAAAGAATGGGTTGATTTTATGATGCGTTTTGAACTGGGCCTTGAACGCCCCGATAAAAACAGGGCACAGGAAAGCGCATTTATAATTGCCGTCTCCTACGTTATCGGTGGGCTGATCCCTTTGAGTGCCTATTTTTTTTCAAGCTCTTCAGCCGAGGGATTAAAATATTCATGCGTGATCACCGTCCTTTGCCTGGTGGCCTTTGGTCTCGTAAAAAGTAAACTTACGGGGCAGCCGCTGTTGAAGGGCGCTTTTCGCGTTACCGTTATTGGAGTGGTGGCCGCAGCGGCCGCATTTGCCTTAGCTTCTTTGCTGAACAAATGATCATTTCATTGATTGCTGCCGTTGCAAAGAATGGTGTGATTGGCAAGGCCAACGACCTGCCTTGGCGCTTGCCGGACGACATGAAGCATTTTATGCAAACCACAAAAGGTCATCATGTGATCATGGGGCGCAAAAATTATGAATCGCTCCCTGAAAAATTCAGACCGCTGCCCAACCGGACCAATCTCGTAATAACACGTCAGAAAAATTTTCAAGCACAAGGATGTAAAGTTATCCATAACCTACAAGAGGGGATGCTGCTTGCCCAACAAAACCAAGAGAAGGAATTGTTTATCATTGGAGGGGCAGAAATCTACTCCTTATCATTAGGCCGAGCAGATCAGCTTTACTTAACAGAAATAGATGCAATAGTTGAGGGCGATACGTACTTTCCAAAAATAGAAAAGAAAGAGT